>CAILYC010000029.1 GCA_903838355.1 uncultured Burkholderiales bacterium | reverse complement strand
CGTAAAACCAAGATGATCATTTTTTGGTCTTGAATATTGGCAATGATTCTAAAGTCTCCCACCCTGTATTTCCAAAACTCACCCAGCTTGGAGCCTTTAAGGGCCTGACCTACACTGCGTGGGTCTTTGAGGCTGTTGACCCGTTGCGTCAAAAAATCCAACAACCTTTGTGCAACTTGTCGATCAAGCTTAGCAAGTTCTTTTTTGGCAGCTTCATCAAACTCAATGGCCCAAACCAAGTTCAGCCTCCACTTCGGCTAGGCTGAAGGTTTTGCTTTTACCGGAGAGCACCTTGCCCAGGCGTTTTTCAGCAAGAAACAAGTCCTCTAAATCATCCAGGTGCTCAACGATAGCTTCACGGGCATAAAAGCTTTTGGTTCGGCCCGTCATCTTGGCAAGCTTCTCCAAACGAAGTTCAATATCCTCAGGCAGTCTTAAGGCCAACATTGCTTTCTCCAAAGTGCTATACAAGTATATGATCTATAAAAAGTAAGTCAACCCTTCAAACCTTTTTGTCATTGAAAATTCATCTCCGAGGCCATTGCCAAATAAAAACACTTCTTGGTCATTCGGGTGATTCAACCCGAGCTGCCCACCGATCCGATTGAACTAGTGGAAATTGAAGCTGTGTTTTCAAAGGCCACGCAGATCATCTCCTGGCGTGATCTGCAAAATGATGAAGTCTGGCGCCAAGGTTGGGATTGAGATTCAAAATTCTTTGGTCATCTTTGGTGCATAGCTTGTCATCGGTCTGGTCAACAAGCCGAGCTCTTGTGTGCCGCTTGTGGCTACGCAGAAAATGCCGATGTGGTCGGCGCGATCAATATTTTAGAGCGCGGGCAGCGCTTGTTAGCCTGTGCAGAGGAAGGCTCTGGCCGGGGTCGTAAGACCACGACGAAACCAGCCTCAGTGAAGCAAGAACCCACTGAAGTGACTACGCATGAGGTTTCTCATGCGGAGCACCGTAGGAATCCCGGTCTCTTCAGGGCCGGGAGGATGTCAATCAGGCCGGGCGTTTAGCAGTGGCGTAAACATGCGTGCGCAGAGCACACCGATTGTGTGCAAAGAAACCTCGATTTGCTTTAATTTGGTGCGATTGCATGCAAGATGGCTTGAGTGACGCGGACTCACTCTTCGTGTTAAAACAACCTCAAGCCATGAATTGTCAAAAAAAATGAATTAAAACAACAGTCTAGACAAAATAAATTCAAATCACCCAAATTGGCACGTTGCATGCAATCCCCAAAGTTTTCATTTCACTTTGGAGCCCTTCATGAATTCTGTTCGCAAGCAAATACCGCGCTGGTTGGTTGCATTGCCTGTGGCTGTGCTGATGTACACCGGTGCACAGGCCGAAACCGTGGCGCGCTATGGCATCTCCATGGCCGACATCCCCCTCACCACCGGTCAACCCGACCGTGGCGCCGGAGCATATCAGTTCACTGGCCACACGATTTATGACCCGCTTGTAGCTTGGGAAGCCAACATTGCCACTCGACCAGGTAAGCTGGTACCGGGCTTGGCCAGCAGCTGGAAGGTCGATCCTAAAGACAACAAGAAATGGCTCTTCACCCTGCGCAAGGGCGTGAAGTTCCATGACGGCTCAGAGCTCAAAGCCGATGCGGTGGTCTGGAACTTGGACAAGGTTTTGTCCGATAAATCTCCCCAATTTGATGCCAAGCAGAGCGCACAAGTGCGCCCCCGCATTCCCTCTATTGCGTCTTACCGCATGGTGGACGAGTACACAGTGGAAATCACCACCAAAGACGTGGACTCGCTGTTCCCTTATCAGTTGCCCTGGTTCTTGATCTCCAGCCCGGCACAGTGGGAAATGCTAGGCCACGACTGGAACAAGATCGCCAGCCAGCCCTCGGGCACGGGCCCCTTCAAGCTCGATAAATTGGTGCCGCGTCAGCGCGCTGAGTTGGTCAAAAACACAGCCTACTGGGACAAGGCCCGCATGGCCAAGACCGACCGCATCATCTTGATGCCCATCCCCGATGCCATGACCCGCGCCAATGCGTTGCTCAACGGCCAGGTTGACATCATCGAAACGCCACCACCTGACGTGCTGCCGCAGCTCAAGAGCGCGAACTTCAAAATTGTGCAAAACGTGACCCCGCACGTGTGGCCGTACCACTTCTCCACCCTGCCCGGCTCACCCTGGACAGACATTCGCGTTCGCAAGGCGGCCAATCTGGCCATTGACCGTGACGCGATCGTGAAACTGCTCAATGGTCTGGCCAAACCCGCCAAAGGTCAGGTAGATGCCACCAATCCTTGGTTCGGTAAACCCACGTTTGATTTGAAGTACGACGTGAAGACCGCCAAAGAACTCATGGCGCAAGCCGGTTACAGCCCGGCCAAACCGCTCAAGGCCAAAGTGATCATTGCTCAAGGCGGTTCAGGCCAAATGTTGTCGCTCCCAATGAACGAGTTCATTCAGCAAAGTTTGGCCGAAGTGGGCATTCAACTGGAATTTGAAGTGGTCGAGCTGGAGAACTTGTACCTGCATTGGCGCAGTGGTGCCGCGTCTGAGATGAACGCGGGCAAAGGTATTACGGCGATCAACTTGGGCTACGTCACGGCCGACCCCTTTTACGCCATCACCCGCTTTGTGGACAGCCGCTACATCGCGCCCAATGGTGTGAACTGGGGCGGCTACAACAATCTTAAAGTGGACGGCGCGATCGACACCATTCGCAAGAATTTTGACCCCAAAATTCAAGACAAATTGTTGGCTGAAGTTCATCAGACCATGGTGGATGATGCGCTGATGCTGTGGGTGGTGCATGACCTGAACCCCCACGCGATTTCGCCTAAAGTGCAAGAGTTTGTGCAAGCACAACATTGGTTCCAAGACCTCACCACCATCCGCATGAAATAAATGTTCACCTACATCCTCAAGCGTCTCTTGTACGCGCTTCCTATTGCGCTCAGCGTCACCGTGGTGTCGTTCATGCTGGTGTACTTGGCACCGGGCGATCCGCTCAACGCCATTGCACCGGCCGATGCACCTGCCGATGTGATCGAGGCTTTGAAAAGCGCCTACGGCTTGGACAAGCCTGTGCCAGTGCAATACGGTATGTGGCTGTGGCGTGCGCTGCAAGGCGACCTGGGCACCTCGATCGCTTCCGGGCGCTCAGTGGTCAGCGAAGTCTTCAGTGCCGTGGGCAACACCTTGTTGCTGGCGGGTATCGCCTCGGGCTTGGGGGTGCTGGTGGGTTGTGTGCTGGGCGCATTGGCCGGGTACAAGCACGGCGATGCGGTAGACCGCGCCGCCACGGCCTTATCGGTGGTGGGTGTGAGCATTCCCCACTACTGGTTGGGCTTGGTGCTGACCATCATTTTTTCCACTTGGCTTGGTTGGTTTCCAGCCATGGGGGCGGGTCCCGGCGGCTCGACCGATTGGGCCTGGGATTGGGAGCATGTGCGTTATCTGGTGTTGCCCTCGGTCACTTTGTCGGTGATTCCAATGGGGATCATCACCCGCACGGTGCGCGCCTTGGTGGCCGACATGCTGGCGCAAGAGTTTGTGGTGGCCCTGCGGGCACGTGGCTTGGGTGGCATGGCCGTCTTTCGCCATGTGGCCAAAAACACCGCACCCACGGTCTTGGCCGTGGCCGGTTTGCAAGTGGGCTATTTGATGGGCGGCTCCATCTTGGTGGAGACGGTATTTGCCTGGCCAGGCACCGGTTTTTTGCTCAACACCGCGATTTTTCAACGCGATATGCCTTTGCTGCAAGGCACTTTGTTGGTGCTGTGCATGTTCTTCGTTGGCTTGAATTTGTTGGTTGATATTGTGCAGCCATTGATTGATCCCCGTATGGGTCGAGGTTGAAGCTGAAAGTTAAAACAACATGACCCAGCCGAGTGAAAACACCATTCCCAACCGCAGCTACTGGCATGTGGTGGCTCGCCAATTGCGCCAAGAACCAGTCGCTATGGCCAGTGCGTTGGTGCTGTTGTTGATCGTGTGTGCAGCACTTTTTGCACCTTGGTTGGCTCCTGCCGACCCGTACAAAGCCAGCATGCTCAAGCGTTTGTTACCCATGGGCAGTCCTGGCTACCCCCTTGGCGCCGACGAACTGGGACGCGACATGCTGACACGCTTGATGTACGGTGGGCGCTTGTCCTTGCTCATGGGCGTGGTCCCGGTGTTTGCCGCCTTCTTTATAGGCACCAGCCTGGGGCTGTTGGCCGGCTATGTGGGTGGGCGTGTGAACATGGTCATCATGCGCGTGCTCGATGTCTTCTATGCCTTTCCCTCGGTACTTTTGGCGGTGGCAAT
>CAILYC010000028.1 GCA_903838355.1 uncultured Burkholderiales bacterium | reverse complement strand
CATGGGGGTCTCGCCCATTTCAATGTGCCGAGCAATGTTCTCGATCATCACAATCGCATCGTCCACCACAAAGCCCGTGGCAATGGTGAGCGCCATCAAGGTGAGGTTGTTGATGGAAAAACCCAGCAAATACATCACGCCAAAGGTGCCGATCAAGGACAAGGGCACGGCCACACTGGGTATCAAGGTGGCTTGGGCGCTTCTGAGAAACACAAAAATCACGAGCACCACCAAGGCGATGGAGAGCATGAGCTCGATTTGCACATCCTCAACAGAGGCACGGATGGTGACCGTGCGGTCGTTCATCACTTGCACATCCAGTGACTCGGGCAAATTCGCTTTCAACTGGGGCAGTGCGGCCATGAGACGCTGCACTGTCTCGATCACGTTGGCGCCGGGTTGGCGCTGGATGTTGATGATGATGGCGTCGCGCTCATTGGCCCAGGCTTTGAGGCGCACGTTCTCGGGCGCGTCAACCAAGGTCGCCACATCTTTGAGGCGCAATGGGTTGCCGTTTTTATACGCCAAAATGAGTGAGGCATAGTCCGCAGCTGAACGCAACTGGTCGTTGGCATCGAGGGTTGAGGCCCGGTTGGGCCCATCAAAACTGCCTTTGGCGATGTTCACATTGGCGGTGTTGATGGCTGTGCGGATGTCCTCCAAGGTGAAGCCCGCACCCGCCAAGGCCTTGGGGTTGACTTGCACCCGCACCGAGGGGCGTCTGGATCCTGCCAAACTCACGAGTCCCACGCCTGAGACTTGTGAGAGGCGCTGGGCCAGGCGGTTTTCCACCATGTCGTGGACCGTGATGATGGGCAAGGTGGGCGAGCTCACCGCGAGCGTCAAAATCGGCGCATCGGCTGGGTTGACCTTGCTGTAAATCGGGGGCATGGGCAAGTCGGCGGGCAGCAAATTGCCCCCCGCATTGATGGCGGCTTGCACTTGTTGCTCGGCCACATCGAGGGTCAGATCCAGGCTGAAACGCAGCGTGATCACCGACGCACCGCCAGACGACACCGAGCTCATCTGATCGAGTCCTGGCATTTGGCCAAATTGCCGTTCAAGTGGCGCGGTGATGGAGGACGTGATGACCTCTGGGGAGGCGCCAGGATACAAGGTGGTGACTTGCAAGGTGGGATAGTCCACCTGTGGCAAAGAGCTCACGGGCAAGAGCCGATAGGCCAGCACCCCGGTGATCACGATCGCCAGCATGATGAGCGAGGTCGCAATGGGGCGAAGAATAAAGAGGCGCGACAAATTCATGCGTGGGGCACTCTCAACGTGAGGGGGTCAGATCAGTGGACTTCATGAAACCTTTGGAGCCCATGGTGCTCACTCGCTTTGTTGCTGCTGGCGGCGTTCACGCATTTTTTGGAAAAACGCACGACGCTCTTCCGGACTCATGGCTTTCACGCGCTCGACCACCTCGGGCGGGAGGCGATCCATCCACCGCGGCCGCTCGGCCCGGGCGTCTGCACCATCGCCCGCGCCTGGGCCTGGGCCTGAGCCTCCTACAGCGCCCAAAGCCTCTGGACCTTTGCCCGCACCGGCGCCTGGCCCTGCAGCAGCATTGGGGTTGGCAACGCCTGGACCCCGCACTGCGGGCGACGCGCTCGCTGCTTCGGATTTGCTGGGCGCGACTGGGCTGGGTCGGCCACCATCACCTGTGTTGGCGCCATTGCCAGGGCCCGCGCGGGGGATGTCGTTTTTGTTGGCGCCGCCTGGCGTTGTGGGTTTGACCACCTCGACTCGCCCACCGTCTCTCAGGCGATCGGCGCCATCGGTGACCACCAAGTCGCCGACATGAAGGGCGCCTTGAAGCACCTCAATGGCTTGGACGCTGTCTTGGGACGCCAAGACATTGACCTTGATGGTTTTGACACTCTTGTCTTCTCTTACCAAGAGGACAAAGGTGCCGATGCTGCCACGCTGAATGGCGTTCGCCGGCACGGCCAGGGTGTTTTTGAGCACATCGAGTTGGAGTTGGACATTGGTGAATTGATTGGGAAACAATCGCCCCTCTTTGTTGTCCAAGATGGCCTTGACCTTCAAGGTCGAGGTCGTCACATCGATGGCGTTGTCGGTGGTGAGCAAGCGGCCCTTGGCCAAGACTTGGCGTTGGTCCCGGTCGTAGGCCACCACGGGGAGGGTCGCGTTGGCGCTCAATTTCTTTTGGATCAAGGCCACATGGGACTCGGGGACCGAGAACACCACGGCCATCGGTTGGGTCTGGGTGATGGTGACGATCCCAGCCGGATCCGAGCTTCTCACCAAAGAGCCCAAATCGACGCTTTTCAGGCCCAAACGCCCCTCGATCGGTGCCGTCACTTTGGTGTAGCTGACATTGAGTTTGGCCGTGTCGACCTGGGCTTGGTCGGTTTGCACGGTGCCTTCGAGTTGCTTGACCAAGGCCTCTTGGGTGTCGAGTTGCTGCTTGGCGATGGCGTCTTGGGCCCACAATTCTTTGTAGCGCTTGGCATCCAACTGCGCGTTGTGAAGCAAAGCCGTGTCTTTGTTGAGCTGGCCCAAGGCTTGGGCCAAAGCCACGTCATAAGCCCTGGAGTCCACCTCCGCCAGCACTTCGCCCGCCTTGACCATTTTGCCCTCTTGAAACCGAATGGCCTTGAGTTCACCGTCGACCTTGGAGCGAACCGTGGCCGTGTTCATGGCGGTCAGGGTTCCAATGGCGTTGAGCGTTAAGTTGATGTCCATGCTT
>CAILYC010000027.1 GCA_903838355.1 uncultured Burkholderiales bacterium | reverse complement strand
CTCCCCGGGGTGTTTGAGGCCTAGCGCATGTCCGGTTTCGTGAAGGAGTGTTTGATAACCAAAACCCCCTTGGGTCATCATGGTCGATAAAGTCGTGCCGGTGTTGTTGATGAAGACCCCGTTTTGTTTATAACTTCCGTCTGAATTCAACTTCAAATTGGTCGTGAGGCCACTGCTGCCTGAGAGAGCGCTGGTGCCGTACAGAAGATTGGCGGTTTTTTCGTCGGTGGTGAGGGTGAAGGTGATATTGACCAGTGAAGAGACCGTTTGAAGTGCCTTTTGCACCATGGCTTGTTGCTCGCTCGTCATGGTGGCAAATCCAGTCTGGGAAGAACTCGGGTTGTTCGTCATGAACGCGTAGGTCAAATTCAGCGTTTGGTTGAGTGTGGTTTTCCAAATGGCGTTGGGACTGCTGGAGGTGGCCTTTTTGCTGATGTCCTGAATCAAATCGTTTTTGCTGTTTTGAGTGGCACTTAGGGTGAAGGAGCCGACATTGCTGGGAGAGTCCACGCTCAGGTAATACGTGCCTGTGTAGGGCGCAATGAGCTCAATCGAGGGTTCTCGATTGAGGGTGCTCTCGGTGGTGCCATTTTGGTCAATAATCGGTGTATTGAGATTGTTCTCCAACACACCGCCATTGAGATTCATCAAGGATAATTTTTCTCCAGTTAGCCCGCCCAATGCGCTCGAAGTGTTGGCAACGCAGTTTAACTGATAAAAGTTGCCGGCGACCAAACTGATGGCATAGGTTTTGAGGCTCGAGCCCGATTGAAGATTGCCGCTGATCTTGTCGCCAACACGGATGGCTTGTGAGCTCGAGAGAGGTACGCTATTGATTGCAAAGTCGTAGTTGTCCCCATCGTAGCCACTCGCGCCGTTGATGAGCAGATAGTAGCTACCAGGCGTCAGGTTGGCAAACAAAGTGGGCGAGGTGTTTTGAAAAAAAGTGGTGTAAGTTTGAAGTGTTTTACCGCTCGAATCCAACACAGAGACGGCGTAGGTGGCGCCTTTGATCTGCACGTTGTTGGCCGTCACGAGCGAGGTGATGGGCGAATCAAAGCTGATGGCATACGTAGAGCTCTGCGCCACGCTGAATGCATAGTAGCCCGGGTCATTGGTGCTGCTGATCTGTCCCGTGATGGTGGCCCCCAATGGGATTTTGCTGGCGGTTTTGAGGGTGTTGCAAGGCTTTTGTTCAATATTGACCAAGAGTGCGTTGTTGTAGCTCGTGGTGAAGGTGTAGGGGTCGGTTGAAAAGATGGTGTTGTTGGTGGTGTAGATGTAGTAGGTGCCAGAAGAGGGCAAATAGGTGTCAAAGGTGGATGATGTCAAGCCATAACCCAAGATCGTGCCTGTGATCTTTTGATTTTGAGCGTTGGCGATGCTCAGGTTGTAGGCATAGTTGGACAACGAGGGAGAGTTCACCGAGTAGGTGAGCTCCAGCACACACGGGCCCGTCACCTGAATGGAGTAATACTCATACCCCCCTTTGAGCGTCAAGGCCCCGGTCAAGGTGTCTCCCACCGACAGCTTTTGAGCCAAGGAGGAAGAGGTGTTGCCTGCTATTTCTGTGACATTTGCCATCGAGATTGACCCATCGATTTAAATTGACGACACCATTTCATGGACCCCCATTGACCTTCATGGGTCTCTATTTCAAGGCTGGATTGTCTGCGTCCTTGTGTTCGAGTGCCTTTGTGCGTTCTTCAACTCAATGATATTGGATTTTTGTGAACTTTTTTAGCCTATTGCGTCAATATAAATAGTTTTGATTTCACAGGTTTCTGAACGCTAGAACACTTGGTCAAATTTGGGCCACTCAGAAAAGTGCTCACCTCATTCTTTTCACTCAGAACGTCCTTTACCCATGTGATGCCTGGATGACAAGCATAAGCCCAAGCGTCTAATTCAATCATTCAAAAAGTGAATTCTGTGATTGAAATTCGGGCTAAGAGCAAGTAAATTTGTCTACCTTATAATTATTGCATTGGTAAACTAAAGTCACTGCAGTAAACAAGATATTTATCATCATTAATGAATAACGTATTGATGTAGTTATACATGGTTGGTGCTATTTGAAGTAGCTCCTTGCGAGTACGGGAACTTGCTTTGGATTGTGAAAACCAAGCCTGTACTGAATAAGCCCAATATTCATCATCTCCAAACCCTGGCGCTGAAGGATTTAAATTGTTCGTCGCTATGATGGCATCATAAAAGATCTCTAGGTGAATGATTTTCGCTATTGTATGGGCGAACTCATGCACAGTTTGGTCCAATGCTCTGTAGGTCGTATCTGTCGGGCGAGAGGTTATACCCGTTCTACAAATCATTTCTTCTGTTACTAATGTAACTAAACCATTTGAAAAACCTCTTGTATTAACTTCTACATTAAGTAAATCCGTAGCTTGCATCATACTCATCAATGGCATTTGAGTTGGTTTATCGTATTGACTCATCACAATAAAATTCAAACCAGCAAACTTGGTTTTGTTGGTTGGTGTGACCAGTGAATTGATCATGCTATCGATTTGTTTATGTACGATTTTCATGGTCGTATCAGAAACGGCTGAAGTGCCTACAATATTCAAGCCATTGGTCGTTAAATATTTCTTGTAATACGTACCCAAAGAAACAGGAGGTGCGCTTAAAGTGGTTGATTGTTTAGTGGTATCAGGATGCAATATTGGGGGGTATTTCCAGCACAAACTCGTACTTTGAGTAGTTAGACCAGTAGCAGTAGACCAAATAATAGAGCCACTTGTTGAATAGAGTGCAACACTTCCTGTATTTGAAATTCTTAAGCTATTTGCATTTGCTACGGATGGGGAATCTGCCATCACTTGTTCGCTACCTCCAGGACACGCAACAACACTGACGAGTTGAATCTGCCCCTGCGCAGTCAGGCGAACAGTATCTGCTTTCATGACCATGCTACACCAAGAGGTACTTGTCCAAACTGTGGTGTTGGTCCCGGTTATAATTTTGTAAGAACAAAAATTTCCATCGGGTTGTAGGATCAACTGGTAACTGCCATTCGGAGAAACAATTTTTTGACCAACCGTCAAAGATCCTCCAACCAAAATCCGATCAGTGCTTGTGATGGTGGTACTTGAAGAAGTTGATCCAGTCGGCACAGTGCCACCGTAGCCAGTTGCATTCGTTGCGATAGAAATATCTACCCCGCAAGCCATTGCTGAAACACAAGATGAACCTATGCTCAGTATTTTTCCAACCGTTATATAAACGTTGCTATAGGTACTGTCGCCCACTGTCACCGTTGGAATACCCAACTGATTGGTTGCTGGATCAAAGGTGTCATATCCCCCTGGAGGACGATTGACCGAGTTGACAGCAACTACAGAGGCCACAGTTATTTGGACTTTGGAGTAAAAAGTGCCACCATTTCCACCAATATTGACTAAAGGGATGGTCAGTATTCCGCTGCTGCTATCGTACGTATCGCCAGTATCTATCGCGCTAACTACAGGATTAATCTGACTCACTGAGTCAAGCCCTAATGCGAGAATATCGTCAGCTAAAGAATTATTTAGAAAAGTAGCCGCCAGTAAAAAGCTTATGAGATATATATAAATATCTTTATTAACTTGTACTTTGAAATTGTTTGACTTTTAGACACTAAATAACCTCACTACTGTCCGGTTTAATTTAAAGGACCTATCGGGAGAACTAATATCCATGGGGTTTTACAAGAATTTAGGGGTGTCCACGATTTGAAATTTGGTCTCTTTATGCGTGATACTTTCGGGTTAATTTTACTCGGAATTAATCATGAACAAAGGCAAGACTCTTTTCGCTCAGGTCATAGAATTTGTACCTTGGAAAAACTTCAGTCGCATCGTCGAATGCCACAACAGCACAAAGCGCGTCGATGCAGTCAAGCTGGGGGGTGAATTGTCATGTAGTAGCTGTCATAAACCCTTGTTTGATCAGCATCCATCATCGCGCATCTTTGGTTGGTCTATAAAAGATCTTATCCGTATTGTAGCGCGACATATTTGGTTTTAACTTTATTGAGTAAATCCGTGGTTTTTTGGCTTATCTAAAGAGACCTTCAGAGATGGCTTGTGATTTTCGCTCGGACTGAGATTTTAAATTCGTAGCGCAGTCAGCATATTGGCAACATTCTTCTGATGTGCTCACTGCTTAAATGCTAGATTTGTGATGGCAAACCATTGTGCAATTTTTAACATTTTTTATCTTTCCAGAGCCTTTTTATATCTTGGTTTTCACAGATGGTTTCTTTCATTACAAAGTCACTTTTTCCAATGACGTCATGCAGGTTGGGTGCATGGCACGCGCTTGGAGAAAAATTCTTTGAGCTTTCTGGAAATAACAAGAGTAACATAGATCAGAAAGTGGTGTATTCTAAAACAACAGCTATACGAAATTGGGCGTGAGATCATGCTTGGATTACTGGAATTGCTGATATGCTATTACTGTTAGTACAACATTAAGTCATAAACACTAGCAGTAAACAATGACAAATTCTTTATCACTCGAACTTGCGAAAAATCTATTATTTTTAATTGGTAGTATTCTTTTTATTGGAATGACTGCAATTGTTTTGGCTCGATCTTTTAAAATTCCAGATGTCGTTATGTTTTTAATTTTTGGCATTTTTTTTGGTTCTGAAGGCCTAGGAATTCTCAATATAAATTCTGGATCAAGCTTTAATCAAATTATTATGATCTTTGGATCGAGTTTAATTATTTTTGATGGAGGTGCATCAGTTCGTTTGAAAATATTAAAAGAAGTGTGGGTAACAATTTTAATGTTATCCACCGTAGGTGTTGTTTTAACTGCTTTGTTAACAGCTTGTGCCGCCTATTACTTATTAAATATTCCCCCAATAGAGGCTTTTTTATTGGGGGCTGTGATTGCTTCTACTGATCCCGCAACTTTGATACCAATTTTCAAGCAAATAAAAATTAGTGATCGAGTATCTAGCACAATAATAAGTGAGTCAGCATTTAATGATGCAGTGGCTGCCATACTTACTTTTACCATATTAAATATGGTGCTTAAAAGTGGAGATTTTGAAATAGTACATACCCTTTTAGATCTCTTTAAGCAATCAATTATTGGTATTTTGGTCGGCGGTATTCTTGGTTTTATTGCCGCCGTTTTTATTTCTCATGAAAAATACAATTTCCTTTCTGAATTTACTCCAATTGTTACGCTGATGGCTGTCATTGCGGCTTATGTTGGTGCGGATGGTCTACATTCAAGCGGTTTTATGGCAGTTTTTGTATTCGGTATTGTTTTTGGAAATCAAGATTCCCTAGGCTTTAAATTATCTACTAATGAAGAAATAGAATTTAATGATTTCATAGCCACAAATTCACTAATAATGAGGATGTTTATTTTTATTATTTTGGGATCCCAAGTTGATTTTAAATTAATTAATTTATATTTCATCTCTGGCATGTGTGTTGTACTATTTTTGATTTTTATTGCGCGACCTATAACTGTTTTGGTCTGTGCGCTACCTGATAGCAAGGCCAAGTGGCATAGGAATGAATTAATTTTTATGTCATGTAAACGCGAAACGGGCGTTATTCCTGGTGCGCTTGCAGCTATGCTTATAGGTATCAATGCTCCACATGCCAATCTTATTGCAGCAGTTACTTTTCTTGCAATATTTACGACCATTTCGGTTCAGGCTACATCAACAAAATGGTTGGCTACGAAACTTAAATTATTAATTGAATAAAAAATAAACCGTTTAACTTTTTCTCCTTGTCCTTGTTTAATTTGTTTATAAGATAATAGGGCAATGTTGTTCTTCTTTCGTTTTGTTTTTTGGGCTCGAGTGTTGGTTGCCTTTGGGCTCCAACTTTCAACAAGCAGCTTTGCGATTGATTTTCGACACATGATCGAACCCGACGCCAAGATCTCCAAGGCATGTACGGGCTGTCACGGACCAGAAGATCGCTCGACAACTTTTGGTTACTTTCCCCGCTTGACCGGGAAGCCAGAGGTCTATTTATACAACCAGCTTCTGAACTTTCAGCATGGGACGCGCATCTATCCACAGATGTCATTTTTGCTAGAAAACGTGAACACCGATTATTTGCATCAGCTCGCTCACTTTTTTGCAATGCAAAATACTTCTTATCCCCCACCTACAAAATACAAAGGCAATAAAGAGCAATTGGAAATGGGGCGCAAGATGGTCACGCAAGGAGAACCTTTGCTAAACATTCCTGCTTGTACCGAATGTCATGGCTTCATGCTAACAGGCGGTGTCTCTTCGAGCATTCCTGGATTGTTGGGTTTGCCGAGAGACTATTTGGTCGCTCAGTTGGGAGCATGGAGGACAAACCATCGTCAAGCTCAAGAACCTGATTGCATGGCTGAGGTTGCTAAAAAACTTTCATTGGATCAAATCAGTGCCGTCACGGCTTGGATATCAAGTCAACCTTGGCCCAAAGACGGTCATCAAACCGCCACTCAAAATCGAGTTAAAGCAAATTTGTTGCCTGTTCGTTGTGGGAGTGTGCCATCAACATCTTTATCCACATTGACCATCCCTGATTTAAATACCCCACGCTTGACCGACTTGCAACGCAAGGGGCAGTACTTGACTCGCATTGGTAATTGCCAATCCTGTCATACTGCACAGGCTGGTTTATTGATGGCAGGTGGAAGGGCCATTGAAACTCCGTTCGGTCGGGTTTATTCAACCAACCTTACCCCTGACTTCGAAACAGGTATCGGTTCATGGTCTGGGGACGACTTTTGGCGTGCTTTGCATGAAGGTCGTTCAAAAGATGGTTCCTATTTGTTACCTGCTTTTCCCTACCCTGAACTGACCCAAGTCAACAGGTCAGACTCAGACGCCATGTTTGGGTATTTGCAGACCCTGACGCCACAAAAGAAAGATGCCATACCCAATACTCTCAAATGGCCCTACAACACGCAGCTGGGGCTTGGAATATGGCGGGCTCTTTACTTCAAGCCCGACGATTACAAAACCGACCCCCTGCAAACGAAGCTCTGGAACCGCGGTGCTTATTTGGTCACGGGCCTCATGCATTGTGGTTCCTGTCATACTCCTCGCAACTTTTTGGGCTCCAGTCTAAAAGATGCTGCCTTTGCTGGCGGCTATCTCTTGGCTAATGGCCCCTGGTATGCTCCAAGTTTGCGGATGAGACAGCAAGCTGGCGTTCAAGGCTGGTCAATCCCACAGATCGTAAACCTATTGCAAAACGGGATCACGCAACACGGTTATGTCTCTGGCCCCATGGCAGAGGTCGTCTACAAAGGAGCGCAATACTTGAGTGCTGATGACGCTCAAGCGATTGCTGTTTTTTTGCAGTCTGTCAAAGGTTCGAGTACAGACGATCTTGTTAAAGCCAGTGACATGAAGGACAAGCGCCCTGGGCGGGAGGCTGGCAAAGCGATTTACGAAAAACACTGCGAAAGCTGTCATGGCAAAGAGGGTGTGGGCTTGCCCAATCATTACCCTTCTCTGGTCGACAACAGAAACGTTGTTTCGATTTATTTCAACAATTTGGTGCAGTTGGTCTTATTGGGGGCCATTCCACCAACAACAGCTTCAAACCCCACCCCTTTAGGCATGCCACCGTATAGAGCTATTTTGAGCGATCAAGAGGTTGCGCAAGTGCTGACATTTATACGCAGTGAGTGGGGTAATCATGCGTCACCTATTTCAACATTGGATGTTTTACAAACTGCCGGTAAGGTCAGGTCGATATCGCGTGATCTGCCAGGTGGCCGATGGTAATATTTGACATTGACCAGGCTCTTTACTGTTTGGCTGATTGAATTTAGGGTTGTTGAAATTTTCAGTAGTAGCAGTCTTTACTCCAGTTTCAAATGAAGTTGCCCGATGATTTTGGAATATTTCTTTTGATCTTGGGCGATCAGGGTCTTGAATTCATCTTGCGACATGAGTAAGGGTTCGATTCCACCTGACTTGAATAAATTCTCCACCACATCATTCGATTTTAAAGCCTGACTCACCAAGCTTCTAAGTTGATTCACCACGGGCTGTGGGAGTTGGGAGGGACCAAAGAGACCAATCCAAATGGTGGCTTCAAAGTCTGAATAAGTTTCATTGAGGGTGGGCACATCGAGAAATGCTTTTGAGCGACGCACACCGGTGGAGGCCAAGGCTTTGAGTTTGCCAGATTTGAGTAAATTGGCGTTGGAAGTACCGGCAAACATCACCGCGACTTCTCCGCCCACAGTAGCCGTGGTGGCAGGTGATCCACCCTTGTAGGGGACGTGTAGGAGTTCAATACCGGACCTCGCTTTGAGGAGTTCCATGATCAAGTGGTGCTGCGAGCCGTTGCCTGCAGACGCATAGGCCAACGGTGGGTTGGCGTGTTTGGCCAACTCAATAAAATCGGCAAAGCTCTTCAACCCCAGATTGGGGTTGGCTGACAAGATGAATTGATTGGCTCCTAAGCTCGCAATGGGTACTAAATCTCGGTTCACATCGACGATTGCTTTGCTGTAGAGGTAGGGGTTGATGGAGAAAGTGCTGTCCATGCAAACGAGCAAAGTGTAGCCATCTGCGGGGCTGCGGGCTACGTAGTCAGCCGCAATGTAGCCGTTCGAGCCCACTCGGTTCTCCACAACGACATTTTGTGAGCTCAATTCTGAGAGCTTGGCTGCCATGATGCGCGCGATCAGATCAGGTGCACCCCCTGCTGGGATGGGAGAGACCAATTTGATGGGTTGGTGAGGGTAGCCTGGCGTTTGTGAGTTACTTTGCAGACTCCAAGTCCACCCACAAAGCAGCAAGCCAATGGAGGTCAGAAGTCTTGTACTCAAGAGGGTGTTGATTTGCATGGCCAAGATCCTTTGATTTTAGTTTGGGTCAGCATGATAAACAAAGGGTTTCAATGTTTTTTCAAAAAATCAAGGACTGCTTGATCAAAGAGTTCGGGCTCTTCCCAAGATAGCGCATGACCCGCTTCAGGCAGTAAGACCCACTGGGGATGATCCAGGTATTTCACCCATAAGCGCATGAGTGCAGGAGGTGCAAGTAAATCGGCCCCGCCAGCTATGATCAAGGTGGTTGCCTTGATGGTTGATATTTTTGCAAAAGTATTGGGTGTGCGCAGGTTTTGGGACTTGGCCCCAGATTGTTGGGACCGCTCTTCGATCTCTAGCCAAGCCTGGGTGCCTTCAGGATCGCGTGTACGAAATGAGGGGCCAACCTCCCTGAAGTGTGCGGGGACTTTGCGAATGCCCGGTATTTCAATTCGGTCGACCACTTCTTTCATGGTGGGTTCTGAGAGTTGAGCTGTACTGCCACCTACGATCAAGCTTTTGATGCGTTCAGGCTTCCAAGCCGCATAGTCAACCGCGGCAAAACCACCGCCCGCAATCCCTAAAAGGTGAAAGTGCTCTATCTTTAGATGCTGAACCAGTGCTTCGAGGTCCTGGGCAATGCTGCCTGCCCCATTGTCGACTTGGGTTTTGGCGGTGCTTTTACCCCAACCGCGGCGATCAAACGCGATCACTCGAAAGCCTGCTTTTGCAAACACCAACGACTGTACGGCCCAGACCTCACTGCTGCCGGTGTTGGGGTGAAGCAGAATCAAAACGTCTTGGTCATGAGTGCCACCGGTATCGGTGAACCATAAATTGACACCCGGCAGGTCGGCCATAAAGCCCGCAGCTTGAGGCGCTGAAGCTGTTGGGTAGGCGGCTTTATCGAGTCGCTCTGTACTTTGTGCGTGAACTTGATGAAGAGGCCACAAACTCAAGACGAGGGACAAGATCACGTGTCCAAAGGGCAAAAAATGCTTGGCGATCGCAGCTATGGCGTGAGGAGTCTTGAGAATATGCATGGCGTTATCCTTTTTGTCATGGTGAAAAGGTCTACAAATGCCGATTGGATTGGGTGTTGGGGTGCATGAGGCAAGGCCTGATCATGGACTCAACGTCTGACAAATTGTTCACTCTAGAGGTGCCCGACATGTGGGGGGTGGAGATGAAATTGGGCAAGGCCAACAAGCTTTCATCTTCGCTCGCCGGTTCTTGGTAGTGCACATCAAATGCTGCACCTGCCAAATGTTGGTCAGCGAGTGCGGCACGAAGAGCCTCGTGCTCAACAATGGCCGCACGGGCTGTGTTGACCAAATACGCACCTTTTGGCATGAGGGCCAAAGCCTTGGCGTTGATCAAATTTTGGGTCGCTGCATGGAGCGGGAGGTGAATGCTCAAAAAATGGCTCTGCCTGAGCAGGCTCTTAAAATCCACGCTTTGCACTTGAAATTGGTTTTGCTCGTCAGCGCTCAAGGGGGTGCGCCGATGGCAGAGGATTTTCATGCCAAAAGCTTGCGCCAAATTTGCCACCTCTTTGGCAATTTCCCCAAAGCCCAGCAGTCCCAAGGTTTTACCGTGAAGCGTGGTGAGACTGGGGATTCGACCGTAGTTGGCATTGGCCGTTTGACTCAAGTCATAAGGGCGGTAGGGCAATCCGGCCTTTTTTAAATCACTCGAGCGAATGAGTCCGTTTACAAAAGAAAAACGTCTGGCCAAATTCAAGCAAAGCATCAGGGTGTGTTCAGCCACGGCGATATTGGTGAGTCGCCGAACGGTGTGAACCGGGATGCTCGCATGCTGACAGGCTTGAAGATCAATGTGATCGGTATGGAGTCCAAATTGATGGACCGATTTCAGGCGTGTTGCCAGGGCTATCTCCTTGGCGCCAAAGGCAAAGCTTTCAATAAAAACATGGTCTGCTTTGGCTAAGAGTTCATGAAACTCTGGCACCGATTTGACCATGTGGACCTCACTTGGAAAGAGAGTTTGAGTACGCTTTCGAAAGTCCGCTACCCAAGCTTTGAAGTCAGGCACATCGGTGCTCACAAAGTCTTCAAAAGCACGAAACCGCTCAGCGCTCACGTTTGGGTCCAAGAGCACCTGTGTGAGTCTTAAAATTTTGTCGTCTTGGACAAGAAAGAAGCGGGGTGATCGCATAGGACAGCGGTCAGTCTGTTTTGCGGTTTTGGTCTTTTTGCACTTTGAGTTGCTGCATCAAGTTGCGCACCAAGGTTTGTCCTTCCTTGGCCATCTCCAAAATGGATTGCATTTTTTGTGTGCTGTGCCAAGGACCAACACAGTCAAAAAATTTGGCATCCAAATCCTTGTGGCTGGCTGGGTTTTCTGGAGAACCTTTGTGGTGGGCCACCGTCTCGGTGAATTGATGCCCTGAGTGTGTTTGCACACGCAGCGTCACGGGTTGTTCAAACGGTGCTTTTCTCACAGCCTCATGAGACTCCGACAATTGAGGTGGAACACTCACCGTGATCAAGTCGATCAATGCCAAAATCTCAGGCCTCCAAACCGCCTCGTCGGTGAACGACGAGAGAACAGGGCGCTCATCCAAAAACGCGCTTGCAATGCAATACTCCAGCGAAGTTTTGGCTTGAAGTCCATTGATCGGGCGTGAATGAATCAAGGTTCTCGGGAACATATAGCTCACCTCAGCAACGATGGATTTGATATCGCTCACCTTTAAACGGTGTTTGGTTTGCAACTCCACCACGCAGTCCACGGCAAAGAGCGGTGGGCGTCCACAAGGATAAAGCTTCAAGCTCGGACCTGGAGAGGTGATCATGAAGGGCTGGCCCCAGGAGGGCAAATCCATCAAGACCTTCGACTCCACCCAATCTTTAGAGAGAACTTGTCCAATATTCATGCGGCCCTCAAAAATTTCTGGGTCGGCTGTAAAGCCTCGAGCTGCGAGTTTTGCCGCCTTGACCCCGTTGCTCGCGGCTATGCCGCTGTGCAAGGACATGGTCATGGTGCCAAAGTTGCGACGAATGCCACTAGCCATTGAGGCCACGATGCCAAAGGCGTGGAGCATTTGCTCGGTGCTCAAACGCATCAAAATAGCGCTTGCCATTACTGCTCCAAAGGCGCCTTGCGTTGCGGTGGCGTGCCAACCCTGCTCGTAGTGCGAGGGGTTCAAAAGCACCCCCAAGCGACACTCCAGTTCATACCCCACCACAAACGCGTTCAGTGCGTCAGTCAAGCTTGCGTTGACCTCTTCGGCCACTGCCAAAACAGCGGGCAACAAAGGGCCCGAAGGGTGCCCGCGCATTTGCGCTTGGTTGTCGTCAAAGAGCTGCAAGCTGATCATGGTGCCGTTGATCAGGGCGACATCGTCACTTCGACCTTGTTCAGGGTAGCCAATGACCGAGCAGCCCTGTGTGCTCGCGTGCTCAAACAATGTGTGCTTGAGGTTTTCAATGGGAGATTCTTTGTAAGCTGCAAATGCACAGGCCAAAGAGTCAATCAAACATTTGGTCGCTGTTTCTCGCTCGAACAAGCCAACTTTTGTGGGTAAATGGATCAGACACGTTTGCACGATCTCACGGGTGAGATGGGGGGTGACGCTGGGGATGGGCTTCATGGGGCTTTACAGGCAAGATGCGAATTCGTTCTGTGGGGATCAATTTTGGATATTGGATTCTTTAACGGTTTTTGACCACCGAATGATCTCACCTTGAACATAGTCTTTGAACTGTGCTGGGGTGTTGCTGGGAACCGGATCCAAGCCCTCCTTGACGAGTTTTGCTTTGACGTCAGCCAGTTTCATCAAAGCATTCGTTTGCGCGTTGAGCTTGTTGATGATGGCGACGGGCGTATTGATGGGGGCAAAAAGACCCAGCCAATTGCTCACCTCAAACCCGGGTAGCCCTGAGGCGGCGATGGTGGGAACTTGCGGTGCCATGGGAGAGGGTTGAAGGCTCGAGACACCGAGCGCCAGCAACTTGCCCGAGTTCACAAAGGGCAGTACTGGGGTAATACCAATGAGCATTACTTGAACATTGCCCGCCAAAAGGTCAGTCACTGCAGGGGCTGCACCCTTGTAGGGGACGTGCAAGATTTCGACTTGCGCCATTTTGTTGAACATCTCCATGGCCAAATGACTCGCACTGCCAGGTCCTGAAGTCCCATAGTTGAGTTGCCCGGGCTTGGATTTGGCCAATTTGATGAACTCATCAAGTGTCTTGATTTTTAAATTGGGGTTGACAACCAAAAGGCTTGCCAAAGAGCTGGTTTTAACGATAGGGGCAAAGTCCCGCAGGGTGTCAAAGCCGACTTTGTTCAGGCTCGGGTTCACACTCACCACACCAGCGCTGGTGAAGAGGAGCGTGTAGCCATCGGCAAGTGAGTGGGCGACATATTCTGCCCCAATGCTCCCACCGGCTCCAGCCTTGTTGTCAATGATGACCGCTTCTTCGAGGGCCTCGGATAGCTTTTGCGCCAAAATACGTGCCATGGTGTCGGTGGGGCCACTGGCGGTGAAAGGGACCACCATATGAATTTGTTTGGAGGGATATTTGCTCGCGTCTTGGGCCCAGACCCACCACGGACAAAGGATGATGCACAAGCCCACGGGCAAGTGCCAATTAATGCTGAACTTTAAAAAGGCGTGCATCGCGGCTTGATCAAGGGTGAAGGTCGTGGGAGGGATGAAGGTGAGCGAGAACAAGTCTTTAAACAAAAGAATGTTCCATAGACTCAATGGACTCAAGGGCGCTCAACACCAAGCGGTGTTTTTAAAGTCTACCCCGATGAGACTTGGGGCCTATATAGGGTAAATCTCAATCCAAGGCACTCAAAGCATTGATATGGA
This sequence comes from uncultured Burkholderiales bacterium, assembly GCA_903838355.1. Lineage (GTDB taxonomy): Bacteria > Pseudomonadota > Gammaproteobacteria > Burkholderiales > Burkholderiaceae_C > Limnohabitans. Next base: position 26,313 of record CAILYC010000027.1, on the reverse strand, counting down.
ACAAAAGGCGAGCAATTACCCTGTGTGGTCCTTGATCCAGCAGGGCCTCAGACACTCGCGTTGTTAGCGTCGAAAAGTGAGGTTTTGTAATGTCACCAAGACCCCAATTTAGTCGAGGATCTCAACGAGTTCGACGTCAAATTTGAGGGTAGCGTTGGGTGGAATGACGCCACCGGCACCTCTTGCGCCATAGGCCAATTCGGGTGGGATGATGAGGGTGCGTTTGCCCCCCACCCGCATTCCTTGAACGCCTTCATCCCAGCCCTTGATCACCATGCCTTGCCCCAAAAAGAATTCGATGGGGGCGTGGCGATCAAAGCTGGAATCAAACTGTTCACCGGCCTCTTCATTCTCATAAAGCCAGCCGGTATAGTGAACACTCACCTCGTTTTCGGCCTGGGCGAGTTCACCCTCGCCAATGTGGACGTCTAAATACTGCAGGCCGCTGGGAGATGTGATCATGATGAAGCTCTAAAGGAATAACAAGAAAGGCAATTATCGTCGAAAACAGCCCAAGGTGGCGTACAGGGGTATGGGCATCGGCATCGGGAAAGACCCGTTGAAGGATGGAGTTGCTTGGCCATTTCGGCGCTAGTCAGTCTACGCTGATACCTGCTTGGCGGATGAGTTTTTCATACTTGGCGAGTTGCAAGGACAAGAGTTGCGTCAACTCTTCAGGTGAGCTGCCTCTGGGCGTCAAGCCTTGGCCAATGAGTTGCTCTTTGACTGAGTCATCGGCCAGGGCTTTCAAAATTTCTTTGTAAAAATGCTGGACCGAGGATTTCGGTGTGCCTGCTGGCGCCATCATGGCAAACCAAGAGTTGAATTCAAAACCGGGCAGGCCAGACTCGGAAATGGTGGGTGCCTCTGGGAATTGAGCCATGCGTTTCGGAGTGGACACACCGATGAGTTTGAGTTTGCCGCCTTTGATGAGGGCGTTGACCGTGGCAATGCCTTGAAAACACACATCCACTTCCTTGCCGGCCAAGCCCACTGCTGCTTGGGTGGCACCTTTGTAAGGCACATGGGTGAGTTTGATGCCAGCCTGGGCGGCAAAGAGGGCCATGGCGATGTGCTGAGGGCTGCCATTGCCGCCTGAGCCGTAGTTGATTTTGCCGGGGGCGAGTTTGGCCGCTTGAATCAAATCCTGAGCCGATTTGACACTCGAATCTGCTGCCACGACCAAGCCCCATTCCACGGTGGCCACCAAGGAGATAGGGTCGAAGTCTTTTTGGATATCCCAAGGCATTTTGCTCTGCAAATTGGGCAGCATGGTCATGATGCTGTCGTTAAAGCCGCCGAGCACATAACCATCGGGCGCGGACTTGGCCACCTTGTCTGCGCCAATAATGCCGGAAGCACCCGCTTGGTTTTCAATGGCGATGCCAAGACCGATGTTTTGAGAAATTTTTTGCATCACAATCCGCGCTGCATTGTCCACTGCACTGCCCGGGGCTAAGGGGACCATCACTTTGATGGGTTTGCTGGGATACGCTGCTTGGGCCCAGCCCAAAGGAGAGCCGGCGACACAACCCAGTCCCGTGAGCGCTGTGTAATGAAGGAGTGAGCGTCTTTGCATGAGTAGGCTTCTTGTGGTGTGTGGGGGCTTGCAGTTTAAACTTCTTGAGCGGCAAGCAACGGGGCGATGCTTAGCTCTTGGGCCAACAAAGCGAGTTGCTCAATCAAAGCGGGGGAGAGGGCAACACCGTTTTTGAGATGGTCGAGTTTTTTTAAATGACTTTGTTCTCCCGGCAACCAAATGCGCTCTACGCCTGGCATTTTGCGACTGGCTTTGATGTCTTGGATCAACCGGTCGGTTTGTTTTTTGAATTCTTGAATGTCCCCAAAGGCATCGGGGTCGATGATCACGATGGCTTGGCCAGTATTGGTGACACTGCTGGCGTCTTTGTTGAAATCAATGACGTTTCGCCCCATGGCCGCACCATTCAAGGTGCCCGCCAAAATGCCCACAATCATCGACAAGCCATAGCCCTTGTAGCCACCAATGGGCAATAAAAAACCCTGGTCACTTTGCTTGGGGTCCAACAAAGGCTGGCCCTTTTGGTCGACCATCCAGCCGTGCGGCATCATTTCTCCGTTTTGCGCTTTGGCCTTGACCTTGCCATAAGCGGCCACGGTCGTGGCCATGTCCAACACAATGGGTGTTTCGTCAAGCGCAGGAATGGCCGCGGCGATCGGGTTGGTCGACAAAAGCATGTCCAGTCCTCCCCAAGGTGGGAGGTGGTTGGCGTTGCCCACGGCGAAGTACAGGCCCAGCATGTCATGCTCGAGCGCCATTTTGGCGTAGAGCGAGGCCGGACCTGCGTGGTTGCTGTACTGCGTACCCACCCAAGCCAGGCCCGTCGTTTTGGCTTTTTGAATGGCCAACTCCGTGGCAAACTTCATCACCAAATGCCCCATGCCGTTGTCACCATCGATCAAGGCCATGGCCGGCTTTTCTTTCAAAACCTTGATCTGGGGTCTCAAGTTGATGGCCCCCGCTTTGATGCGTTTGGCGTACGGGGCCAAGCGAAAGATGCCGTGTCCGTCCGAGCCCTGCAAGTCGGCTTGGGCCATCAGTTGCGCAATGGTGCGACTGTCATTCTTTGGGAAACCCAAGGCCAGCATGGCGTCTTGAATAAAGCGCTCGAGCTCAGGGAGTTTGAATCTTGAATGTGTCATGGCGTGTCTTTAGCATTGCTCCAAGCGCCTCATCATGTCCAAAGCGGCGCAATCAGGGCTGGTTAAAACAGGAATAGAGGTGATCGATTGGCAAGCTTCATGGGCTGCCGCCATTGAGAACTGCGCGAGCATGATCACATCGCATTCATGGAGTTCACGCATGGCCAGGGACACTTTTTGGTGGTGCAAATCCTCATCCCCCTTGGCCAAATCTTGCATAGCTTGTTTGACAAAACAAGGGTGAATCTGGACATTCAAGCCTCGGCTTTTGGCTTGGCTTAAAAATTCCTCGCTCATGGAGGCAATGGAGGGCTCAAAAGTGGCGACCAAGCCGACTTGAAGGGTGGGCCCTCGCCCTTGGGCCTTCAAGGCCTCTTCAAACATGGCTTCGTTGGGTTTGAGAACGGGTTTGCGACTGGCCACGGCACAAGCTTCGATGGCGCTGCCAAAAGCTGAGCAGGTGAACAAAATGCCATCGGCCTGGGTGAACCAAGCGTAATCGGCGAGTCGCTTAAAGCGCTCTACCATCTGTGGCGTCAGAGCACCGCTTTTGGCGTGATCTTTGGATAAGCTGTCATCGAGCAGGTGAAACACCTGGGCCTTGGGGGCGTGCCGGGCAAAGGCTTGGGCAATGGGGCCCATGGCCAAGGCGGTAGCATGAATCAAGGCTATGCGAGGCAAGGGGAGTAGGTCGGTTGTCACAGTTTGCCTGTTGAAGTTTTAAAACTGATCAATTTGATCCAAGAAATCAAAATTCAAGAATTGATTAACTTCAAGCTTTTCTACTGCCACGCACCAAACCTTGGCGTCCTTGAAATTGTGCATCAATGCAAAAACCTCGCTTTAAATCATGAGAAATCATGGGTGTTGCCTCTTGACAGGGGTCAGACTCTATTTACAGCAGGTCCGGATTATGTCATAGTTGTCATAATGACCGTTTGTGGATTTGTTTGGCGCTCGTGCTGTAAAAGCCCACTGCTGAAGTTAATCCACCAAGTTGGCTATAAACCATAAGGGAGAGAGCCCATCCATGTTGAATTTGATGAAGAAATACGGTGGCGTGCCCAACCTTAAAAACATTCTCACCCGGTTTTATGAAGCGGTGTGTGATCAGCGTGAGATCAAGCATTATTTTTTCAATGTCAAGCTTGAGAGTTTGATTGATGATCAGCTGCACTACAGCCAGTACATCATGAGCAAAACCGATCGGGGCTACAAAGAGCCGCCGATGCAGTCCACACCCACTGAAATTCGTGTCAGCCCCAGTGTTTTTGACGATGTGATGATCACGCTCTCGAACTTGTTGCTCAAAATTCATATTGGCCGAGATGATGTTCCTCGCTTGGTCTCAATGATCATTGACTTGGCTGAAGAAACCCGAGCGCAAGCCAACGACACCAAAATCATGGTCTTGAAGTCGGTCGATATCAATACCGATACCTTGGTGGACTACTACAACAAGAACAAGGTGGACGCGCGCATTGAAAAGTCCGGGGAAATTTACACCTCTCGGGGTGTGGTCTATCCCTATTGGACGCGACTCGACACCACTGCCAAGACCATCACGTTTGTGGGCCGTGCCTTTGCCAACGACCCCAACCGGGTCAATGAGATGAAAGAGGTGATGGCTCGGGCGCAGCAAAAAGTTCCTTTTTTAACGTTCGAGCCTGAGGTGACACCCACCTTGGCGTATATCTTTTGCAAATACGAACTGCGCTACTCCACGGGCATTCCGGCCAGACTCTTGATGCGCTGTGGGCGCGACTTCTCCAGTGCCTTCAGTGAGGTCTTGCTCGCTGACAAGAGTGAGGTCTTGAAAAACGTGACCCGTTAAAGTCTCCTTGAGATGCCTTTTCTTGTGCGTTTTAACTCTAAGCCCAGAGACAACAAGGGTCTTTGGATAAATCCCATTTACTTTTTCTACCATGAGTGAACCCAAAACCCTTCGACTCAATGATCAATTTCGTTGGCCTGAAGGGCGGCGAGTGGCCATTATTTTTAACATTGCATTTGAGGCTTGGTCCAAGGGGCAAGCCCCAGGCATCGGCCCCATGGGCAACGTCTTGAAGCCTGGTTTTTTTGATACCAATGCGCATTCATGGGCCTCTTTTGGCGCCAATCGTGGGATCCAACGCCTGCTCGATTTTGCTGACCAGCGTGGCGTAAAAACCAGCGTCATGGTCAATGGAGTGCTTGGGGAAATTGCGCCCCACGCCGTCAAGGCGATTCAGGCGCGTGGGCACGAAATTGTCAACCACTCCTGGGGCATGGATGTGATTCCTGTGTATTTGGACGAGGCCGAGGAGGTGGCCAATATTGAAAAAAATCATCGCCTCCTCACAGAGGTGTCTGGGGTCGAGCCCCGGGGATGGATCAGCCCGCGCGGCACGGGCAGTTTGATCTCTGCCCGGCTTTTGGCCAATCGAGGCTACCTTCACCACGGGGACTGCAATGATGACGACCGTCCCTATATTCAAGAATTCGATGGTCATCCCATCGTCTGCATTCCCTTGACCATGGATGTCAACGACTTGCCCACTTCAATTCGGTATGGCAACGCGCCTCGTCACATGCTCGAAACCTTTGAGGACACCTTGCACGCCATGACCGAGCGCGAGCACGTGCCTTTGATGCTCGACGTGACCGCGCACACCCATGTGTTTGGCCGCCCCTCGGGGGCTTGGGTGTTTGATGAAATTATGGCTCGGGTGCAAGCCCGCGGCGACGTCTGGGTCTGCACCCGACAGGAGATGGCCCAGTATGTGCTCGAACAAGTGAAGCTGCGCCCCGAGTGGGTTCAGTTCCCTCCACATTGATCAAACGCAGTGAATGGACTAGCCTTGCTTCAAGCATGAGCCTCTTCAAGGCTCAGTTGGGGACAGGGCGCAGCATCTGCTCGCGCCCGAGTGTTCACGTCCTTAGTTTGGTTTGATTTTGGCGCCCAAAACGACGGGTCGCCAACGTTCAATTTCACTCGCGATCAGTTGACCAAAGACCTCTGGCGAATTGGGCGCAGGAATAGCGCCTTCGCTTTCAAAGCGTTTTTTGATCTCAACTGAATTGAGGGCTTCATTGATTTGTGCGTTGAGTTTGTTCACGATAGTCGTCGGCGTCCCCGCTGGGGCCACAATGCCGTACCACTGATCCGCTTCAAAATGCTCTAGGCCTTTGATGCCACTCTCGGCCACTGTGGGAATATCTGCCAGGCTCGGGAGTCGCACTTTGCTTGATACCGCCAAGGCCCTCAATTGACCACTTTTGATGAAGGCGTTGAGCGCGGGCGCCCCCGTGAAGATCACCTGAACTTGACCGGCGACCAAGTCGGTGACAGCTGGGGCAGTGCCGCGGTAGGGGACATGCACCATCTCAATATGGGATTGCAATTTCAAAAACTCCATGGCCAAGTGCGCTGCACTGCCGTTTCCTCCCGAACCAAAATTCAAGGCATTGGGCTTGGCTCGGGCCAGATCCATCAATTCTTTGACCGATTTGGCGGGAACACCCGGGAAAACCGCCAAGACATTGGGAACTTTTGCCACCCAAGCCACGGGTGCAAAGCTCTTGATGGGGTCATAGGGCAAGTTTGGGTAGAGGGAGGGTGTCACCGCCAAGGTACCGATATGGCCCATGAGCAAGGTGTAGCCGTCTGGGGCTGATTTGGCCACTCGGTCTGCCCCGATGGAGCCGCCAGCACCCGCGACGTTGTCGAGCACGACTGCTTGCCCCCATGCTTGGGTGAGTTCTTGTCCAATGCTTCTGGCCAAAATATCGGTACTGCCCCCGGGGGTGAAAGGGACCACCATGCGAATGGGTTTGCTCGGATAGTTTTGCGCTGAGCTTGCGAGTCCCCAAGTCAAGACCGCCATGGCAAGCAGGGTCTTGTGTAGGCGGTGGGGTCTTTGTTTTGGCATGGCGGTTGGGTTGGGCATGGTATTTTAAAGCATTGGGGTGACGGGCCGTGGCCTGGGTCCTGAAGCGTAACTCAATTGCCTTTGCGAGTAAAGTCAGTGCCAGAGCCATAGCCAGAGCCATAGTCAGTGCTAGTGCTATTTGCATTGCTAGACAGATGTTGGTGCGTGTCTTGCGCTCATTCATCGGGCAGTCTCAATGCCAAAGGAGGGTGTGGTGTTTGACACCCAGAGCGCAAACCCCAGCGGGCCATTTCCTCATGGGTGTTTTCTCAGCGCCAAGAGTGATAAAATTAAAATAGTTCAATCCTGTCATCCCAAGACGGTACTTGTACTGCCCCTATCGAGCAAAGTTTTGAGTGCGCTCGTTGTGTCGCAAGCTTGAGGCTCCAGGCCTCATTCATCTTTTCTTTTTATCTTTTCTGCATGGAGTCAACCCCAGTGTCTCAATTGAAGCTCACCATTGCCACGACGGATTACGATCATTTTCGGGATTTTAGAACTGGCGCCGTAAAGGCCGAGGGCATTGATTTGAATTGGCTCACCTTGGGTCACCATGAGTGTTTTGCCCGTTTCACCGCCAACCGTGAGTTTGATTTGTCCGAGCTCTCCTTTGCCAAATTTTGTGCACAAGTCACCCGTGAAGACTCCGACATCATTGGTTTGCCGGTGATTTGCTCGCGCCTGTTTCGCTTTAGCTCGTTTTATGTGAACAAGAAAAGTGGCATCAAGTCCGTCCAAGATTTGAAGGGTAAGAAAATTGGCTCACCCGAGTGGGCGCATTCGGCCGCTGTTTACATGCGCGGTTGGATGCACAACGACATGGGCGTCAAGTTGAGCGACGTGCATTGGTACCAAGCCGGAGCGAATGCGCCAGGGCGCATGGAGAAAGTTGAAATCGCGCTTCCCGAAGGCGTGAAATTGACCCGCGTTGGCGACAAGTCGCTGAGCGAAATGCTCGCCAGTGGAGAGATTGATTGCGCCATCATCGCCCGGCCCCCGACTTGTTTTCTTGAAGGGCACCCGGATGTGGAACGACTACTGCCCAATTACTTGGAGATGGAAGAGTCCTACTACGCCAAGACCCATGTCTGGCCCATCATGCACATCATTGCCATGAAGCGCAGCGTGCTTGAAGACCATCCTTGGGTGGCCAGGAATATGTACAACGCTTTTGAGGAATCCAAGAAAAGAAGTTTGGAGCGTCTCTTTGACCCCGCCGTGTCTCGCTACCCCTTGCCCTGGCTGGCCACTTATGCTCGCAAGATGCGCGACTTGATGCAAGGTGACACCTTCCCCTATGGTATCGAAGCGAATCGGCCCACCTGGGAGTTGATGTCAACGTACTGCCATCAACAAGGCATTTCACACAAACCCTTCACGCCTGAGGATATTTTCCCCAAAGGCATCATGACGTCTGTCGTTATTTAATTCTAGAGGTGATCGTTTGAGTCAATCTTCTTCTGAACCCTTGTCCATCGAGTTGCTGCGCGACTTGGCGGCCGCGAGTCGCATTTTGGCCAGCCAAGGCGTGGTCGATGGTTTTGGTCATGTCTCCATGCGCCACCCCACCAACCCGAACCGTTATTTCATGTCTTGCTCCAAGCCGCCCGCATTGGTCACCCCAGAAGACCTATTGGAATACGATTTGGACAGCGTCGCCTTGAACGCACAAGGGCGCAAGAGCTTTTTGGAGCGCTACATCCACGGCGAAATCTACAAGGCGCGTCCCGACATTGGCTCGGTGGTGCACTCCCATTCACCGTCTGTGGTGCCGTTTGGTTTGGTTCGTGTGAAGATGCAAGCGATGTTTCACAACGCTGCATTTTTGGCCAAAGAGCCCCCCATTTTTGATATCCGTGAAAAGTTTGGCGAGACCGATATGCTGGTGGGCGACATCCCTAAGGGCGTTGAACTCGCCCAAGTGATGGGCCCTCGCGATGTGGTGATGATGCGCGCGCACGGCAGTGTTGCCTGTGGCCCAACCCTTCAAACGGCGGTGTTTCGGGCCGTCTACACCGAGGTGAATGCGCGCATTCAACACATGAGTCTGGCCCTGGCACAAGGCCAACCCATTGCTGCTTTGTCGGTCAAGGAAGGCGAATTGGCCGATGAAGTCAATCAAGGCGCAGGGCTCAGGGCCTGGGATTTGTGGCGTACCCAAGTGCGCGACGAGCTTGACTGGTAACACCCAAAGGGGTGGCTTTACTATCACCTGCGGGGTCTTTCTTCCCCCATTTTTCTTGATTCATTTTCTCTCTAACCCTTTAGACATCCATCCCATGCAAGACACTTTGGCACTCAAACAACAACTTGTGGACTGCATTCGAATGCTCGAGCAGGCCGATATCATCGATTACAACGGGCACTGCAGCATCAAGCTCAGTGAGGACCGCATGCTCATCAATATCGGGTCTTGCCAGCGCTCGTGCCTCACGGTTCAAGACATTTGTACCATCGACATGCAAGGCCAAGTGATCGAAGGCTCCGGCAAGCCACCCTTGGAGTTCCATTTGCACGCCGGTGTCTACCGCGCCCGCAGCGATGTCAGTGCCGTCGTGCATGCCCATCCCAAATGGTCGACCTATTTGAGCATGACAGGCAAACCCTACGCGCCGGTCTTTGCACAAGGCTCCTTGCTCTACCCCATGCCGGTGTTGGACTCCCCCAACTCCATCAACAACAAGCCGATGGCGGACCGTTTGGCGCAGACGCTGGGCTTGAGCAGTGCTGCCTTGCTCAAGTCCCATGGTGCGGTGTCGGTGGGCAAAAGTATCGTCGAGGCCTTTGTGCTCGCCAGTTACATGGAGGAAAATGCCCAGCGCCAATGCATGGCACTGCAGTTGGGTGAGCCCTATCATTTCACCGCACAAGAAATGGCGCTTTGTCGTGAAAAACTCTGGACCGAGGTCTTGTTTCAACGCACTTGGGACCATTTCCACGCCAAACTCAAAGCCTGAGTGAAGGAGGTGTGAATGAGTTGTGAAGTAAGAGTCAAGCCGAGCCCCAAAGGGTGGATTCGTTTGGATCCCATCGTTTACTTTTTTTGAATTGAACATTGCCCATGAGTCAAGTTGATCGTCTTTTACTCGCCGGCGTTATCGGCTGGCCCATCATGCATTCACGCTCGCCCATGCTGCACAACCACTGGTTTGAAAAAAACAATCTGGTGGGTCGCTATATTCCTTTGGCCATTGAGCCCCAGAATTTGGAGGGCGCTTTGAGGGGCTTGCACCCGTTGGGCTTTGCCGGCGTCAATGTCACCATCCCCCACAAGCAAGCGGTGATTCCATTTCTCGATGAGGTGTCTGTGGCCGCCCAGCGCATTGGCGCAGTCAGCTGCATCCACGCCCGTCCCGACGGCGCTTTGATTGGCAGCAACAACGACGCCCATGGATTTATTCGCAATGTCAAAGTGAGTTTCCCTCATTGGCGTGCCGATGCCGGTCCCATCACGGTGATAGGGGCAGGGGGGGGCTCGCGCGCAGTTTGTTTCGGGCTGTTGAGCGAGGGCGCGACAGAGATTCGTCTGGTCAACCGCAGTCTTGAAAAAGCCCAGGCCATCGCCCACGATTTGGGGGGTGGCATCACCCCCGTTGCTTGGAGTGAGCGCCACCAATCCTTGGCAGGCGCAAAGATGATGGTCAACACCACGTCTTTGGGGATGGTGGGTCAAGGCGAGCTGGATTTGGATTTGCAAGACTTGGACAAGGAAGCCTTGGTGAGCGACATTGTTTATGTGCCCCTGGAGACGGCCTTGCTCAAAGCAGCCCGGCTTCGTGGCAACCCCACGCTCAATGGTTTAGGGATGCTCTTGCACCAAGGCCCCTTGGCTTGGAAGGTGTGGTTTGGCATTGAGCCCGAGGTCACCCAAGAGCTCAGAGCATTGCTCGAGAAAAGTATCCAGGCCTGAGTCTTGGAAGGACCCGTGTTGAGGTCTCTTTTAGATGTCAAGGGATGGGGGAACTGGCTACTGCTTCGACGGCGCACGCTCAGCGCGAGTCACCTCAATGTTGTCGATGAGTCTGGTGCTCCCTAAGGTGGCTGCGGCCAAGATCACCAGGTCCTGTTGTTCCCAGCGGTCTACCTCTTGTAAATCACTTTGCTGGCAAACGGTCAAGTAGTCCACCTTCCATCCCAAAGCATTCAATGTCTCGCAGGCGCGTTGGCACTGCGCCTTAAAGCCTTGGGCCTGGGTTTTGATGAACATGGCAACACCCTTGAGTTGCATCTGCAACTGCAATGCCTCTACCCTTTGCTCGGCACTCAGGTAGCCATTTCTCGAGCTCAGTGCCAAGCCGTCACTTGAGCGTTCGGTGTCGCAGCCAAGGATCTCAATGGGCATGGCCATTTGTTGCACCATTTGCTTGAGGACCATCCACTGCTGATAGTCTTTTTTGCCAAAAATTGCGATGTTGGGACTCACCATGTGAAAGAGTTTCGAGACCACGGTGCAAACGCCAGTGAAAAACCCAGGGCGAAAATGCCCTTCCCACAGATTGGCCAGTTCAGGCGGGGGCGAGACCTTGAAGGTCTGCGCTTGGGGGTAGATGATGTCTTCGTTGGGTGCGAAGACCACGTCGCAGCCTCTGGCGCGCAAGACACTGCAGTCACTCTCCAGTGTTCTGGGGTACTCTTCAAAATCCTCGTGCGGCGAGAACTGCAGTCGGTTGACGAAAATGCTGGCCACCGTGAGCTCGGTGTTTTGGTTGCAAAGTGCTTTGGCCTTGTCAATAAGCTTCAAATGGCCTTCGTGCAAATTGCCCATGGTGGGCACAAAGACCCGTTTTTGAGAGCCTTCAAGGGCGAGCCTGAGTTCGTGCAGAGAGTGAGCAATGATCATGGATGAAAACGTTTATGGCGCGTTGGAGTTGGCCTCAATGACTTATCTCGTTCGTGCTGACCTTGACGGTATTGATTCAAGCATCGACAGGCAAGGCAAGCCCTGATGTTCAGGGCTTGACAAACCTCAAGGCAAAGCGGTCCGAGGGACTCGCCATTTTGCCCGAATGCTCTTGCAAGGTGTCGCTGGCATTTCTCCAGTCGCCCGATTCGGCCTCGAGTTTGAAGCCCGCAGCGCTCACTTCTTGAATCACCACGGCCTCGTCAATTCGGTGCATGGTTTTGATGTCGTCAAGGCCCGAGCCGTGTTTGGCCGAGTGGTCAATGATCACCAAATGACCTCCTGGCTTCAAGGCTTGGAGCAAGTGTGCCGTCAAGTTGAAGCGATTCGTGCTGGTGAATGCAATGTCGTGGTAAGACAGCACAATGGTGATGAGGTCCAATGGGGGTAAATTCGCTGCGTAGGGGTCCTCAAAGGGACGCACCAATTCAGTCAAATTGGTTTGAGGATGAGCGTCCAAGCGAGCCTTTAAATTGGCGGAGGGCTTTTCGTTTTGAGCCCAGACTTGCCCACTGCTGCCCGCTGCCAAGGTGAGCAGTTGGGAGGTGTAGCCGCCACCTGCAGCGATGTCAAGCACCTTCATGCCCGCTTGGGCCTGGGTGAAAGTCAAAAATTCCGTGGGTTTTCTGGTGACGTCGGCCTTGGAGTCGGCAGGCATTCTCAAGGGACTCACCAACAAGGTGGGGACGTCGAGTTGAGCCTGCGCGAAGGTGACAAAGGTGCCAAAGGTGGCAAATCCCAAAACGGCACTGAAGAGGGTTTGAGCAATGGATTTCATGGGCCAGTTGGTTTGAATGGAAAGAAGGGGAACGCAAAAAAGAGGAAAGCAAAGAAGAGGAAAGCTGGGGATGGGCTCGGCCAGGGTTGGGTGGCCTGCGAAACGCAAATATCTGCGATGCAAACGCCTTTGGTGGCATTTTAAAAGAGCTCGAGCACGCGTGTGTGGTGTAATCATACTCAAGTTTCACACGCAGTTCTTGCCCAATCTAGGCCCATAGGATTTTTATGCAAAGCCACTCCTCACAAAACCATGTTCATGAACATGTGTTTGATACCACCAACTCCGCAGCTGAGAGTGGCACTCGCACTGTGATGTGGATCTCCGCGGCCATGATGGTCATTGAAATCGTGTGTGGTTATGCCCTGAACTCCATGGCCTTGCTGGCCGACGGCTGGCACATGAGTTCACACACCTTGGCCATTGGATTGAGTGCCTTGGCCTATGCGGCGGCTCGCAAGTACGCCAAGGACCCCCGTTTTGCCTTCGGAACTTGGAAGATTGAGGTCTTGGGTGGATTCACCAGCGCCATTTTTTTGCTCGGTGTGGCGTTGACCATGTTGGTGAGTTCGCTCGAGCGCCTATATGCACCTCAGGCGATTGCGCACCTAGAGGCGGTCTGGGTGGCGGTGCTGGGTTTGGTGGTGAATTTGGTGTGCGCGATGATCTTGGCGAAATCGGGCCAAGGCCATGATCACCACGGTCACAGCCATCATAACCATCACGACCATCACGACCATCACGACCATCACGACCATCACGACCACGATCATGATCATGATCATGATCAAGGGCACCATGCTCACCCAGCCGATGCGCCCCATGCCCCCAAGACGGGGCATGTATCACCGGGTGATCACACCGGACACGCGCATGCCGTGGCGAGCACGGTGAGCGTCAACCCCTTGACCTCAGAGGTGCAGGCCCATTTGTCCGCCGCCCAGGGGCATGATTTAAATTTGCGCTCGGCCTATATTCACATCTTGGCCGATGCGGCGACATCCGTTCTGGCCATTGTGTCTTTGCTCTTGGGGTGGGCTTATGGCTGGGATTTACTCGACCCTTTGGTGGGTATTTTGGGAGGGATTTTGATTGCGCTGTGGTCAAAAAACTTGTTGAAAGAAACTGCCAAGGTGTTGCTCGATTGTGAGATGGATCACCCCAAATACGATCAAGTCAAGCGTTGTATTTTGGACTTGGTTGGGGGGCAAGAGGCGGCCTTGGCCGATTTGCATGTTTGGCGGGTTGGCAAGAAGAATTTTTCCTGCGCCTTGGTGGTGGTGACCTCTGATGCGCAAGTCACCCCCCGCCTGATCCGTGCCAAATTATTGGCCCTTGGGGGCATCGCGCACTCCACCATTGAGGTCAATCACCATTAGTTTTGGGCTGTCGTTTGCGGCCCATTCACCATGGAGTTGTGCCAATCGCGCTAAAAAAACCTAGCCAGTGCGTCAAGCTCGACTAAAATACTGCCAACTCTTTAAGGAAAACAAAATGGGCAACAAAATCATCACCGAAGCCGACCGAGTGAGAACTCCCGCACCCAAACCCCTGCCGGGCACTACCTTGGCCACCCCTGGCCGTGGTCAAAAGGTCAGTTTGGAGCGGGGTGTGGCCACGCGCTCAAAGAAAAACCCAGGCAAACGTTCCAAAAAAGGCGGTTGATTGGTCTCGCCCCAAACCCGCTTGGCCAAGACCCGGTTAAAGGGGTTTGGGGATTGGCGTGAATGGGCATGGCTCACAGGCCCTTGGGCGATTGGGTGGCGTGTTTTGGGCTTGGCTTTCATTCTGGGTGGACCCGTCCTCTCCTGGGCCGACACGTTCAAGATGAGCTGTCAGGTCGAAGGCGTGATTGAGCAGTTGGAGGGTAAAAAAATCCCGCCTGCCAAGGTCACCGTGGAGATTGGCTCCATCGGTAAAAATGTTTTCATGAATCTAGACGGTCCTAAGCCCTATGACCTGCGCATTAGCAGCTTGGCCACGGAAAAATTTCAAGGCAAAAACCTCACCAACGATGTTCATCTGGGGGTAAGCTCCAAAAGCATCCAAACGGGTGAATCTTATGAAATCACCATCAGCCGAGACAAAGTCTTTCTCACGGCTTTTAAGGACATGGCACAAGCTGGCCAAATGAACCGACTTACCTTTCAAGGCCCTTGTCAACTACCTCGGTGATGGGACTGCCTCTTGTTGCTCGTGGCGTGCCACCAACTACCGGACGTCTTAATTTACACTTTTTGTCAACTTAAGCATTGCTCCCTGGCAGTCTAGTGCTCAGCGCATGGATCCACTGTTGTGGGAAAAAATCGACACATTGTGATCAATTTTCTCAAAAATTAGGCCCTGATTTTAGTCTCAGCATGAGAAAACACTATGATGTGAAGCCTCTTTGCACACTAACAGTGCGGGTGCGCTCAGTCAGAGGCAGTTCTGTGCTGAGGATGGTTTTTTAAACGAACGTTCAACTTTTTGGAACCTCTCCCATGTCTGAATACCAAGTCAAGCAAAATAGCATCACGATTGGCGAAGGGGTTTCTTTCACGGGCTCCATCAATGCGCCTGGAACCGCCACAGTCAATGGTGTGGTCTCAGGCAATTTGACCGCAGACGACCTGTTCGTGGGCAAGCAAGGGCAGGTCTCGGGTGTCATTCGTGCCCGGGAGATTGCGGTGCATGGCAAGTTGAACAAGGACATCGTCTGCCAAGAGCATGTGATGATCCACTCCACTGGCACTGTTTCCGGCACCTTGGAGTACTCCGAGATGGAGATCATGCGCGGTGGGCAGTTCCATGGCGTCATGAAACAAAAGGCCTAAGGCCGCAACCCCCTCTCGCTTTTTCCTGGCCCATCAATGTCTGGGTTTTCACGGCTCCAAGGGTTTGTCTAGGATCGAGTCAGCGTTTTTTCCGCTATGCTTTGAATGCCAATTTCCAATCCACCCAATTAAGATTGCAGGAGCGTTCAATTGCTGACGTTTAAACTCAATGGACAAGCAGTTCAGTCCAAGGCGGCCTTGAGCGAAACGCTCTTGAATGTGCTGATTGAAGACTTTCAAGTTCACGGCAGCAAGTTCGGTTGTGGCCGCCAACAGTGTGGTTCCTGCACGGTCTTGGTCGATGGTAACCCCCTTCGCGCTTGTGCCGCACCGCTCTCGAGCGTCGCGGGCCGCTCTGTGCAAACACTCGAAGGGCTCACCCAAGGGGGCAAGCCCAGCCGACTGCAGCAAGCCTTCATTGATGAGCAAGCCGCCCAGTGCGGTTACTGCACCTCGGGCATGATTTTGACCGCCCAGGCTTTGTTGGACCGCAGCCCTCATCCGAGCGAACAAGAGGTCAGGCAAGCCTTGGATGCCAATTTGTGCCGTTGTGGCGCTCACAACCGAATTGTCAAAGCTGTGCTTCGTGCGGCAAAAAAGGTGGGTGCATGAGCAATTCCTCCACATCCCTCTCACAGCCCTTGAGCGCTTTGCCATCGCTGTCGCGTCGCAGTCTCCTCAAAACCTCGGGCTATTTGTCCCTGCAGTTTGCACTGATGATGCCGGCCAAGGAGAGCCTCTCGGCCACCCCGAGCGCGGTGCCCCATCTGCCAGGCGATTTGCAGACCAACCGCTCGCTCAGTGCTTGGATTCGCGTTAATGCCGATCAAACCATCACCCTTTTGGTGGGCAAAGTTGAGCTCGGCCAAGGCATTCTCACCGCCGTCTCGCAGGTGTGCGCCGAGGAATTGGATGTGGACTTGTCGCGCATTCGTTTGATTTCGGGCGATACCCGTTTGGTCCCCAATGAGGGGGTCACGGCCGGCTCGTTTTCTATGCCCTATTGCGCCACGGCGGTTCAATACGCCAGTGCTGAAGTCCGGCAGATTTTGCTCGGCTTGGCCGCAGAAAAACTGGGCGTGCTGGTCTCCACCTTGAGTGTCAAGGATGGCGTCGTTTCAACACCCACCGGGGCTAGCACCCGTTATTGGGATTTGGTGCTGGGCAGTGCCCTTGAGCGAGAAGCCACGGGTCAGGTGGCGCCCAAAGACCCGAGTCTTTACCGATACGTGGGTCAGCCCATGCCAAGAATTGATTTTCCACCCAAGATGATGGGTCAATCTAGTTTCGTACAAGAACTCCGCCTGCCTGGGATGCTGCACGCGCGCGTGGTGCGCCCGCCCTCTTATCGTTCGCGCTTGCTGAGCGTGAACCTCAGCCGCGCCCAAGCCATGCCGGGAGTGGTGAAGGTGGTGAGGAAGGGGAGCTTCTTGGGGGTCATCGCCAAGCGCTTGTCCCAGGCCGATGCCGCCGCTTTGGTGCTGGAAAAAAGCGCCAAATGGAGCCAAGACACCCAAATGCCGACCCATGAGGGGATTTTTGAGTGGCTGCTCAAGGCGCCCACCCACAGCGTAAAGCAGATCAAGTCGCAAACGCGCGCCAGTGCTGAGGCCTTCACACAAGAGTTAGAAGCCACCTATCAGCGACCCTTTCACATGCATGGCTCCATTGGCACCTCGTGTGCTGTGGCGACCTTCTCGGCCGAGGGCGAGATGGTCATTCAGACCCACTCCCAATCGGTGTTTGAGACGGGTTTGTCCATTGCCAAAATGCTCGGATTGGCGCCCGAGATGGTTCGCTGTCAGCACACCCAAGGCTCAGGCTGCTATGGCCACAACATGGCCGATGATGCGGCAGCAGATGCCGCTCTCTTGGCCAAAGAGGTGATCGGCTCACCGGTGAGAATGCAGTACACCCGAGCCCAAGAACACCAGTGGGAGCCCTACGGTTCGGCCATGGTGGTCAAAACCCACGCGCGCTTGAGCGAGAGTGGAGAAATTCTGGATTGGGACTTGGCTTTGTGGTCTAACCCCCATCAAGTCAGGCCCAATGGAGACCCGGGCAATTTGTTGTCGGCACGTTTCTTGGAAAAGCCTTTTGATTTGGTGATCCCGGAAAATGGCGGCCCCCCCAACTACGCGGCCGACCGCAATGCCATTGCTCTTTACGAATTCAAAGGCCACAAGGTGACCACGAATTTCATCACCGAGATGCCTGTTCGCGCTTCGTCCACCCGAGGACTCGGGGCCTATGCGAACGTGTTTTCCATCGAGTCTTTCATGGATGAGGTCGCGAGCAAGATTGAGCTCGACCCCGTTGAGCATCGCTTGCGTTACTTAAAGGACACGAGGGCGCGCGATGTGCTGATGAAAGTCAACGAAATGCTGGGCTCCAAGCCCAGTGTCAAACGCCCCAACACCGGGCGCGGGGTGGCCTTTGCGAGATACAAAAACATTGCGACCTATTGTGCGGTGGGGCTTGAGGTAGAGGTCAACCCACAAACCGGCTATATCCGCGTGCTCCAGGCCTACATCGCGGGTGATGCGGGCCAATTGGTGAACCCCGATGGTGTCAAAAATCAGTTGGAGGGGGGGTTGATCCAGTCTTTGAGTTGGACGCTCAAAGAGGAAGTGAAATTTGACGAGACTCGGATTTTGTCAGAAGACTGGGCCAGCTACCCAATCTTGAAATTCAGTGAGGTGCCGCCCGTGCACATTGAACTCATCAACCGACCGGGCATGCCGTTTTTAGGGGCAGGGGAGGCGGCTCAAGGACCGACCTCTGCCGCGCTGGCCAACGCGGTGTTTGATGCCACGGGGGTGCGTTTGAGGAGAATTCCCTTCACGCCCGAGCGCGTCCTCGAGAACTTGGGCAAAGCCAAGGGCAAAGACAAAGGCAAAGCTCAAGTGGGTGCTGAGGTGCAGTCGGGTGCAGTTGGGTGAAGTCAGGTGCAGAAAGCTGCAGAAAGCTGCAGAAAGCTGTTATGTACTGCATTGAACGAGGTCTTCCTCAGGGGAAGACATTTCTTTGCAAGCGCAAGGACAGAATTTTGGCCTAGGCCTCGGCGCTTTTGTCTTGGCTGACAGCGGACGCAGTTGGGGGCACCGCATCGGGTGCTGGTTTGGGTGGAGAGCAGTCAAAACACACAAATGTCGTGCTGCCCAAAAGCCGCTTGAATGAGCCGTTGCTGCGGGACTTGTGCACGCCACACTTGATGCAGCTCATGGTGTCACCCGTTCTTCCCTCTGTTCCAAAAGGAGAACCGCCGGCCTTGGATTTGTAGCGCAGCCCGTCATTTGAAATTTTGGTTTTATCGTCGCGTGGCATATGTCGTTTGGGTATGTGATCTAGGGTGTGTCGTGGGCAGGCCCCTGAGGGCCTGTTCTTGTACCCCCCTATTATCTTAGCTTTTGACTAACTTTAGACTAGGGTTTCTTGGTTTTAGGGCCTATTTTGAGGGCTTTATAGGAAGAAAGCAGAAATAGCGATGAATTTTAGGAAATTTTTGCGGTTTGAGTCAAATCAAGCGCTGGGTCGGAAAAGCTCAAAGCGTTGTTCCTCTCCAATGGTGAAGTAGTCGGCTGGGCCACCGCCGCGCACAATGTGCTGGGCCCGCGCGGTTTTGTAGACGCCGTCGACTAGCAAGGTGCTGTCAATGTGAACGGCCACGACTTCGCCAAACACCATCCAGCTGTTGATGGGTTGACCATCGGCTTTGAGCAATTGGTGAATTTGCGTGCATCGGCATTCAAACGTCACGGGGCTTTCGGCCACACGGGGCACATCGATCAGGGTCGAGGGCAAGGGGGTGAGTCCAGCCAAATCAAACTCGTTGACCTCGGGCGAGACAGGGGCGCAGGTCTGGTTCATCTGCTCGGCCAAGGGGCGGGTCACCAAATTCCAAACAAACACCCGCGTCTCTTCGATGTTTCTGAGCGTGTCCTTGTGGCCATTGCTGCTAAAACCAATGATGGGGGGAATGTAGTTAAAGCCATTGAAAAAGCTGTAGGGTGCGAGATTGACGAGACCCGTTGCCCCTTTGGAAGAAATCCAACCGATGGGCCTGGGGCCGACGATGGCGTTGAAGGGGTCGTGGGCCAGGCCGTGGCCGTTTTTGGGTTCGTAGCTGTGAATCGTGTCGGGCATGTTGGCGTTCTTTTAAAAGGATCTATTATAAAGTTGAGGAAGTGCCTTTGGGGTGAGGCTCAGATTGTATACAATCGCATGCAAAGGGATGCAAGGTCTTGCATGGCCCCAAGGAAATTTTAGTCAAGGGATCAAATCCATGGCCTATTCAAGCAAGCCTGTCCGCCCTCAAAACAGGGGCATCGTGATGGCGGTCAACCCAGCGCGTCGCGCTTTTGCGCGCGGCTTGGTGGGCACTTGGGGGTGGTCCACGCTCACGGGCCTGGGGCTGCCAACTGCTCATGCGGCCACGGCCGCGTTTGTCGCGAGCAATGCACCTGCTACCGGGCCAGACGCTTGGCCGAGCAAACCCATCCGTTTTATTGTGCCGTTTTCACCAGGCGGGGGCAATGACACGGTCGCCCGCGCGGTGAGTGAGCGTTTGTCCAACCTGCTGGGCCAGCGTGTCATTGTCGACAACAAAGGCGGAGGCGGAGGGGTGTTGGGTGCTGAATTGGCAGCCCATGCCGAGCCCGATGGTTATACCTTGTTTTTGGGTGGTGTGGGCAGCTTGGCCATCAATCCAGCCACACGGGAAAAGTCCAGCTACGACCCCATCAAGGACTTTGCCCCGATCACCTTGCTGGCCACCGCACCCTTGGTGGTCGCCGTGCACCCGTCCCTGGGGGTCAATTCCATGGCGGAGCTGGTGAAGCTGGCCAAGGAGAGCAACCGACCCGTTGCCTACGCTTCCAATGGGGTTGGCAGTTCTTCTCACCTGGCCACCGAACTCTTTTGCGCCATGGCGGGCATCCAAATGACCCACATCCCCTACAAGGGGCTCTCACCGGCATTGGCCGATTTGTTGTCGGGTCAAGTCAAGTTGATGTTCAGCTCCAGTGTGGCCATCTTGCCCCACTTGTCAACGAACCGGCTCAAGGCCTTGGCCACCACCGGGCAAAAGCGCAGCCTTTTGTTCCCCGATTTGCCCACCATCGAGCAGACCGGGTGGGCCGGCTACAAGGCGAGCTCTTGGTATGGTGTTTTGGCGCCAGTGGGGACGCCGGTAAAAATCATCGAGCGCATCAATTCGGCCATTGAGACGTTTCTCGTCAAGGATGACTTCAAAACCACCTTGGGCGCCGATGGCGCTGAGGTCGCTGGCGGTCGGCCCGAGCAGTTTGCCACCTTTATCCGTGAGGAGTTCGAGCGCATGAAGGTGCTGGTGAAAAAAATTCATCTGCAAATCGATTGAACCCCAAGTGTTCACGATTGATTTTTGGGGGGAGCTGATGTGGCAAATGGGTTGACCTCTTTGGTTTTTTGTCTTTTGGTTTGATTCTTTTCTTTTTCTTTTCTTTTCTTTTTTCTTGACTGGACTTTTCTCATGAGTGATGCTTTGCGTGACAACCCCTATACCCGCGAATTGGCCCATTTTGTCTCGACCCTGCAGTTGAGCGACGTGCCCCAAGAGGTGCTCAGCCGTATCAAGTTGTTGATGCTCGACTCACTGGGATGCGCCCTCTATGGTGCGCACTTGCCATGGAGTCGAATTCTGCGCAAGACCTTGGCCAGCGTAGACAGCAGCCAAGGGGCACAAGTTTGGGGAACTTCAGAGCGACTCTCTTTACCCCACGCCGCCTTGGTGAACGGCACCTTGGTTCAAGGCTTTGAACTCGATGATGTGCACCGCCAGGGTGTTTTGCACGTGGGTGCCGTGGTGCTGCCCGCACTCTTGGGGGTGGCCGAGACCAGAAAGAATCTCACGGGCAAAGATTTTCTGGTGAGCGCCGTGGCAGGCTATGAGGTCGGTCCCCGGGTGGGTATTTGCATGGGCCCAGAGCACATCGCACAAGGCTGGCACTCGGGTGCCACCGTCGGGGTATTCTCTGCCGCTGCGGGTGCGGCAAGAGGTCTGAGGCTGAATCCTGAACGCACGGTGCACGCTCTGGGCGTGGCCGGCACGCAAGCAGCCGGTCTTATGGCGGCTCAGTATGGCTCCATGGTCAAGCGCATGCACGCAGGTCGTTCTTCACAAAGCGGACTCTACGGGGCCTTGTTGGCCGAGAACGGATTCACCGGAATTGAAGCGGTACTGGAGAGTGAATACGGTGGTTTTTGCACGACCTTCTCCCGCTCGAGCGACCGCTTTAATTTTGCTGAATTGGTGGCGGGTTTGGGCTCGACATGGCAAACCATGGGCGTGGCGCTCAAGTTTTACTCTTGTGTGGGGTCCAATCACACGACGCTTGATGCCATCCGCAATCTGCAGGCCAAGCATCCCTTTGGCGCTCAAGAAGTGGATCACATCATGGTCTCGGGCTCGCAAGTCACCATGGATCACGTGGGCTGGCCCTATAAGCCTGAAGGGCTCACTTCTGCGCAACTCAATTTACCCTATTGTGTGGCCACTTTCTTGTTGGAGAACAATTGCTTTGTGGATCAATTCACCCAAGAATTGGTTGCTGACCGCGCTCGCATGGCCTTGGCTGAGAAGGTGCACGTTGAACACGATGAGCACATCACCTCTTTGGGCTCTAAGTTCCGCCACATGGTCAGAGTGAGTGTCACACTCAAAGACGGTACGGTTCTCAAAGACACGGTCGAGTACCCCAGAGGCAGTGAGCGCAATTTTGCCAGCGAAGCCGATGTGGTGAAAAAATTTGAGCGCTTGGCCGCCGAATCTTTGCCCAAAGATCAGATCGAGCGTTTGCGAGACAGTGTGCTCAATGTCGAGTCACTGAGCGATGCGGCTCAGATTGTGGACTTGATGCGTGTTGCCCAGTAAATTAACAACCTTGCCCAAGAAACTGTGCAAGCCCAAACCTTCATCGCGATGAGTTCAATCTCCACTCCATCATCCATTCCAACAGCGAGTCAGACTCTGTGTGAGTTTGTGCACCGATTGGAACTCAAGGACATTCCTGCCGATGTCATCGAGCGGGCCAAGCATTGCATGATCGATGCATTGGGTGTGAGTGCCTTTGGCTCACAGTTGCCTTGGAGTCAAGCGGTCTTGCGCTATGCCTTGGCCTATGGACAGTCGGCTGGCGAGGCGCTAAAGGGGCAAACGGGTGCACGCTCGCAACTTTTGGGTGTCGCGAACACGCGACTCCAAGCGCCCCATGCGGCGCTGGTCAATGGCGCGTTTGCGCATGCGTTTGAGATGGACAGTTTGAGAAAACCCGGCGCTGGTGTTCACCCTGGGGCCACTTTGCTGCCTGCGGCTTTGGCACTCGCCCAAGAGGTGGGCGCCAGTGGAGAGACGTTGCTCAAGGCTTTTGTGGCGGCCACCGAGGTGATGTTCAGGATCGGTGCGGCGTCCTTGCACTCGAGTGAGAAATTGGGCTTTCATGCCCCAGGCTTGACGGGTCCCTACGGCGCTGCGATTGCATCAGGTGTGGTGCTCGGACTCAACGCTCAAGAGCTCACCCATGCCTTGGGAATCGCTGGCTCCTTGTCGGGTGGATTGCTCGCTTTCGCTCAATCCAAACAAGGCGCCGAGGTCAAGCGCTTGCATTTGGGGCGCGCCTGCGAAAGCGGTGTGATGGCTGCTCGCTTGGCAAAAGAGGGCTTTGAAGGCCCTGAGACCATCTTAGAGGGGCGGTTTGGTTTTTTGAGTAGCTTTTGTGCACAAAGGGATCCCGCACTCCTCACCCTCGGATTGGGTGAAGTTTGGGAGACACGCAAAATTTGCATCAAAGCCTATCCTTGCCATGTGACGGCACATCCCGCCATCGACACGCTCAGCGAGATGATGCGCTTAGGGCATTTTACAGGCCAAGACATCGCGCACTGTCAGCTTGAAGTGGGTGAAAAAATACTCAGCCACCATGATATTCGCAAGCCCTTGGATATCAAGCAAGGGCAGTACAGTGTTCCGTTTTGTGTGGCAGTTGCGATGCACAAAGATCCTCGCGATGCGTCCGTGTTCAATGATGATTTGGTAAAGGACCCCAAGGTGTTGGCCTCTTGTCAGTCCATGTCCATGATCGCTTTTGGCGACGCAGGCAAACGAAATGCCTGGGCCTCGCGAGTCACGTTGACACTCCACAGTGGCGAGGTTTGGTCCAAGGAGGCGGATATATTTTGGGGTGCTCCCGAGCGCGCGCTGAGCGAGGCTCAAGTGCAAGATCGTTTTTTGAGAAACACGGCTCACTTGAGCAGTGCCTCCCAAGCGCAAGTTTGGCTGCACGCATTTTTGAATTTGGAAAAGACCTCGAATTTCTTAAACTTGGGAGACTTGGCTTAACGCTGGGAGGGGCTTTGGGGCGCCACGGGCGACGATCTTTGCCTTATCGAACTTTTGGAACTTTTGGAACTTTTGGAACTTCTCGAACTCTTCGAACTCTTCGAACTCACTCCTCTTACAAACAACATCTTCAAGAGCACCACCCACCATGCCACCGTCCGATGAAATGAAACACTTGGCGCTCAAAAATTCTGCTGCCCACTTGGCCCATGGCCAGGCACGGCGAGACTGGTTAGAGCGCAGTGCTCGCTGGGCCGCCTTGGGCGTTTGTGGCGTTTGGGGTGTGTTGGACACACCTGCTTTATGGGGGCAGAGCGATCCTGCCTTGAGTTACCCCAGCAAGCCCGTTCGCTTGCTCTGTCCCTTTGCGCCTGCCGGTGGGGTCGACATCACTTCGCGAGCTTTGGCACAAAAACTCACCGAAGGCTGGAGCCAACCGGTGATCGTTGAGAACAAGCCTGGGGCGAACGGCACCATTGCAGTGGACATGGTGGCCAAGTCGAGCCCGGACGGCTACACCCTCACCATGATCTCGTCGAGTCACTCGGTCAATGTCACACTTCAAGGGCATCAACCCTACGACTTGCTCAAGGACTTGGCCCCCATCACCCAGGCCACCTTCCAGCCTTATGTCTTGGTGGTGAATCCGCAACTGCCGTTCAAGTCGGTGGCCGAGCTCATTGCAGCGGCCCAAGCCTCTCCGGGTATGCTCAACTATGGGTCTTCAGGCTTGGGTGGATTCAGTCACTTGGCCGGGGCACTGTTGGGATCGATGGCGGGTATTGATCTCACCCATGTGCCTTACAAAGGAGGTGCTCCCGCCATGGCCGATGTGATTGCAGGCCAAGTGCACATGCTGTTTTCAACCATCATTCAGTCCCACGCCCATATTGCATCGGGCAGGCTGCGCCCACTGGCTGTGACGACACTGACTCGCTCCAAAGCGCTCCCGCAAATTCCCACCATGAACGAGTCGGGCGTCAAAGGCTACGAGGTCGCGGGTTGGTATGGTGCGATGGCGCCAGCGGCAACGCCACCGAGCGTGGTGGACAAACTCAACAAAGCCATGGTCAAGATCTTGAAGACGCCTGAAATGGCAGAGCGCTTGGCAATCGATGGCTCAGAGCCGGTGGGCGGGAGTGCTGCAGAATTTGGTGAACACATTAAAAAAGAGGTTGCCAAATGGAGGCGCCTGATCAAGGAGTTGGGGCTCAAGAGCGAATGAAGTTTGGAGAACGGTTACTCCACAGGGAGGTCATTGAGGGCCTTGCATTTGTCAATTGAATTTGAAAGTGACACACGATGAATCAGACCATACACGCAACTGAGAACCATGCTGGCAAATCAGACCAGTCGAACATTGAGCGCTCACTGGCGTATTTTTTTGCCGATCATGTGACCCGTTTGCGCTTTGAAGATCTGAGCCTAGAGGCCCTGACTTGGGCCCGCATGGGGATCTTGGACACAGTGGGCGTCACGCTTGCGGGCTCCCACGAGCCGTGTGCGGTGTTGATCTCCAAGGCACTTGGGCTCATGGCATCTGCTCCAGGTGTGGCGCAACCCAATCCAAGCGCCCGTGCAAGCGCACATCCAGACGTCGGTGCAGACGTTCGAGCAGACGTCCGTTCAAACCCCAGTGCAGTTGCCAGTGTTTGGGGGCATCACTGGGCGGGCAGCCCATTGGATGCGGCGTATATCAATGGAACCGCAGCCCATGCACTCGACTTTGATGATTGCAACAACACCATGGGCGGGCACCCCTCGGCGCCCATCTTGCCCGCACTTTTTGCATTGGCAAAAGTGCATCCCGTGAGTGCCAAAGACTTGATGGTGGCCTATATCGCAGGCTTTGAGGTGGAGACCAAATTGGCCATGACGGTCAATTTTCATCACTACACCAAGGGCTGGCATCCAACGGCGACTTTGGGTGTGTTTGGCGCGGCAGCGGCTTGCTCTAAACTCTTGCGCCTCGATGTGGAGCAAACGGCGGTCGCTTTGGCCTTGGCCGCATCCAGTGCAGCAGGCATCAAAGCCAATTTTGGCACCATGACCAAGCCCATGCATGTGGGGCGCTGTGCACGCGAAGGCCTCATGGCTGCCATGCTCGCCAAAGAGGGGTATAGCGCAAATGCGCTCAGTGTGTTTGAGCACGACCAGGGGTTTTTTGAGGTTTTCAATGGGGCCGGTTTCTATGCTCCTGAAAAAGCGCGCACTCACTGGGCCCGTCCTTGGGACATTGTGGAGCCAGGCATTGCCATCAAACAGTACCCCTGTTGCGGCAGCACACATCCAGCAGTTGATTGTGCCATTGAGTTGTTTCAAGAGCACCGTTTTGCCCCGCAAGATATTGAGCGCATACAAATTTGGATTCATGCCAGACGCCTCACCCACACCAATCGTCCCCATCCGCAATCGGAGTTGGATGCGAAATTCAGTGTTCAGTACGTGGTGGTTCGTGCATTGCTGGAAGGTCGTGTGGGGATTGGGCACTTTGAGCCCAAAGATTTTCAAAGCAATGAAGTCCTGGCACTCTTACCCTTGGTCCAGGCGCGAGCTTACGATGACACCATGTTTGAGGCGAGCAACCATTTTGCAGCCCGCGTGAGTGTCACCTTGAAGGGTGACAAGGTGCTCACAAAGGAGGTCATGCAGCCCCATGGTCGCACCTCAAAAAATCCGCTCAGGACTGAGCAACTTAAAGCCAAATTTGATTTGTGCGCGCAAAAAGTTTTGACCCCCAAGGGCGTGGACCTCGCTTATCAATGGATTGAGTCCATGCTCATGCAAAGTGACGCTGGCTCATTGGAGGAAATTTTTGTGGCGAATTTGAAGTGAGCTTGAAGTGAGCT
>CAILYC010000026.1 GCA_903838355.1 uncultured Burkholderiales bacterium | reverse complement strand
CCATGGAAAGGGTTCGCGAGCCTGCTCAGGCCTCGAGCAGGCATCCAGCGCACGGATCAGGCGTGGCACAAGCTCAATAAAAAGCAATGGGCTGAACTGCCAGTTGAGCAATCGGTTCGTGATCAAACGCCTTGTCCCCTTGAGGATCCGGGACACCGGTGGTTTTGAGGCCCTTGAAGTCGTAGAGTTTGGGGTCGAGCAAATGCGATGGTGTGACGCGGGAGAGGGCGCTGAACATGGTGGCCACGCGTCCCGGGTATTGTTTCTCCCACTCTTTCAAGAGAAGACTCACTTGTTGGCGCTGTAAATTGTCTTGTGAGCCACACAAGGTGCACGGGATGATGGGAAAGGCTTGGTGGTCGGACCAGGCTTGCAAATCGTCCTCGCTCACATACGCCAGGGGCCGAATGACGATGTTGCGTCCATCGTCACTCAGGAGTTTGGGGGGCATGCTTTTCAAGGTCCCACCAAAAAACAAGTTGAGCATGAAGGTTTGCAAGATGTCGTCTCGGTGGTGGCCCAGGGCAATCTTGGTGGCCCCCAAGCGATGTGCGACGTTGTAGAGTGCGCCTCGGCGAAGGCGACTGCACAGGCTGCACATGGTCGCGCCTGGACTGATCTTGGACTTCACAATGGAGTAGGTGTCTTGCTCCTCGATGTGGTAATTGATGCCCAAACCATCCAGGTAACGGGGCAACACGTCCTCGGGAAAGCCGGGTTGCTTTTGATCCAAATTAACGGCAAAGATCTCGAAGTCAAACGGGGCGCGCTTTTGCAGTTTGAGCAAAATGTCGAGCATGGAGTAGCTGTCCTTGCCACCTGACAAACACACCATGACCCGGTCGCCGGCTTCAATCATGGAGAAATCCACGATGGCTTGCGTGGTCAAGCGGCACAGGCGTTTTTCAAGCTTGTGCATCTCGCGCTCGTGCTTCAATGTGGGGGTCATGTCTTTGCTGCTCCTTGGGTCTAGAGTGTGGCTGAAGGGGCGCTTGCAGTGCTTGCGTTCAAGCCAGATGAGCCCCACTCACCGGTTTGCACCTCAATGGCGACTTGGCAGTCGGGGAAAATCTCGAGCTTGGCAATTTTGACTTTGACGCCAATGACACCGGGCAACTTCATCAAACGCGAGGCCACTTTGCCAATCAAGGTCTCCAAGAGGTTGGTGTGCGTCAAGGTGCACTCGTCGATGATGATTTGGCGCACCTTGCGGTAGTCCAGCACCCGGGTGATTTCATCGTCCGAGGGCAGCAGTGGTTGCTGGCCCATGGCCAAATGGGCATCGACTTGGATGGGTTGGGGCTTGGTTTTTTCGAAATCCAAGATCCCCAAGGTCGCATCAAAACGCAAACCGGTCAAGGACAAACAGTGTTGATTTTGGGTCATGGCGTTTGGGAGCAGTCAAAGGGGTGGGTGAGAAAAAGCATGACTGGCAGTTCTGTGCACCTCCAGTTGAGGGCCTGATTGTCCCACAATCGTGTGTTTTTAGAATGGCTTGTGAGGGGGCCAGTGGGGTTGGGGGAGCATGAATCCAAGCGGTTTTCACGCTCATTTGAAACACCTCCACGTGTTAGAGTCTCTTTTGTCCAATTCCCTCCAACCCAAGCTCATTTGACAAGGCCCAAGCACGTGACATCCAACACAGAGAACCCAGCGCGCGAACTCGAAGTGCTGATCGAGCACGAAGTCGCCCAAGCGGGGGGCTGGATCGGGTTTGATCGCTTCATGGCGTTGGCACTCTACGCCCCCAATCTTGGCTACTACAGCGCGCGGCGCCAACCCATTGGCCTGGGGCTTGGGAGGACACCGAGCTCAGACTTTGTGACGGCTCCACAACTGTCGCCATGGTTTTCTAGAACACTGGCCAACAGTGTGAGAGAGGCCTTGGACACCACATCGACAAGAGACGTCTGGGAGTTTGGCGCGGGCACGGGAGAGATGGCGTTTGAAATCTTGAGCGAGTTGGGCGAAAGGATTGAGCGCTACACCATTGTGGATCTCTCAGCCGGACTCAAAGAGTCGCAAAGACAGAGGCTTCTTCCTTTCAAAGACAAGGTGCGCTGGGTCTCTGAGCTGCCCCCAGCGTTTGAAGGGGTGGTGCTCGGCAACGAGGTGCTCGACGCCATGCCGGTCAAGCTACTGGTCAAGGTGGGCTCGCAATGGTATGAGCGCGGCGTGTCGCTGGAGAACCTAGAGCACCCCTCGGGCTGCCCTTGGGTCTGGTCTGATCGCAAGACGGCGCTCAGGCCTCCCTTTGATATCGACAGCGACACCGACAGCAACACCGATCGCAACATCGATCGCACCGGTGACGCAGAGCAAGGAGTGGGTGAACGCGAATATTTGACGGAAATCCACCCCCAAGCCAACGCGTTTGTTCGCACCTTGGCCGAGCGCTTGAAAAAAGGCGTGATTTTCTTGATCGACTATGGTTTTCCTGAGCACGAGTACTACCACCCCGATCGTTCAGGAGGCACGGTGATGTGCCATGCACTTCACCGTGCTGACACGAATCCACTCGTGCATGTTGGGCTCAAAGACATCACGGCCCATGTCAACTTCACGGGGATAGCCTTGAGTGCGCAAGAGGCGGGCTTGGCGGTGCTCGGCTACACCAGCCAGGCGCATTTTTTGATCAACTCGGGCCTTTTGCCGCTCATCATTGACCGGCCGCTGCCAGAAAAAGCCATGGCCCAAAAACTCATCACCGAGCAT
>CAILYC010000025.1 GCA_903838355.1 uncultured Burkholderiales bacterium | reverse complement strand
CGCAGTCACTTCAGTGGGTTCTTGCTTCACTGAGGCGGGTTTCGCCGTGGTCTTACGACCCCGGCCAGAGCCTTCCTCTGCACAGGCCAACAAGCGCTGCCCGCGCTCTAACATATTGACTGCGCCCACCACATCGGCATTTTCGGCGTGGCCACAAGCGACACACAAGAACTCGGCTTCTTTGAGCCGGTTTTCTTTGGCGACCTGGCCGCAGCACGGACAAGTCTGACTGGTGGGAAGGGACGCAACGGACAGCAACATACCGCCGCTCCAAGCCATTTTGTACTCCAACAGCAAACACCCAAACACCCAAACAGCCGACAACCCGAAACACCTTCGGTGTCCGCGCTATTCATCCTCCCCCTTAACGCAGAGGATTTCCGCGCACCCTGTTAAAGGCCTGAGAAACAGAGCGCCAACAACACCGCCCACAGCATCGTCCACAGAAGGCTTACTCCACTCGCTTCACCCCATCGGGCTTGAAGCCAAACTCGGTGGAACGGCCTTTTTTGGCACGCTGGCTTTTCACGTTGTTGAGCACCCGAATTTCGAGCAACTCTTCGCGGGGCTTGCCGCCTCGACCCACACCGTGCACGAGCACGCTTTTGTTGTAGGCTGCAGCGCCCGCCAACTCATCCTTGGGCTCGAGATCAATCAAGACCAAGCCGCGCCCGCCTTTTTCCATCACCTTGAGTTGCGACAACTCAAAGCTCAAGACCCGACCATTTTGCGTAACGCAGACCACCGATTTGGCCGGGGCCAACCCCTCCACCATCGGGGGCAAGCTCACCAGGGAGGGCTTGAGCAAACGCTCACTGGCATTGATGCTCAGAAACGACTTGCCACTGCGGTTTCGCGAAATCATGGACTCAAAATTGGCGATCAACCCATAGCCCCCTGAGCTGCTGAGCAAATAGCAAGACCCGGGCTGGCCCACCACGCAATGGGCCAGTTGGGTGCCGCTCTCGAGCTCAACCATGGTGGTGATCGGTTGGCCATCGCCTCGAGCGCCTGGCAAACTGGCCACGGGGACCGAATAGACCCGACCATTGGAGCCAAAGCCGAGCAAGGTGTCGATGGTTCTGCACTCAAAGGTGTCGTACAAGGTGTCGCCCGCCTTGAAGACAAAGCCACTCGGGTCATGGCCGTGTCCTGAGCGCGCCCTCACCCACCCTTTGTCCGAGATCACCACAGTCACAGGCTCGTCGATGATTTTGACTTCAACGCTCGAGCGCTTGTCAGCCTGAATCAATGTTCTGCGATCATCCCCAAAGAGCTTGGCATCGGCCTCGATTTCTTTGACCATCAAGCGACGCTGAACGGCGGCACTCGCCAAAATCTCTTCGAGCTTTTCACGCTCTTCGCGCAAGGTCTTGAGCTCTTGCTCAATCTTGATCGCTTCCAAGCGCGCGAGTTGTCGCAGTCGAATATCCAAGATATCGTCGGCCTGTCGCTCGCTCAGCTTGAAGCGCGCAATCAAGGCCTCTTTGGGCTCATCGCTTTGGCGAATGATCGCAATCACTTCATCGATGTTGAGGAGCACGAGTTGACGCCCCTCCAAGATATGGATGCGGTCAAGCACCTTGTCCAAGCGAAACTGGCTACGTCGCTGCACAGTGGTTTGCCGAAAACTGATCCACTCCTCAAACATGGTGCGAATGGATTTTTGCACCGGGCGGCCATCAATGCCAATCGAGGTGAGGTTAATGGAAGAGGAGGTCTCGAGACTCGTGTGCGAGAGCAGCACCTGGATCAACTCCGACTGCTGGGTGGTGCGAGTTTTCGGCTCAAACACCAAACGCACCGGTGCGTCTTTGGAGGACTCATCTCGAACCACATCCAAGACACTCAGCACGGTCGCCTTCAATAGGTTTTGTTCACTCGAGAGGGCCTTTTTGCCCGCTTTAACTTTGGGGTTGGTGAGCTCTTCAATCTCTTCGAGTACACGCTGGCTGCTCACCCCGGGGGGCAAGGTGTTGACCACGAGTTGCCACTGCCCCCTGGCCAACTCCTCAATGGACCAGCGCGCGCGCACCTTGAGGGAGCCGCGGCCGCTTCGGTAAGCGTCGGCAATCTCTTGTGGGTTGCTGATGATGTGACCCCCGCCGGGATAGTCTGGGCCGGGCAACAATTCGAGCAACTCCGCATCGGTGAGTTTGGGGTTTTTGATGAGCGCAATGCAAGTATGGGCCACCTCGCGCAAATTGTGTGAAGGAATCTCCGTGGCCAAGCCCACCGCAATGCCACTGGCTCCATTGAGAAGGGCAAAGGGCAATCGCGCAGGCAGTTGCTTGGGCTCGAGGGTCGAGCCGTCATAGTTGGCCTGAAAGTCCACCGTCCCCTCATCGAGCTCATCGAGCAGCAAACTCGTGATTCGCGACAAGCGCGCTTCGGTGTAGCGCATGGCGGCAGCACCGTCCCCGTCGCGAGAGCCAAAATTGCCTTGTCCATCGATCAAGGGGTAGCGCTGGGAGAAGTCTTGTGCCATGCGCACCAAAGCGTCATAGGCCGCTTGGTCGCCGTGCGGGTGAAAGCGTCCAAGCACGTCGCCCACCACACGGGCACTCTTGACTGGACGGGCACCGACCGCGCCATTGGCCCCGCCAAAGCCCAGACCCATGCGCGACATGGAGTACAAAATTCGCCGCTGAACGGGCTTTTGGCCGTCACAAATATCGGGCAAGGCGCGTCCCTTGACCACCGACAAAGCATATTCCAAATAAGCCATTCGGGCATAGGCCCCAAGCCCCAAGTCCTCGTCTTTGGAGGGCAGGGCCAGCGCCTCGATGGTGTCGTCACTCATTAAATATCAACCTCTATTGCGTCCCCGTGCAACTCCATGAGCTCGCGGCGCGCTTGCGCTTCGCCTTTGCCCATGAGTTGGGAGAACAAATACTGTGTCCCCAAAAAGTCAAGGTCGCCGAGTTGAACCAATAGCAGTCGGCGTGTGTCTGGGTTGAGCGTGGTCTCCCACAACTGTTCTGCATTCATCTCGCCAAGCCCCTTGAATCGGCTCACCGACCAGGCACCCTCGCGCACGCCGTCTTTCCTGAGCTTGTCAAGAACCGCGGTGAGTTCACCCTCATCCAATGTGTAAATTTTGGTGGCGGGCTTTTTACCCCTGGCCGGCGCATCCACCCGAAACAAGGGTGGGCGGGCAATGTAGACGTGTCCGGTCTCGATCAATTTGGGGAAGTGCCTAAAAAAGAGCGTGAGCAGTAGCACCTGAATGTGCGAGCCGTCCACATCGGCATCACTCAAAATGCACACCTTGCCGTACCTCAAGCCACTCAAATCGGGCGTGTCATTGGGGCCATGAGGGTCAACACCAATGGCGACCGCAATGTCGTGGATTTCATTGTTGGCAAATAGCCGGTCGCGTTCGACCTCCCAGGTATTGAGCACCTTGCCGCGCAGGGGCAAAATGGCCTGACTCTCTTTGTCTCGACCCATTTTGGCGGACCCGCCAGCAGAGTCCCCCTCCACCAAGAAGACCTCGTTGTGGGCCAGATCTTTGCTCTCGCAATCGGTGAGCTTGCCCGGCAAGACGGCAACGCCAGAGCCTTTGCGTTTTTCTACTTTTTGGCCCGCACGCTGGCGCGACTGGGCCGCCTTGATGGCCAAATCGGCCAATTTCTTACCATACTCCACGTGCTCATTGAGCCAGAGCTCCAAGCTTGGGCGCACAAAGGAGGAGACCAAACGAACCGCGTCCCGCGAGTTCAAGCGCTCTTTGATTTGGCCTTGAAACTGAGGATCGAGCACCTTGGCACTCAAGACGTAATTGGCCCGGGCAAACACGTCTTCGGGGAGCAACTTCACACCTTTGGGTAGCAGGGCATGCAAGTCAATGAAATTCTTCACCGCTTGAAAAAGCCCCTCGCGCAGACCACTCTCGTGGGTGCCCCCAGCACTGGTGGGAATCAAATTGACATAGCTCTCTCGCACCGCTTGACCCTCTTCGGTAAAGGCCACGCACCAAGTGGCACCCTCGCCTTGGGCAAAGCTCTCGTGCGTGCTGTCGGCAAAGCCCTCGCCTTCGAGCAAAGGGATCACCGGGTCGGTGAGCAAGGTTTGCATCAAATAGTCGCGCAAACCGGCCTTGTAGAGCCAGGTCTGTTCTTCCTTGGTTTTTTCATTGACCAAGGTGACCGACACCCCAGGCATCAACACCGCTTTGGAGCGAAGCAAATGGGTCAAGTCTTGGAGCGGGAGCGTCGCGCTTTCAAAATATTTCGCATCGGGCCACACCCTCACCAAGGTGCCAGACTTGGGGTCGTCTTTGCCCGCGACCCTGAGTTTCAAGGGCGTGATCACGTCTCCCGCTTGAAACACCAGGTGAGCCACTTTTCCCTCGCGCATGGACGTCACCTCCATGCGTGTGGACAAGGCATTGGTCACACTCACCCCAACCCCATGCAAGCCGCCCGAAAAGCTATAGGCGCCTCCAGAGCCCTTGTCAAACTTGCCACCCGCGTGCAAACGGGTAAAGACGAGCTCGATCACTGGAGCACCCTCTTCGGCATGCAGGCCAAAAGGGATGCCCCGTCCATCGTCTTGCACGCTCACAGAAGCGTCGGCGTGCAAAATGACTTTGATTTTTTTGCCATGCCCGGCCAGGGCCTCGTCGGCCGAGTTGTCGAGCACCTCTTGGATGATGTGCAGGGGATTGTCAGTACGGGTGTACATCCCTGGACGCTGCTTGACCGGCTCGAGTCCTTTGAGAACTCGAATGGAATTTTCTGAATATTCGGGGTTTTGCTTGGTGACCATGCACTCGATTGTAGACAAGAATTCGGAAGGTCTGTATGGATTCACAGTTCAAAGACCCAAGTCTGTATTCTAAGACTTGCAAAATTGCCCCTCTGCGTGGGCTTTTATTTCCCCATGCTAAGCCATAATAAGATGTTGATAATCTTATAAAAACTTCTTTTTTCCCGCCTTTTCTGGGCCCATCCATGACCTTACCCCTTCCTCCATCGATGGACTGCGCCCGGCTCCCCCCTCACGCCACGTTGGCCCCGAGTGCTTGGATTGAGCGTTGGTGTCACTTGATCGCCCCGGGGGGCAGGGTTTTGGATGTCGCTTGTGGCAGCGGGCGGCACTTGGCATGCCTTCAAGACCAGGGCTTGAAGGTGTTGGGCGTGGACCGCGACACACAGGTTCTCAAGCGCTTGAAGACTTTCGGGTACAACGTTTTCGTGGCCGATTTGGAGCAAGGCGCTTGGCCCTTTGCCCCCGAAAGCTTGGACGCGGTCGTGGTCACCCATTACTTATGGAGGCCGCTTTGGCCGGACTTGAAAGCGGTTTTGCGACCCCACGGCGTGATCCTTTACGAGACCTTCAGCACGGGTCATGAAGTCCATGGGCGACCCAAAAATCCGGATTTTTTGCTTCGCTCAGGTGAACTTTTGGAGGTCTTTCGAGACTTTCACACCATCGCCTTTGAGGAGGGGTTTGAGCCCCACCCCCCACGTCTGGTTCAGCGCTTGGTGGCGCAAAAGCCCATGGACAACGCAAACAGGCCCACAAGCGCCCTCAGACCGTTAGAATGACGCCTTGGCAAGCGACACTTCACCCTTAAACGTTTAAAACAAAATCACCATGGCACCTCTTACTGGCAGCATCGTGGCCTTGGTCACCCCCATGAACCCAGATGGCGCGGTGGACTACAAGACTTTGCGCAAACTCATCGATTGGCACATCAATCAGGGCACGGATTGCATTGGTGTGGTGGGCACCACCGGCGAGTCGCCCACGGTGAGTGTGGACGAACACCGCGAAATCATTCGAGTGGCCGTTGAGCAATCGAACAAACGTGTGCCCATCATGGCGGGGTGCGGCGCCAATTCAACACGCGAAGCCATTGAACTCGCCGAGTTCGCGGCCCAAGTCGGCGCCGACTGCCAACTCCAGGTGGTCCCCTACTACAACAAACCCACCCAAGAAGGTCAATTCCAGCATTTCAAAGCCATCGCCCAAGCGGTGGATTTGCCCATGGTGCTCTACAACGTGCCTGGGCGCACGGTGGCGGACTTGCAGCACGACACGGTGATGCGCTTGGCCCAGGTGCCCGGCATTGTGGGCATCAAAGAGGCGAGCGGCAACATCGAACGCGCCCAATGGTTGATTCGTGAAACGCCCGCGCATTTTGCGGTGTATTCTGGAGATGACCCCACAGCGGTCGCCTTGATGCTGTGTGGCGGGCAGGGCAATGTGAGCGTGAGCGCCAACATTGCACCGCGGTTGATGCATGAGTTGTGTGTGGCCGCCATGAAAGGCGACGTGAAAGCGGCCATGGACATTCAATTCAAATTGTTGCCTATTCATAAAAACCTCTTCATTGAGGCCAACCCCATTCCCGTCAAATGGGCCATGGCACGCATGGGCCTGTGCGGGCCCACGCTTCGCTTGCCCATGACGCCCATGGCCGCACAATTTGAGGCCACACTAGAGGCGGCCTTGAAGGCCAGTGGTTTGGTCTGAGAGTCTTTCATCGTCAACCCACCAGCGCGCAGGCGCGAGCCTCACATTCAAAACCCCATCCACGAACAGCCTTGCCACATCTCTCGATGCGCCTTAACTCGGAACCACACCCACCCATGAACAGCCTATCTTTGAACTTGCCTCACCGTGTTGTTCTCGCTTTGAGCGTCATTGGACTGTTGAGCTCGTGCAGCCTCTTTGACAGCAACAAAGTCAACTACAAAGCACAAGTGACCAAGCAGCCCATCACCCTGGAGGTCCCCCCCGACCTCAGCCAGTTGAACCGCGAGACACGCTACTTGATTCCAGGCGACACGGTGAGCGCCAATGACATGAAGCTCATTGCACCGATCAAAAACAGCATTGCGCCCAAGCAACTGGGTGACATTCGCATGGAGCACGCGGGGGCCGAGCATTGGTTGGTGGTCAAGCGCTCGGCTTCGAGTGTGTGGCCTGTGCTCAAACAGTTCTGGCTTGACAACGGTTTTGTG
Organism: uncultured Burkholderiales bacterium; assembly: GCA_903838355.1. Taxonomy (GTDB): domain Bacteria; phylum Pseudomonadota; class Gammaproteobacteria; order Burkholderiales; family Burkholderiaceae_C; genus Limnohabitans. Next base: position 32,804 of record CAILYC010000025.1, on the reverse strand, counting down.
CTCTCGAGCGAGGATGCGAAAACCGGCTTCATTGAAACCGACTGGCTAGAAAACAAAAGCAATTTGCCCCAAGATTTCATCAGCCGCACGCTCAACAAATACCTCTCGGGTGCATCGAGCTCCGGCATTCGAGACAAATTCATCACCCGACTCGAGTCGGGGGACAGCGAAGTGGAAATCTCCATTGCCCAGCGCTCAATTGAAGAAGTCTCGATCAATGCCCTCGTGCCTGGAACGACTTGGAGATCGCGTCCCAATGACCCCGAGGCGGAAAATGAATACCTGCGCCGCTTGATGATGGCTCTCGGTGCTCCCGAGGCCCAGGCCCAAGAGCTTTTGACCAAAACCCCATCCAGCGCCGGCAAACGTGCCGCCTTGCAAAGCTCAAGCACCAGCACCCTCATTGCCTATCAAGAAAGCTTTGACACGGCATGGCGACGAGTGGGTGTGGCGCTTGACCGCTCAGGCTTTACCGTGGAGGACCGCGACCGAAAACTCGGCCTCTATTATGTTCGCTTTGTCGATCGCACGGCGGACGGCAAAGAGCCAGGATTTTTCAGCCGCCTTTGGGGCTCGAGTTCCACGACCGAAGGACCCCAGCGCTTTCGCCTTAAGCTCGAAAAGGTGAGCGACAACACCAGCAGCATCTCGGTCTTGAATGCCACTGGGGAAGCAGACCACTCAAGCGCGGGTCAAAAAATAGCCCAACTCTTGGTCGACGAATTGAAGTGATTGAGACCGGCCAGAGGTGTTGCGATTTAAAAGTTTAGGCAGTGGCAGTGCTGGAAACGCCACTTTGGTTCAGGCCCAGTGCGGATCCACGAGCACGCAAATCTTGGTCGACTGCGGCCTGTCAATGCCCGAGTTGAGCGCGAGATTGTCCCTCGTGGACTTGGAAATTGGCGACATGGATGCCCTCTTCATCACCCACGAGCACGCCGATCACGTTGGCCATGCGCGGCAGTTTGGCCTGAGAACGGGCAAACCGATTTGGTGCAGCCAAGGCACGCAACTGGCCAGTCAAACCCAGGAGTGGGGACTCAAGGCACACCAATTGTGTTGCGCCAGAGATGGCGAGTCCATTGAGGTGGGGGATTTGCAAATCACCCCCTTCACCGTACCCCACGATGCCCGAGAGCCCCTTCAAGTGTGCATCAGTGACGGCCGCGTCAAACTCGGCTTGGTCACCGACTTGGGGCACGCCAGTGCCCATGTGGTTCAAAGTCTTCAACAGTGCCACGCTTTGATTTTGGAGGCCAATCACGACGCAGATATGCTTCGACTCTCCAAATACCCATCGTTTTTAAAGTCCCGTATCTCGGGGCCCTTGGGCCATTTGTCCAATGCGGCATCGGCGCATTTACTCCAAAGCGTGATGCACGGTCAACTCAAAACAGTGGTGGCCGCGCACTTGAGCGACAAGAACAACACCCCGGAGTTGGTCGGACAAGCTTTTGGGGCAGTCATGAATTGCGCGGCCCAAGAGGTGATCATTGCCCACCAAGACCGTGGCACCGATTGGTGGGTGGTCTAAGGCTGACTTTGCCCCTAGGTTTGCACTGCACCTTGACCTCGAAGTGCGCCCATGCTGGGCGCACAAAAAAAAAGCCACCCGAAGGTGGCCTGATGCATCAAAAAGAGATTATTTCTTTTCTTCAGCAGGTGCGGCGGCAGGTGCTGGTGCAGCAGCGTCTGCAGCAGGAGCAGCAGCGTCTGCAGCAGGAGCAGCAGCGGCGGCAGGAGCTGGTGCAGCTTCAGGAGCTGGAGCTTCTTTTTTACCACAGGCGACCAAGGCGGCAGCTAAAAAAGTTGCCAAAAGAAGTGTCTTTGTCATGTCAGTTGTCCTTTGAGGGTAGGGGGGGTTAACAATTTCCGGAAATTGCCACAAATTGGGATGTGACTGAGCTGTAGGTTTTTTTTCAAGCTCCTTCAACTCAGTCTATGATTATAGAGTAAATCCGTAACAATTTCAACGCGCGTCCCACATTTGTCAAAACAATGCCCATTGATTTCTACCCCCCGGTGCAGCGCCAACGGCTCGACAGGGTTTTGTCAATTGCTGGGTCGTCATACGGGTGGGGTCCTGGCGAGCGAGAAGAGCTTGGGACAACCGCGTGCGTGCCGTTAACCCTCCAAGTGCAGCCAACCATCAAGCATCCATTGCGCCAGCAAGGATAGCAAGGCCTCAAAACGCGCCTCCAAACCTGGGGCCTTGTGAGGTGTTTGAAGCTTGGAAGTTTGTACAGACTTGGGGCCTGGGCCCGCCCGAGCGCCCACGGCCATGAGGGGTGACAAGGCCCCTGGCGACAAGGCCCGCTCATTGGCCAAGAGACGCAAAATTTTGGCCTCTGCACCGCTCGCCCCAACGCTTTCGGCATTGATAAAAATTTGCTTGGCATCAAAGAGCATTTGCGTTTGCGCGTCCAGGCGCAAAACACCGCCTGCACACCCACCCTGCGCCCAAAGCCTTAGCCTGTCCAAGCACGTCGACAAGTCATCCTCCATCGACCCCTGAAACCAAACATTGGGTTTGGGTTCGGTCAAACTCTCGCCCAAAGCGCGCTGAAAACGCGCCTCATCCAAAGCCAAGCGTTGGTAATGCCTGTAGGCAAAGTTTTGTAAAGCAACAGGGATTTCGCCCGGACTCAGGGTGGCCGCTTGATTGGGGTCAGCATAAATCGAGGCTTTGCGTTTGACGCTCGGGGGACCTTCAGAGCCTTCAGAGCCTTCAGAATCTTCGGACTCCTCGGCCATCCAGCCCATCAACGCCTTGGCCAAAGAAGACCCACGGGGGGATGTGAAGCCAATGGAGTAAGTCATGCACTCCCCCTTGGCCACGCCCTCGTGGGCGTAGCTTGGGGGCAAGTAGAGCATGTCACCGGGGGCCAAGTCCCACTCCTGTTCGTGCTTGAAGCGGGCCAATATTTTGAGCGCCGCACCCCGAAGCAGCGAGTTGTCGACATTTTTTGCAATGCGCCAGCGCCGCACTCCCTGGGCTTGCAATAAAAACACATCGTAACTGTCAAAGTGGGGACCCACTCCACCGCCATCGCTTGCATAGGAGATCATCAAGTCGTCAAGCCTGACTCTGGGAATAAAGTTAAATTGCTCCAAAATTTCATGGGCTTTGGGTTCGTACAAATTCACACCTTGAACCAGCAAGCTCCAAGCTTTTTGAGCCAAAGGCGGCAGACTTCGTCGCGCAAAGGGGCCCCGAGTCAAAGACCAACTTCGCGCGCGATTTTTTGCCCCCGATTGCACCACCAAACGCGACTCCACCTCGTCCCTTTGGGCCAAAGCAAAGAGCGCATTCCTCGTGATCGGTGCCTTGAAACCAGGCATGGCACCACGAATGAGCAAGGGCTTTTTTTGCCAATAGTGTCTCATGAAGTCCGCAGGACTGAGGCCGCCCAAGAGGGCGCAGGGTTGGTCAATGGCGTTCATGGGTAGAGATAAAAAAGTAATTCAAAGGTGAGAAAACTGCCTCAAAATGCGACAATCGCTCACCATGAACATCACTATACCTTGTGTGGTCGAATTGACCTGGACACTCAAAGATACTTTGGGCGCAGCCCTTGACGAACTTCAAGAAGGGGTCGAATTTTTTGTCGGCGGGCACGATTTGCTCGCCAAAGTCGAACAAGCCCTTCAAGGATTGGCCAAAGGCGCCAAGTTGGACTTGCACTTGGAGCCAGAAGACGCATTTGGCGACTACGACGAGCGCTTGGTTTTTTTGGAGTCGCGCGCCCTCTTTCCAGCTGAAATCGAGGAAGGTCAATGCTTGGAAGGCTCAGCACTGCCGCCAAACGGCATGGCCCAAGCCCCCAAAGAGCATTTGTACACCATCACCGACATTTACCCCGACCATGTGGTGCTCGACGGCAACCACCCCTTGGCAGGCATGGCCTTGCGGCTGCATTTGATGGTTCACCACGTGCGCGAGGCCACACCCGCAGAACTGAGCGCAGCCAGCATGGGCGTGGGATTTTTTTACTCACCCGAGTTGGCGCCCAAGCCCGGCCGAGCCCCAAGCCCCAGCGAGCTTGGCCCCAATTCATCTGATCCTCATGCGCACAGCGCCCCGATCGATTTGGCCCAGATCAACCCCGCCTTGGCCAAATTGGATGAGATTTTCGACTTCGAAGACGATGATGACGATGACGGCTACGATGACAGCAATGAAGCCCCAGGCGAGCTCAATCCAGACCCATCATCCTCGAGCCCAAAAGACCGGCGCTTGCACTGAACGCCTTTGAGACTGCCACTCAAAAGGCCTAAGCCTTGCCCGTTGAGCCATAGCCGCCCTCGCCTCTGAGGCTCGTAGCAGCAAACTCACTCACCACCTCAAATGTGGCCTGCACCACGGGCACAATCACCAACTGCGCCAAACGCTCCATGGGATTCAAAATATAGGGCACGCTCGAGCGGTTCCAAGCACTCACCATGAGAGGGCCTTGGTAGTCGCTGTCAATCAAGCCGACCAAGTTCCCCAAAACAATGCCGTGTTTATGCCCAAGACCTGAGCGGGGCAAAATCACCGCCGCAAAACCCGGGTCGGCCACATGGATCGCAATGCCCGTAGAGACCAGTTGCCACTCATTGGGGCCCAAGGTCAAGGGCGCATCCAGACAAGCGCGCAAATCCAAGGCCGCGCTGCCCGGTGTCGCGTATTGGGGTAACTGCTCCTTCATGCGCGCATCTAGGATCTTGAGTTCAATGTTCATGGCTAAAAAAAGAAAAAAGGGGAAAGAATCAAGCCTTCAAATAGGAGGGCAAGCGCTGAGCAATCTCCCACACCAAGGACTGGGCCAACTCGTCCTTGCTCGCGCGCGGCAAGGTGCGAGACCCCCTGTCGTCCACGATCAGCAACTCATTGTCATCAAGCCCGAAGGTGGCAGGCCCCAAATTGCCCACCATCAAGGGCACCCCTTTAGACAGGCGCTTGTCGTGGGCGTGGCGCGCCAAGTCCTGGGTTTCGGCCGCAAAACCCACACAATAAATCTCTCGTGATTGGGCTCGTGCACCTTGGGCAACGCTGGCCAAAATATCAGGATTTTGAATGAAGTCCAGGACCGGGCTTGGAGTTTCTTTGGTTTTTTTGAGTTTTTGCGTCGAGACGTCTTTGACTCGCCAGTCGGCCACGGCAGCTGTTGCGATGAAGACATCGTGTTGTGCCGCACAAGACGTCACCGCTTCATGCATCTCCTGCCCAGACTCGACCATCACGCGTTTGACCCCTCTAGGGGCCGCCAAGGACACTGGGCCACTCACCAAGGTCACCTCGGCACCGGCTTGCCAAGCGGCACTGGCCAAGGCATAGCCCATCTTGCCGCTGGAGCGATTGGTGATCCCGCGCACCGGGTCGATCGCCTCAAAGGTGGGGCCGGCCGTTATCAGCACGCGGTGACCCAAGAGGGCGGGGGCGGTGAATACCCGGGCAAGCTCTTGAACAATCTCAGCGGGCTCGAGCATGCGACCGTCACCCGTCTCACCGCAAGCTTGGTCCCCTGCAGCCACCCCCAACACTTGCGCCCCATCGCTGCTCAATTGCGCCACATTGCGCTGTGTGGCCGGGTGCAACCACATCTCTCGGTTCATGGCCGGCGCCAAGACCAAAGGGCAAGAGGCCATCGGACGAGCCAGGCATAAAAGGCTGAGCAAATCATCGGCTTGGCCGTGCAGCAGTTTGGCCATGAAGTCCGCGCTCGTGGGGGCCACGAGCACCATGTCGGCCTCGCGTGTCAAATTGATGTGGGCCATGTTGTTGGAGGCTCGCGCGTCCCACTGAGAGGTGTAGACCTCTTGGTTGGACAAGGCCTGCATGGTGACCGGGGTGATGAACTGGGCGGCCGCCTCGGTCATCACCACTTGAACATGGGCGCGAGCTTTGATGAGCAATCGACACAACTCCGCCGCCTTGTAGCAAGCAATGCCTCCACTCAGACCCAAAACAATTTTTTTACCCCAGATCGCGTTCATGCCCGCTCCAAGCTCCTCAATGGGCTGCAAACAAGCCCTATAATCTCACTTTACCACCTCCTTGGGCACTCGTCCCCGATTGGCATGACTAAATTTGTCTTCGTCACTGGCGGTGTGGTGTCCTCCCTGGGTAAGGGAATCGCCTCAGCCTCCCTTGCTGCGATCCTTGAGTCTCGCGGCTTAAAAGTCACCCTCATTAAACTCGACCCCTACATCAATGTGGACCCTGGCACGATGTCGCCATTCCAACACGGCGAGGTGTTTGTGACCGAAGACGGGGCCGAGACCGATCTGGATTTGGGTCACTATGAGCGCTTCATCACGACGCGCATGCGCAAAGCCAACAATTTCACCACGGGTCAAATCTACCAAAGCGTGCTTGAAAAAGAGCGCCGCGGCGTCTACTTGGGAAAAACCGTCCAAGTCATCCCCCACATCACCAATGAAATCCAAGAGTTCATCAAACGCGGCTCGGGCATGGGCACTGACCGCGAGGTGGATGTGGCCATCGTGGAAATTGGCGGCACGGTGGGCGACATCGAGTCTTTGCCGTTCTTGGAAGCGGTACGCCAGATGAGCCTGAAAATGGGCCCCCAAAACGCCGCCTTTGTGCACCTGAGCTATGTGCCCTGGATTGCCGCAGCGGGTGAGCTCAAAACCAAACCCACCCAACACACCGCGCAAAAACTCAGAGAAATCGGCATCCAAGCCGACGCACTCATTTGCCGCGCCGATCGCCCCATTCCTGAGGAAGAGCGCAGCAAAATCTCCCTCTTCTCCAATGTGGCCGAGTCGGGCGTGATCTCCATGTGGGACGTCAACGTGATCTACAAAGTGCCCAGGATGCTGCACGAACAAGGCCTGGATGACCTCATTTGCAAAAAACTCAACTTGCACACGCCCGCGGCCGATCTCACACGCTGGGACCAGTTGGTTGGCGAAGTCGAGGACCCGAAAAACGAGCTCACCATCGCCATGGTGGGGAAATACGTGGACCTCTCCGACAGCTACAAGTCCTTGAACGAAGCGCTCAGGCACGCCGGCATGAAAAATCTCGCCCGTGTAAAAATTCAATACATCGACTCCGAGAGCTTGACCCCAGACAACATCGATCAGTTGGCCGCGGTGGATGCCATTTTGGTGCCTGGGGGATTTGGCAAACGCGGCATTGAGGGCAAGATCGCCGCCGCACAATACGCCCGCGTCCACGGGGTGCCCTACCTTGGCATTTGCTTGGGCATGCAAGTCGCCACCATTGAATTTGCCCGTCACGTGGCCCATTTGGAAGGGGCCAATAGCACCGAGTTCGAGCCCGAGACCCCACACCCGGTGATTGCCCTCATCCATGAATGGAAGGACGCGGACGGCAGCCTCAAAAAACGCGACGCCAACTCTGACCTCGGGGGCACGATGCGCTTGGGCGCACAAAGCTCGGATGTACGCCCCAACACCTTGGCGTATGAAATATATGGCAGCGTCGTGACCGAGCGCCACCGCCACCGCTTTGAAGCCAATGTGAACTACTTGGTCGAACTGCAAAAAGCCGGCTTGGTGATCTCAGCTCTCACCCACAGCGAGCAACTCACTGAAATCATTGAACTGCCAAGAAGCGTGCACCCTTGGTTCATGGGTGTGCAGTTTCACCCAGAGTTCAAGTCCACGCCTTGGGATGGTCACCCCCTCTTTAATCACTTCATTGCCAGCGCTTTGGCCCTGAAGACGGCCAAGACCCCGCCCCAACTTGCCGTGAGCGCCTAATGGGGCAGCAGACCAAGCCCGTTTTTGACAACGACCAGCCCCTGAATGTTGAGGCCTTATGAAACTGTGTGGCTTTGAGATCGGTTTAGACCAACCCTTTTTTTTAATCGCGGGACCCTGCGTGGTCGAGTCCGAGCAACTGCAAATGGACACCGCAGGCACCCTCCAGGAGCTGTGCAAAGATCTTGGGATTGCCTTTATTTTCAAGTCCAGCTACGACAAAGCCAACCGCACTTCAGAGAGTGGCTTCAGAGGCCCTGGGATGGTGAAGGGGCTTGAGATCTTGGCCAAGGTCAAGCGCGAACTGCACTTGCCCATCTTGACCGATGTGCACCGAGAGGAAGACATTGCCCAAGTCTCTCAAGTGGTGGATGTGCTGCAAACACCGGCTTTTTTATGCCGCCAGACCGATTTCATCCATGCGGTTGCCTGCTCGGGCAAGCCTGTGAATATCAAAAAGGGACAATTTCTCTCACCCCATGAGATGAAGAACGTGATCGACAAAGCGCGCTTTGCAGCCGAGCGTGCCGGACTTGATCGCGATGTCTTCATGGCCTGCGAGCGTGGGGCGAGTTTTGGTTACAACAACTTGGTGAGCGACATGCGCTCTTTGGCCATCATGCGCGAGTGCCAAGTCCCCATTGTTTTTGACGCCACCCACTCGGTGCAATTGCCCGGCGGCCAGGGACAAAGCTCAGGCGGCATGCGCGAGATGGTGCCCGTTTTGGCGCGCGCGGCCGTGGCCGTGGGAGTGAGTGGCCTCTTCATGGAAACCCACCCCGACCCCAAAAACGCCTTGAGCGATGGTCCAAACGCCGTTCCCCTCAAGCACATGCGAGCGCTCTTGGAGAGCTTGCTTGACTTGGACCGTGTGACCAAAAGCCGGCCTTTTCTAGAAAACCATTTTGAGGCTTGAGTGAAGACGCCGCTCGCCTTCAAGAACTGAGCATTTGAATTTTTTATCAACTTCGTGAAAGTTTGTCATTCATGAGCGCTATTGTCGACATCGTAGGACGTGAAATTTTAGACAGCCGAGGCAACCCCACCGTAGAGTGCGATGTGCTCCTAGAAAGCGGTACCATGGGCCGCGCGGCCGTGCCATCGGGCGCCTCCACAGGTTCACGCGAGGCCATTGAACTCAGAGACGGGGACCCGACCCGTTACTTGGGCAAGGGGGTTCTCAAAGCCGTGGAGCACATCAACACCGAGATTTGCGAGGCGGTGTTGGGTCTGGACGCGAGTGAACAAGCATTTTTAGACAAAACCTTGATTGATCTCGATGGCACGCCAAACAAGTCCAAACTAGGCGCCAACGCGATGCTGGCCGTCTCCATGGCGGTGGCCAAGGCCGCGGCAGAAGAAGCAGGGCTGCCACTTTACCGTTATTTCGGTGGCATGGGCAAGATGCAAATGCCTGTTCCCATGATGAATGTGATCAATGGCGGCGCGCATGCCAACAACAATTTGGACTTGCAAGAATTCATGATCATCCCGGTGGGGGCCACCAGCTTTAGAGAAGCGCTTCGCTATGGCGCCGAGGTATTCCATGCCTTGAAAGGCATTTTGAGCAAACAAGGCATCAGCACCGCGGTGGGAGACGAAGGCGGTTTTGCCCCGAGCGTGAAGAACCACGAAGCGGCCATTCAGATGGTGCTTGACGCGATCGATGCCGCAGGTTTCACGGCGGGCTCGCAAATTGTGCTGGGGCTTGACTGTGCCTCCAGTGAGTTTTATAAAAACGGGCGCTACGAACTCAGCGGCGAGGGCTTGAGCCTGGAGGCACCGGCTTGGAGCGACATGCTCGCCTCTTGGTGTGACAAATACCCCATCATCAGCATTGAAGACGGCATGGCCGAGGGAGACTGGGCTGGCTGGAAAACCCTCTCGGATCGCCTCAAATCCAAGGTGCAATTGGTGGGCGACGATTTGTTTGTCACCAACACCAAAATTTTGAAACAAGGCATTGATCAAGGCATTGCCAACTCGATCCTGATCAAAATAAATCAAATCGGCACATTGAGCGAGACCTTTGAAGCCATTGAAATGGCCAAACGTGCGGGTTATACCAATGTGATTTCGCACCGCTCGGGCGAGACCGAGGACACCACCATTGCCGACATCGCCGTGGGCAGCAATGCCGGTCAAATCAAAACCGGCTCCTTGAGCCGCAGCGACCGCATGGCCAAATACAACCAACTTCTTCGCATTGAGGAGGACTTGGGCGACGTGGCCTCTTACCCTGGACGCTTGGCGTTTTATAACTTGCGTGAAGTCTAAAGCGCGTTTAAGATGCGCACTGCGTCTCTTCAAGGACTGTTTGAGCCCTTGGATAGCCCAGTGCTAAAACGTTTTTGCGCCATTTGAGTCACACCCAAGCCCTCACCGCCCAAACCTAGCCCACCCTCGACCATGCAACGCGCCGTGACCTGGACCCTTTTCACCATTCTTGTGGTTTTGCAAGGACAGTTGTGGATTGGACGCGGTAGTTTGCCCGAAGTGTGGCGACTCCAGCAGCAACTCTCTCAGCAAAGTCACCTCAATGGGCTGGCCATGATCACCAACCAGCGCTTGAACGCAGAGCTCTTGGATCTCAAAACTGGCTTGGAAATGGTGGAAGAGCGCGCCCGCAAAGAAATTGGCATGGTGCGCAACAACGAGATTTTCGTGCAACTTGGGAAATAATAGGCCACTGACCTTGACCCCAAGCCTTGGTGACCCAACCCAGTGCTGCCAGCCCCGAGCCGCATCATGCTGGGGGAATGCTGCCCCTCAATGCACTTGATCGGACTCGGCACCACCGGGCAGCACCCAACTCTCAGCAAAGAGCGCCGCTGCATCCACCGCATCGTAGCGGTACTGCCGACCGCAAAACTCACACCCAACCTCGATTTCACCGCGCTCGGCCACGATACTTTGGGCCTCCTCTTGCCCAAGGCCTTGGAGCATGCGCGAGACCCGCTCCTTGGAGCATGAGCAGGCAAATCGCGGCGACAAAGCGGGGGTGTGGGCATTGGGCTCGAGCTTTAAGCAGTGCTCCTCCCAAAACAGTCGGTGCAAAACCTCATCGGGCGACAAGCCCAAAAGCTCCTCGGGGGTCAAGGTTTTGGCCAGCATGGAGATGCGCTTGAAGTCTTCGTTCAAGCCAATCTGATCTTCGTCTTGCATGACCTTGCCACCCCCTAAATTGCCCGCCCCAAGGGAGGGCAAGCGCTGGATCAAAAGACCCGCAGCCACTTGATCGTTGCTGGCCAAAACCAAGGTGGTGTCGAGCTGCTCGCTTTGCAGCATGTAGTGTTCAAGCACCTCTTGAAAACGTTCAATGGGTTGACCCAAGTCGTCAAAAAACGGCACCACCCCTTGGTAAGGTTGCTGGCCAGGGAAAGGGTCCTTGGGGTCAAGTGTGATGGCGCATTTGCCCTGGTTCTTCACATTGACCCAGTCGCTTAACTGACAATTCTGAACCAAGCCCGCTGAGCTGGGACGGACAGGCTCGCCCACCACCTTGGCGGTGGCCCTGAGGCTCAGGTCGGCTTGAACCTCTACCACGGCCAGTTTCAAAGGGCCATCGCCAAAGATTTGCAGCACCAAAGCGCCATTGAATTTGATGTTGGTCTGCATGAGCGTGGCCGCTGCCGTCATCTCCCCCAAGAGCGCTCGAACCTCTGGCGGATAGGCGCCAGTCTCACTGTTGGCCGCGCGGCGCTTGAGCACCTCTTGCCAGCAATCGGTGAGTTTGACCAAAAGACCCCTAACGGGCAGCCCCTCGAAGAGGAATTTGTGCACCTCACTCATGCCGGGCATCCTCGGCGGAGGCGCGTTGACCCTCGGGGCTTCCCATCGGCAAAGGCACCAAGGTTTGAGAAAAGCGCTGGGCGTTGTCGATATAGCCTTGAGCGGCTTTTTGAAAGCCAGTGATTTGCTCAGGTGTGAGAGACCTCACCACCTTGGCGGGCGAGCCCATGATCATGGAGCCGTCTGGGAACACCTTGCCTTCGGTCACGAGCGAGCCCGCACCCACCAAACAGTTCTTGCCAATGCGCGCGCCATTCAACAGTGTCGAGCCCATGCCAATCAAACTGCCGTCCTCGATGGTGCAGCCGTGCAGCATGCATCGGTGACCGACCGTGACCCTGGCGCCGATCACCAAGGGAAAGCCCATATCGGAGTGAAGAACACTGCCATCTTGCACATTGGAGCCCTCCCCGATCGTGAGCGTCTCGTTGTCGCCGCGGGCGACAACCCCAAACCAGACGCTCGCGTCCTTGCCCAAATGCACTTTGCCCACGAGTTGTGCGCCGGGTGCAACCCAAGCCCCTGGGGCAATATAGGGCGCGTCTTTTCCTAATCGGTAAAGCGTCATGGCAAAAACCTTGAAATGAAATGAATGGGTTGGGATTGAAGGGCCGATAGACTCAGGCGCTTTCACCCTTGAGCGAGCCCACATCTTACAATGAGTGGATGCATGACATCAGAACCCGGTGCCAAGAGATCTTCGCTTTGAGCGAGCCCAACGCCAAGGTACAGGCCTTGGCGACGCTTTGCTCCCAAGCCACACAGGGGCTCATCGACCCCGAGCGGGTGCTCAATCCTGACTGCCCCGTCGGTAGGCCCGAACGTCCCGCGCTCAAGCCCCCCAAACTCGTCCCCTCCAGAAAGCCCTCCAGCCCCGAGGGCTTGGCCGCTTTGGTGCACTCGGTATGCCACATTGAATTCAATGCCATCAATTTGGCTCTGGATGCGGCTTGGCGATTTGCTGGCATGCCCCAAGACTACTACCTCGACTGGCTAGGCGTGGCCTATGAGGAGTCCACTCACTTTGCCATGCTGCAAAGTTTGCTCCAAGAGATGGGGCACGCCTACGGGGAATTTGATGCCCACGACGGCCTTTGGGAGATGTGCCACAAAACCCGCCACGACGCGCTGGCTCGAATGGCCTTGGTGCCGCGGATTTTGGAGGCCCGAGGACTCGACGCCACGCCCCAAATCCAAGCCAAACTTCAAACCGTCAACACGCCCCACGCGTTGAAAGCATCGGACATTTTGGACATCATCTTGCGCGACGAGGTGACCCACGTTCAAGTGGGCAATCGCTGGTATAAATGGCTGTGTGAGCGAGCGCGACTCGATCCTTTGGCCCACAGCGAGCACCTCGCCACCACCTACCTCGCCCCCAAATTAAGACCCCCCTTCAACCTCTTGGCGCGCCGCCAGGCAGGCTTTACCGAGCTCGAACTCAAACGTTTGGGGGCCTGAGCTCTGGGCGCCTGGGCTGAGGGGGCCACTCTTTGCACAAGCGGATCATCCGCGCGGGTGATGCGCCGCGTGCAATGCCTGCAGCCTCTCCTTGGCCACGTGGGTGTAAATGGTGGTGGTGGAGATGTCGGCGTGCCCCAAGAGCATTTGCACCGACCTCAAATCCGCGCCGTGGTTGAGCAAATGCGTGGCAAAGGCATGCCTCAACGTGTGCGGCGAGATGGGCGACTTGATATCAGCCATGAAAGCGTAGCGTTTGATGAGAGACCAAAACATCACCCGCGACATGGATTGCCCCACTCGAGAGCCCCTTTGCGTGACGAACAAGGCTTCTTGGGCTTGCCCCTTCAAGATCTCGCAGCGTGCACCTTCCATATAGCGCTGCAGCCAGTCGCCAGCAACCTCACCAAAGGGCACCAGCCTTTCTTTTTGGCCTTTGCCCGTGACGTTCAAGACCCCCTCTTTGAGTGCGACTTGAAAAATCTTCAGACCCACCAACTCGCTCACCCTCAGGCCACAAGCGTAGAGGAGCTCTAGCATGGTGCGGTCTCTCACCCCCAGTGGGGTTTGCAAATCAGGGGCAGCCAGCAAGGCCTCCACCTGGGCTTCGCTGAGCACCTTGGGAACGCGCACGGGTTGCTTGGGCGAGAGCAAGCGCACGGTGGGGTCTTGCGCGATTTTGCCCTCGCGCTGGGCCCAGCGGAAAAAGCGGCGCAACACGCTCAGACGGCGATTGGCAGTGGTGGCTCTCGTTTGGGCGTGTTGGGCCGCGAAGTAGCCGTTCAACACGGATTCATCGGCCGTCAATAGACTCAGACTTGGGGACTGACTTGAAAGCCACCCACACAAACCCTTCAAGTCTTGGCGATAGGCGCTCAAGGTGAGGTCGGACAAGCCGTCTTGGAGCCACAAGGCGCTCAAGAACTCCTCCAATAAGGGGTCAGGCATCACGCCCACGGCTTGGGTCCCCTGCTGCTGTCTGGCCTGGGAGCCCTGGCCCTCAAGACTTCAATCAAGGCTTAACTTTTGTGTGTCGACCACTTTTTTATAGACCTCAAACTCGGCCTTGATTTGAGCCGCGAATTGCTCCGGCGTGTTGCCCACGACCAAGGAGCCTGTGTCCTCGATGCGGCGTTTGACCGCGGGGTCTTCCAGCACTTTTTTAACACCCAGGTAAATTTTGTCGACCACCTCTTTGGGCAATCCTTTGGGGCCATAGATGCCGTAATAGGCCATGCGGTTGACCGCTTCGAGCCCCACTTCTTTAAAAGTCGGGATGTTGGGGAGAACTTTTAAACGCTCGGGTGCCGCCACCACCATGGCGACCAAGCGGTTTTCTTTGATGAAGGGCAAGGCCGAGGGCAAATTGTCAAAAATCATCGGCACTTGGCCCGCCACGGTGTCGTTCAAAGCCGGTCCTGCCCCTTTGTAGGGGATGTGGGTGAGATCCGTGCCCGAGAGGCTTTTGAAGAGCTCGGTTTGCAAGTGACCGATGCCGCCAGTACCGGATGAGGCGTAAGAATACTTGCCAGGATTTTTCTTGAGCTCGGCAATGAAACCAGCGTAATCGGTGGCGGGAAATTTAGGGTTGACGGCGATCACATTGGGCGTGGCCGCCACATTGATGATGGGGGTGAAATCACTCAAGGGGTTGTAGGGGATTTTGGGGTTGATGGCTGGGTTGGCCGCCGTGGTCGAGACCGTGGCCACGCCGAGGTTGTAGCCGTCGGGGATGGCTTTGGCGGTTTCATTGGCACCCACCACCCCGCCGCCACCGGGTTTGTTGTCCACAATGACCGATTGCCCCAAGACACGGCCCAAGGGCTCGGCAATGACGCGTGCCACGATGTCGGTCGTGCCACCAGGGGCAAAGGGCACTTGCAAACGAATGGGCTTGTTCGGATAAGACTGAGCCCAAGCGGCCAAGGGGGCCCCTATCGAGAGCGCAAGGCTCAAGGTGACAAAAGTCAATGCAGCGGACAATCGAGTGGGTCTCATGGCGAGGATCCTCAATGATAAAACCCTATATTACACCGAGCTTGGCCTTTCGATGACTTTTGTCACCCTGAGTCATTCGTTTTGGAGACACGTCTTGAGCCCCCATGGCACGGCCTGTGGGTAAGCTTGGGACGCGTGCTGGCCAAAAGCGCCATTCAACCGCTTGGGGCCTTGAATGCAACACAAGGCACGAGGCCAAGAGTTGCCCACTTAAACCTTAAACCTTAAACCTTAAACCTTAAACCTTAAACCTTAAACCTTAAACCTTAAACCTCAAACCTCAAACACCACCATCGTAAAAATTTGAACAAAACAATTGTTTTGGTCATATCGGCGCATTGGATTCATCTTCTGCACACCCCTATGCTCAGCGCATCAACCTTCACAGCACCACCGGTTCGGGCTCCAAACGAATGCCAAAACGCTCGTAAACGCTGGTCTGGATGGCCTTGGCCAAGGTCATCACTTCACCACCTGTGCAGGGAAGTTCGGGCGTGCCGAGATTGACCAAAACCAAAGCTTGCTTGTCAAAGACCCCGGCCAAGCCCATGGTTTTGCCCCGCCAACCACAGGCATCGATGAGCCAAGCGGCAGCGAGTTTGTAGCGGCCGTCTAGGAGTGGGTAATGCACCACGCCGGGTTCGCGGGCGATGATGTCTTTGCACTGATCGGCGCTCACGGTGGGGTTTTTAAAAAAGCTCCCCGCGTTGCCAAGTTCCTTGGGGTCGGGCAGTTTTTCTCGCCGAATGGCACACACCCAGTCGTAAATTTGCTGGGCGCTCGGGTGAGCATTGGCGCTTTGAAGGACTTTCTTTTTCAAGTCTTGGTAGCCCACCTCAGCACGCCACTTCTTGGGCAGCCTAAAACGCACCCGAGTAATCAAGGTGCGATGGGCCAACCCCATGGGGGTGGGGGTGAGGTTGGGGGTGGTCCCACGGTCTGCCCCTGCAATGGTGGGCCACTGTGCGCGGACCAAGCTAGCAGCTTGCTGAGCGGGATGAGGGCCCAGGGTGTGAAGGCCATTCAATGGCGTTTCGGACCCGTGCTTAAAAATAGAATCACGGTAGCCAAAAGCACACTGCTCGGCATTCAAGGTGAAGGACTGTCCAGTTTGCAAATCGATGGCGTCGAGTTCATGGAAGCGGTCTTGTAGTTCAACGCCATAGGCGCCAATGTTTTGCACTGCACAAGCGCCAACACACCCGGGGATCAAGGCCAAGTTCTCCAGACCCGGCCAGCCCTGCGCCAAGGTCCAGGTCACGAAATCGTGCCAATCCTCCCCCGCCTGGGCCTCGATGATGTAAGAGCGCTCGTCTTGCGACACCAGAGAGCGGCCCATGATCTCCACCTTCAAGACCAATGCGCTCACATCGCCCGTCAAGACGAGGTTGGAGCCACCACCGAGGACAAACTTGGGGGCTGCAGCGAGCTCCGGGTCCTTTAAGACGTCCAAAACATCGTTTGGGCTTTTGATGCGCACCATTTTTTGGGCTCTAGCCAAAATGCCAAAGGTGTTATAGGATTGCAAGGATTGATGGTGTAAGACGTTCATGTCCTGCATTGTCTCACCGTCAGACCTTTTCAACCCCTTTTTTGCCTCACAACATGCCCTCATTCGATACTGTTTGCGAAGCCAATCTCGTCGAAGTCAAAAATGCCGTGGAAAACACCGCCAAAGAGATCGGCACCCGGTTTGACTTCAAAGGCACGGCCGCTGCCATTGAGTTCAAAGACAAGGTGATCACACTCATTGGAGATGCGGATTTTCAACTAACCCAAATTGAAGACATTTTGCGCTCTAAGCTCACCAAACGGGACGTTGACGTGCGCTTCATCGACAAAGGAGACGTGCAAAAAATGGGCGGCGACAAGGTCAAAGTCGCCCTCAAGGTGAGAGACGGCATCGAGACCGAGGCGGCCAAAAAACTCCAACGCCTCATCAAAGACAGCAAAATGAAAGTGCAAGCTTCCATTCAAGGCGAGTCGGTTAGGGTGACGGGCGCCAAACGTGACGACCTTCAAGAGGCCATGGCACTGATCAAGAAAGAGTTGACCGATTTGCCGCTGAGCTTTAACAATTTCAGAGACTAAAAAAAACCATTCCCAGAGCATCCGCACCCAAGGGCCTGGCGGCTTTAGCCTCCGATGCGAGTTTCTTCACCCCGAAAGAGCCGGGTCAAATTGGCCTGGTGTCGATGAATGAGCAAGGCGCACATCATGACACTGCACACCAACACATCGGCTTGCGCGAGCCAAAGCATGGGGCTTAGAAAAAAGTACATGAGCGGGGCCGCAATGGCACTCAACAGTGCAGCCAAGGATGAAAAGCGCCAAATCCGTGCCACGAACAGCCAGCACAGGAGTGTGCCCAATCCAAGCAAAGGCTGGTAACCCGTCAACACCCCAGCCGCGGTAGCGACCCCTTTGCCGCCTTTGAAGCGGAAAAACACTGGGTACAAATGCCCCAAAAACGCCGCCAAACCCACCACACCCAGACCCCAAGCCTCAGGGATCAAGCCCCAATCACTCCAATCCAAATTCGGCGAGCAAGCAAGGCTTTCTTGCCCAAATGCTTTAAAGAGCACCACTGGCAACCAGCCCTTGAACGCATCCAGTAAGAGCGTCAATGCAGCCGCCACCTTGTTGCCTGTTCTCAGAACATTGGTGGCTCCGGGGTTATTGCTGCCGAATGTTCTGGGGTCTTGCAGGCCCATCATGCGCGAGACCAACACGGCAAAGGACAAGGAGCCGCAGGCGTAGGCCAGCAGCAGCACCATTGACCACGTGGGCACATTGCAACCTAGACTGAGTGTATCCATCACATCACAAGCCTCACATCAGACACAATCAAGTGGTTTTTCAAGCGGCGATAAAAATAGGCGTGCATCAGTTCACAGTTTTGAGCCCAAGGGCACGGCCAAAGTGCAAAGAACTGGGGCCGTGTCCTTGGGGTAAGGATTGACGTGTGCTTGAAGTATAAAACCAAATGAGGGTCTAGCCGCTCAGGTGCAAGAGGTTCAATTTCACTCAAACGCCCATGCTCACAAAATAACCCAAGCTCTTATCTTGTCCTTTGTTGCCCATAACAAAAGCCCACAGACCTGCAAGCCACATGGCGTTTAAAGAAATTCAATGGATCGACGAGCGCAACCGGTCAATGCTGCAAGACAACGCCTTCAATGGCCCATATTTCTTTTTAATTTTGACACCTTCAACCCCACAACTGTTGGCGATAAAATCGTCCACACATCACCTCTCTTTATGCACCAAGCTCCATAAAACCGAGTCTTTACTTTGTGAATTGTCTTGGTGAAGCGTCTTGGTGAAGCGTCTTGGTATGGCGTCTTGGTGAGGCGTCTTCATGAAGTTGCTCCTTGACGCATCCTCCCGCTGCTGCCAAAGGTTCAGCCCTGGCGTCAAAATTCATCCTCCCCATTGCCGCACGTTCAAAACATGACTCCCATTTACCACGCCCAGCACCCAAGTCAAAGCCACTACTTCAGTGTGCGCGGGCTGCAATACCACTTGCGCACATGGGGAGAGCCCAGACCCAATGAAGTGCCATGGGTGATGCTGCACGGATGGATGGACGTGGGGGCTTCCTTTCAATTTGTGGTGGATGAGTTAAAGGGCGAACCTTTTGTCGTGGCACCCGATTGGCGCGGATTTGGTTTGACCAAAGACCTCCACAACGACCACTTCACCTTTGTCGACTATTTGTGTGACTTGGACTGCTTGCTTGACCACCTCCAAGCCCGCAACGGTCACGGCCAATTCAACCTCATCGGCCACAGCATGGGGGGCAATGTGGCCACGCTCTATGCGGGACTTCAAAGCGAGAGAATTCATAAACTGGTCAATCTGGAAGGATTTGGTCTGCCCGCAACCACTCCCTCGATGGCGCCCGAGCGCCTTCGCCGTTGGATGCAGGACGTCAAGTCAATGAGGAGCGGTGCATTGGCACTCAAAACCTATGCCAGTGCTCTTGATGTGGCCCAGCGGCTCATCAAAACCAATCCAAAACTGCCATTGGACAAAGCACTTTGGCTTGCCAAGCGTTGGGCGCAACCTGATTCTGAAGACCAGTGGTCGATTTTGGGGAGCGCCGCGCACAAAGTCGTGAGCGCCCACCTCTATCAAGTCGAGGAAGTGGTGTCGATATTGAAGTGCATCACATCTCCCACCTTGTGTATCCACACCCAAGAGCGCGATTTGCACCGCAAGTGGGGTGTCATGTACACCTTTGAGGACTATTTGCAGCGCATGTCTGTGATCCAAGGTGTGCAACACTTGGAGATTGCGCACGCGAGCCACATGCTGCACCACGACCAACCCCAGGTGTTGGCCAGCATGTTGACTCAATTTTTGAGTGACGCGTCCACCAATGTCTTGGAGATGACGGCATGACCACATCGGACGTGCTGATCATTGGGGCTGGTGCGGCAGGGCTTTTTTGTGCGGGCGTGTGTCAACAACTGGGTCTCAAGGTGGTGCTCCTTGACCACTACCCCAAAGTGGCGGAAAAGATCAGGATCTCTGGGGGCGGGCGCAGCAATTTCACCAACACATTGATGGATGCATCGCAACCGCACCGGCATTTTTTGGGTGAAAACCCCGCCTTTGCGCGCTCGGCTTTGACGCGCTACACAGCGCAGGACTTTGTGGACCTGATGAAGCAGCATGGGGTGGCCTTTCATGAAAAGCACAAAGGGCAATTGTTTTGTGACAACAGCTCGCAAGACTTGATCGATGTGCTTGTCAAAGAATGCAGGGTGGGCGCCAAGGGTGGTGAAGTGCTGCACTGGCAGCCCTGTGCACTCCAGCACCTCAGCTTTCACGACAGTGGCGAGTCGGCCCCACATTACCAAGCCCAAACGGATCGAGGAGCGGTACAAACCCAAGCTGTGGTGGTGGCCACAGGGGGGCTGTCGATTCCTCAAATTGGGGCTAGCGACCTGGGGTTTCGCTTGGCCACTCAATTTGGCTTGGATATCGTGCCCCCAAGGCCAGCGTTGGTGCCCCTCACCTTCGAGCCCCAGGGTTGGAAGAAATTTTCAGCCCTTTCGGGCTTGTCCTTGCCCGTCGCGATCAAAACCACTCAGGGCAAACAAGTCGCCGCATTTGAAGAGGACTTGCTGCTCACCCACAAAGGCCTCTCCGGGCCGGCCGCCTTGCAAATTTCGAGTTACTGGAGCCCCGAGCAAGACATCACCATTGATTGGCTGCCCGAGTGCAACTTGGCCCAGGAATTGTTTGCATTAAAACAACAGTCCAAAAAACTCTTGAGCAATGAATTGGGGGCTTGGCTACCCCACCGTTTGGTGCAAGCTTGGCTGGACGGCCAGCCGCAGTGGCACAAAGCCATCCCCGACACACCCGACAAAGCTTTGACGGTCTTGGCCGAGTCGCTCAAGCGCTGCACACTCCGAGCCAATGGCACCGAGGGCTACAAAAAGGCCGAAGTGACGGCGGGTGGCGTGAATGTGACCGAACTCTCGCAGCAAACCCTGGAGTCGAAAAAGCAGCCAGGCCTTTATTTCATTGGCGAGGTCGTGGACATCACGGGGTGGCTGGGCGGCTACAACTTTCAGTGGGCCTGGTCGAGCGCGCACGCCTGCGCCAAGGGCTTGGCAAGCCAATTAAATCGGTTATAATAATGGTCTTTGCCAGCATACCCCAACGGCTGGTGCACATGTTTTAGTTGGGCACTTTCGCATTCATGACTTCAAAGTCTGATCTTCTTTGAAATCCTCTGGGCGCACAATTCAATTTTGTAACGTCAATGACAACCATTCGAGTTAAAGAAAACGAGCCCTTTGATGTGGCTTTGCGCAGATTCAAACGCACCATTGAAAAATTAGGTCTATTGACCGACTTGCGCGCACGCGAGTTCTATGAAAAGCCCACTGCCGAGCGCAAACGCAAAAAAGCCGCTGCCGTGAAGCGCCATTACAAACGCGTGCGCAGCATGCAGTTGCCCAAAAAACTTTACTGATCTCACCCCACAAGCGCCCAGCACCCTCGGTGTTGGGACTGCTCAAAAGCTCGCAGGGGTTGAACCCAGCGGGCTTTATTTTTTTGTCTTTCCTGACGAACGACGAACCCTATCCCCCTCTTGAGGCCCAGACCTCAGGGCACTTCTAAGGACACTCCACCATGTCACTCAAAGACACCATCACCGCGGACATGAAAGATGCCATGCGCGCCAAGGAGACTGCGCGCTTGGGGACCATACGCTTGCTGCTCTCGGCCATGAAACAAAAGGAGGTGGACGAGCGCGTGACTTTGACGGATGAGCACATCGTGGCCATTTTGGACAAACTCATCAAACAACGCAAAGACTCCATCAGCGCCTTTGAGAAGGCATCTCGCGAGGACTTGGCGCAAATTGAGCGTGCAGAAATGGTGGTTTTGGAGGCTTATTTGCCACAACGCATGAGCGCCCAAGAGGTCTTGGTGGCCGTGCAGGCCTTGGTGAGCGAGTTGGGTGCCACGGGTGCGGGCGACATGGGGCGGGTGATGGCTGCGGCCAAGGTCAAATTCGCCGGCGTTGCCGAAATGGGCCACGTCTCCCAGGCGGTCAAAACAGCATTGAACCCTTGAGCTCAAAGCTCAAAGCCTTAAAAGCCTAAAGGCTAGAAGGCTCAACTGCCGGCAATTTGCATGCGGTCAATGAGCACCGAGCCCACGGTCTTGGCGCCATAGTTGTAGGCATCGGCGCCCACGGCTTGGATGCCTTTGAACATGTCTTTGAGGTTGCCGGCAATGGTGATTTCTTGCACGGGGAACGCAATTTCGCCGTTCTCCACCCAAAATCCACTCGCGCCTCGAGAGTAGTCTCCCGTCACATAGTTGACCCCTTGGCCCATGAGTTCGATCACAAAAAGCCCAGTGCCCAGGGCTTTGAGCATGGCATCCAAGTCGTGGTCCTTTTTTGTGCGCTTGGACGCAAAGACCAAGTTGTGCGAGCCCCCAGCATTGCCCGTGGTTCTCATGCCGAGTTTGCGCGCAGAGTAGGTCCCCAAGAAGTAACCTTCGACACGACCGGCATCGATCACACTGCGGGCCTGGGTTTTGACGCCCTCGTCATCAAAGGGGGCCGAGCCTTTGCCACCCAATAGGAAGGGATCTTCATGCAAATGAATGTGTGCGGGCAAGACGCGTTTGCCCAGTGAGTCTTGTAAAAAAGAGGTCTTGCGGTAGAGGGCTCCGCCACTCAAGGCCTGGACCAAATGCCCCACCAAGCCAGCCGCCAAGGTGTTCTCAAAGAGCACAGGGCACTGGGTGGTGGAGATTTTTCGTGAATTGAGTCGGCTAAGGGCACGGTGAGCAGCATATTGGCCCACCGCTTGTGGGGTGGCCATCAAGGCGGGATCGCGCATCGAGGTGTACCAAGCGTCGCGCTGCATATGGGCACCTTTGCCTGCGATGGGCGCCACCGACAAACTGTGGCGCGAGCTCGCATAACCGCCTCGAAAGCCTTGGCTATGGGCACTAAAGAAATGACTTTGTTGGGCTGAAACCCCGGCACCTTCGCTATTGGTGATGCGCTTGGACGTGCCAAAGGCGGCGTCCTCACAGGCTTTGGCCAATTCAAACGCCTCTTCAGCATTGACGCTCCAAGGGTGAAAGAGCTCCAAGTCTGGAATTTTTTGGACAATGTCGGCCTGGTCGGGCAGTCCCGCGGCGGGGTCTTGTGCGGTAAAGCGCGCGATGTCAAAGGCGGCTTGCACAGTGCGTTTGATGGCGGCGGCTGAGAAATCTGAAGTACTGGCGTTGCCGCGCCTGGCCCCCAAGTAGACGGTCACACCGAGGCCCTTGTCGCGGTTTCTCTCCACGGTCTCCAAGGCGCCCTTCCTCACTGACACACTCAAGCCACAACCTTCCGATGCTTCGGCCGCCGAGTCGCTCGCCCCCAGGGTTTTGGCGTGAGACATCGCCAGGCCCACCAACTCCTCAAACTGCGCTCGACTGTAGGAAAAAACCGAAGATTGTTGCGCTTGGTGTGAGCCCAAATTGGACTTCAACGAGGTTTGGGGTTGACGGGAATGGTGGGCAGGCTTGGACAAGGTGGGGGCTTTGAAAGTTTTCATGTGTCGCTATCATACTGGTGACAAGACCATCTTGCGCAAAGCACGCGATAATCACCCACAACATGTCAAGAAAACCCAAAAAAGGCTATTACGTACAAGGTCTCTTTATTGCCTTGGGCAGTGAGCTCGACCTCGCCTATAAACGCGAACTCAAAGGCACCGATGCGGCCAGCAAAACCGACCTCAAACGAGAGAGCACCGAGCGGCAAAAACTTGGCGAAGACTTGCTCGAACTCAGAGCCGACCTCAAGGAAAAACTGCTGCTCAAAGGGCACCTGAACACGGCCTTGATTGATGCGGTGAGTGAGGCCAAGCGCATCACCAATTTTGAGGGCAAGCGCCGACAAATGCAGTATGTCGGCAAGCTCATGCGCCGCTTGGGGCAAGAGGACTTGGAGGCCATTCGCGACAGCCTTGAGATCCAACACGGTGGTAGCGCCAAAGAGACCTTGGCCCTGCACGAGAGCGAGGCTTGGAGGAAGCGCTTGATTGAGGACGATCAAGCACTCGGCGAGTGGCTCGCCAAATACCCACGCCAAGAGCCGCAAGAATTCAGGGCCTTGGTGCGACAAGCCAGGAAGGACGCCCAACCCCTCACACGGGCTGAAGTCTCCACCGGTAAAGCGCCCCGCCAAGGCCGCGCTTACCGAGATTTGTTTCGCTGGATTCGGGAGACCCTGCACCCATCCCAAGACAACCCAACACAAGATCACGATGCGGCGGCGCATTTAGACCTGCAAGACGTGGACCAGCAAGAGACTGAAGTTACCCCCCCAGCCAACGAAGCCCAACCCATCTACTTGAGTGTGGACGAGATCAAATACAAAGAGGAGCTCGCAAAAGAGGAGTTGAGGGCCCATCAAATGGAGAAAGTGCGACTCAAGGACGAGGACGCCGCCAAGAAAATCTTGGCAAAAACACCACGCCAGCCCGCGACGAAAACAGCGTCCAAAACCAAGCGTGAAACCGCCCTCAAGGAGCCCAGCAAGACGACGGGCAAAACCAGCGCAAGCCGCACTCTAAAGACGGCCATCACGCCAACGCAGACCCAAAAGGCTTCTACAAAGGCTTCTACAAAGGCTTCTACAAAGGCTCCCACTCAATCTTCAGCAAAAACCATCGCCAAGACTGCCATGAAAAAGACTGAAGTGACAACCACGGCAAAAAAATCGACAACCCAGACTTCCCCCAAAACGCCCCTCAAGACAGCGAGCAAGACGCTGGCGAAAAATACGCCCGCCAAATCCAAACCCAAAACACCATCCACCCAGTAAGTGCCAGTGCCTCATGTTGCTCAGCAACTGTTACCCACTGCTCTTTGATCCTCCAAGACCCAAACCATGAACGCTTTCATCACTCACACGGTTGAGCACACTGCAGGAGACACACGCTGCGACACCCTCAAAATTGGTCTCTTGAGCGCCTCCGATCGAGCATCGAGTGGCGTCTATCAAGACCAGGGCATCCCGGCCCTCAAAGCCTGGATTGAGCAAGCCATTCACAACCCGGTTGAATGGCACACGTCTTTGATTGCAGATGATCTTGAATTAATTGCCTCTCACCTCAAGTCTTTGGTGAGTGCCGGATGCTGCTTGGTGCTGACGACCGGTGGTACAGGTCCTGCCTTGCGGGACGTGACCCCAGAGGCCACCTTGAGCGTGGGGGACAAAGAAATGCCAGGCTTTGGAGAGCAAATGCGACAAGTCAGCCTGCGCTTTGTGCCGACTGCCATCTTGTCGCGTCAAGTCGCCGTGATTCGTGCCCAATCTTTGATTATCAATCTACCAGGGCAACCCAAATCCATTGCCGAGACCCTGGGCGGCCTCAAAGATGAGCAAGGACAGGTTTTGGTTCAAGGCATCTTTGCTGCCGTTCCTTACTGCATCGATTTAATCGGTGGTCCTTATATTGAGACCCAGGACGCGTTTTGCAAATCCTTTAGGCCCAAAACAGCGCTCAAAAGTAAGCGAGTTTGAACGAGAAAAGACTGAGACGAGCTGTGCTGTTGACACGCTCGCCCCAGTCCATTTCTGATCAGACCCCAACCCAGAGTGCCATGGGCCCAGCTTGGTTCTGGGTTTACCACAGGCCTATGCCCGTGGTTTATGCGAATGGGGATTAAACCGTTTTGACCGCTTGGGCCAATGAACGCCTGACTTTTCTGGGCCAGTTGCCTGCAGCGGGATGGCCCACAGCAATCAACATGACGGGCACTTCGTGCTCGTGCAAACCAAATTCCTTGGCGACACCTGCAGCATCAAAACCAATCATCGCACCTGACACATAGCCTTTGGCTTGAGCGGCGTACATGAGCGTCATGGCGGCGAGTGAGCCAGAACGGATGGCCTCATCGCGTTGGAGTTGTGTGTTGCCGTTGTACATGCCATTGCACATCCCAATCCAGCCATCATAAGCAGCTTGGTCCAGAGCACCCGCGTCAAGCATGGGCTTGATGAGGGTGGGCAATTGCTGATAGCCCATGGCGTCGCCCACCACAATGAAGGTCACGGCCGCTTCGCTCACCTTGGCTTGGTTGAAGGCCAATTTGCGCAAATTGGCTTTGTGCTCAGGAGAAGACACGGCAATCAAACGCCAGTTTTGCATATTGAAAGAAGTGGGCGTATTGAGGGTCAACTCCACCAACTCGTGAATTTGAGTCTCGCTCATGTGGTGCGTGGTATCAAAATGATTGGCCGATGTTCGGCCTTGGATGGTGCTCAATGTATCAGACATGAAAATGCTCCGCAGAAATAAAAAAAGGGGGTTAAGAATGAAGAATGTCTTTGCAATGCATCGACGCTTTGAAGCTTGACGATTGATGATTGAACTTCGATCTAAAAAAAGAAATGGGACAGATTTCAATACAAATTAAATCCCATCCAACACATGAGGGTCAACCCTCGAATTGCAAGCCCACACGAAATGTTTTGGGACACCTTTTTTTTAGCGCCTTTCTTGCAGCGTTTGGCGCTTGAGCAAGTCCTCTAGGGTTTGCTCAAGGGCAGCAATGCGAGCGCTTTGTGCCTGTGACAGCTCACTCAACTCTTTGAAGCTTTGCATGACCGGGTCATCGGCTTGGGTCACGCCGTAGGCGCTAAAACCAGGGCTAGGGCCCTCGGTCAAAGGATTTTGAGACCCCTGCTCTTGTGCCATGGCCGACGAGGGCGAAGGGGTTTGTTCAAGGTGGGCTAGGCCAGGGCTGGGTGACGCAGTGAGTGATGTGGTGGGCGACAGACTGGATGAAGGCCCAGCAAATGAGGTGTCGTCGGGCAAAATCACTCTGGCGGGGTTCCCGATGGCGGTTGCTCCAGCAGGAACAGGTTTGGTCACCACGGCATTGGAGCCAATTTTGGCGCCATCTCCGACCACAAAACCGCCAAGCACCTTGGCGCCGGCCCCCACCACCACATTGGCTCCCAGGGTGGGATGGCGTTTAACACCTTTGTACAAACTGGTGCCCCCAAGCGTCACCCCTTGGTAGATCGTGCAGCCGTCACCAATTTGAGCGGTCTCTCCAACGACCACGCCCATGGCATGGTCAAAGAACACGCGCTCGCCAATCACGGCGGCCGGATGGATCTCAATGCCTGTCATGAAGCGACTCAGGTGAGAAATAAAACGCCCCAGCCACCAAAAGCCTAGGCCCCACAAAGCGTGGGCCAAGCGGTGCAAGACCAAGGCATGCAGCCCCGGGTAGCAGGTGAGCACCTCCCAGCGGCTCTTGGCCGCGGGGTCGCGCTCAAAAATGGTTTCGATATCGGATCGCAGTCGTGTGAACATGGCTCAGGAGTCTATCTCTTTTCCGGCAACACGCCCGCCCATGTGTTTAGCAACACCTCTTAGGATATGGACTTCTTCGCGGGTGAGTTGGGCGCGGTTAAAAAGTTGCTGTAATCGGGGCATGAGTTTTTTGGGGGCCAAGGGGTCCAAAAAGCCAATCTGGATCAAGGACTCCTCCCAGTGCTTCAAGAGTCCCGCTACCGCCTGCGCGTCGGCGCGCTCAACGCCCACTGACGCGGCAACCGGCCAAGGGGGCTCCAGGGTGGACTCAAAGCCGCCGAGCGCTGTGCGCCACTCGTAGGCGATCAATTGGACGGCACTGGCCAAATTGAGAGAGCCAAAACTCGGGTTGCTTGGAATGGTGAGGGCCACATGACAGCGGTAAACGTCTTCGTTTTTCATGCCAAAGCGCTCACTGCCAAACAAAAATGCCACGCCTGAATGCTCGCCGCCTGGGTGCTCTTGGCGGCCCTGAATCTCCTGGGCCAAGGCCCCCAAGTGCTCACGGGGTGTCAGCGTAGGGGGGCCGAAATCTCTGGGAATCATGGCGGTTGCGCACAAATGGGTCATGCCCTCCAAGGCGGCGTCCAAATGGGACACCACCCGAGCGTTTTTGAGAATATCGAGAGCCCCACTGGCGCGCTGGACAGTCTCATCGCGATTGAGCACATTGGGAAACCGTGGATTGACCAGCACCAACTCCTCAAAGCCCATGACCTTCATGGCCCGCGCCGTGCCCCCAACGTTGCCGGCATGGGAGGTGTCAATCAAAATGAAACGCGTGCGCATGCTTTGAAATGATCTCAATGTCTGGTTTGGAGGGGATCGCAGGGGTTTATTTCACGAGGCCAGCGTTTGCGCAGCCCCCGTCAAGGTGGCCATCAAAAACAAGGTGCAAGGGCGTTGGAGACGCTCGCCTCCTTCACACACCGATTGTCGCACGCAGTTTGCGATTAAAATCGTGTCTGTACTGGGTTGCAAGCACCCCCTTTCTTGGGTTTGCCTTAGATTGTCTTTGAGCGCGCCCAAACTTGTTCTTTTTCACCGCTGCCGCCTTGCCGCTCAGAGCCCCATGCTCTGTCGAGCGCCTTGCTGACCCACTTCCTAGATTGCCCACGCCATGATGCCCTCCAACACCCTTCATCCCATGCTCAATGTGGCCATCAAGGCCGCGCGCGCGGCAGGCTCCATCATCAACCGTGCCGCGCTGGATGTGGAGTCGGTGAGGGTGGCGGAGAAAAACGCCAACGATTTCGTCACCGAAGTTGACCAAGCCAGCGAAGAGGCGATCATCCAAACGCTCCTGGGCGCCTACCCGGACCACGGTATCTTGGCCGAAGAGTCGGGTCAAGCGCATGGCAACCCACAGTCTGAGTTCGTCTGGATCATTGATCCCTTGGATGGCACCACCAATTTCATCCATGGATTTCCCTATTACTGCGTGAGCATTGCCATGCAGTTCAGAGGCAAGATCGAGCAAGCGGTGGTCTACGACCCGACTCGCAACGATTTGTTCTCTGCCACCAAGGGTCGGGGCGCCTTCATGAACGACCGGCGCATGCGAGTGAGCAAACGCACGCATCTCAAAGACTGTCTTTTGAGCACGGGTTTTCCATTTCGGCAAGGCGACGACTTGCAAACTTATTTGCTGCTGATGGCCGAGATGATCAAAAAAACTGCAGCCCTCAGGCGCCCTGGTGCAGCCGCACTCGATTTGGCCTATGTGGCCGCGGGGTTCAGCGATGGTTTTTTTGAGTCAGGCTTGCAACCCTGGGACACGGCAGCGGGCTCACTGCTCATCACCGAAGCGGGCGGGCTCATTGGTAACTTCTCGGGTGAGGCCAACTTTCTTCATGAAAAAGAATGCATGGCGGGCAGCCCCAAAATTTACGCGCAAATGGCCCACCTCTTGTCGCCATACTCCAAGGTCTCCAACCTCAGGCACCCAGATGCCTCGCTGACCCCCGAAAAAACAGGAGACACCAGCACCCCAACTGACGAGACGAACGACGTGGTCCTGGCCGCTTTAAGCGATGCCCCTGCCAAACGCATCCAACGCCTCAAAGGCACCCCCATGAGCATCAAGCCCAGTGAAACCCATGATGACACCCGAGCAGGGGCTGCACCGCGGCGCGCGCGAACCAACCCTCCACGTTAACGTTCAAGACCCTCCCACATCCCCTGAGACCATGAGCGAGTCTGTCCCCAAGGCTGAAGCCCACACCCCGATGATGCAGCAGTACTTGGCCATCAAGGCCGAGTTCCCTGCCACCTTGGTGTTTTATCGCATGGGGGATTTTTACGAGCTCTTTTTTGACGACGCCAAGAAAGCCAGCGAACTTCTGGGGATCACCCTCACCCACCGCGGCCAAACAGCTGGTCAGCCCATCGCCATGGCGGGTGTGCCCTATCACTCGGCAGAAGGCTATTTGGCCAAGTTACTGCAACGCGGCGAGTCGGTCGCCATTTGCGAGCAAGTGGGCGAGATCACCGGCAAAGGTCCCGTTGAGCGCAAAGTCGTTCGTGTCTTGACTCCGGGCACCCTCACGGACTCGGCACTGCTCAGTGACAAAACCGAGTCTTACTTGTTGTCCGTTTACGCCAGCGACAGGCCCAACTCCCCCAAGGGCTGTGGCCTCGCATGGATGAGCCTGACGCAAAACACCATCTTCCTCACCCAGTGCGCCAAAGACGATTGGCCTTCATGGGTCAACCGCATTTCTCCCAAAGAGGTGATCCACGCACAAAGCCTGCCTCAGGAGACGAAGCGACTCCTCGACTCAGCGGGCGTGCTCACCCCCAGAATGGATTGGCAGTTCGATGCCGCTCTTGGTGAGCGCAAACTGTGTGAGCAGCTCCAAGTCCAAACCTTGCTTGGGTTTCAAGCGCAGGACTTGGCCCATGCGCAAGCCGCTGCCGCGGCTTTGCTAGCCTATGCCGAGCACACGCAGGGCCAAACGCTCTCTTACATCAACCACATCCAAGTGCTTGAAGACACGAACTTCATCGATGTGCCCAGCAACACCCGCAAAAACTTGGAACTCCTGCAAACCTTGCGGGGTGAAGACTCCCCCACCTTGTTTTCTTTGCTCGACACGTGCCAAACAGCCATGGGTTCTCGCGAGCTCAAAGCCTGGATTACGCAGCTGCCCATTTCTCGCGCCGAACCTCAAGCTCGTTTAGACTCGCTGCAAGCGCTGATGGACTCAGGACAGGGCAGCCCGCAATTTCAAACTCTGAGAGCGGCCTTGAAGGGTCAAGCCGACGTGCAGCGCATCAGTGCGCGCATTGCCTTGCTACAAGTGCGACCCAGAGAACTCGTGGCCCTCGAGCGCGCGCTGCAAGGCGCCCAAGCGGTCCACGCATTGCTCTCAAGGTTGAATCACGTGGGCTATTTGGCCGAGATGCAAAGCGCCTTGCTGGTCCCCTCAGAATGGGCGCAGTTGATTGAGCGTGCCATCTCACCGCAGTGCGCAGCCTTGGTGCGCGACGGCGGGGTGTTTGCCACGGGCTACGATGCTGAGCTCGATGAGCTCAGAGATATTCAAAACAATTGCGATTCATTTTTGCTCGACCTGGAAGTAAAGGAGCGCGCAAGAACGGGGATCCACAATTTGCGCGTGCAGTTCAACAAAGTGCACGGCTTTTTCATCGAAGTCACCCAAGGCCAACTCGAGCGCATTCCCGCGGACTACAAACGTCGCCAAACCTTGAAGAACGCCGAGCGCTTCATCACCCCCGAGCTCAAAGCGTTTGAGGACAAGGCCTTGTCGGCGCAAGAGCGCGCCTTGGCGCGGGAGAAATGGCTCTACGAGCAGCTGCTCGAGACCTTGCAGTCCTGGGTTCAACCCTTGAGCCGCTTGGCCCATTCTTTGGCCAAGCTTGATGCGCTCACGGCATTGGCCGAGAGGTCTCACAGCTTGGGGTGGTGCAGGCCTGAATTTGTCAACCACCCCTGCATCGAGATTCGCCAAGGCCGACACCCAGTGGTCGAGTCACGGCTGGCCCAAAGCTCGGGCAAGGCCTTCATCAGCAACTCCACTGAACTCGGCCCCAAGCACCGCATGCAAATCATCACGGGACCCAATATGGGGGGCAAATCAACCTATATGCGCCAAGTGGCTTTGATTGTGCTGCTGGCCAGCATGGGCTCGCATGTACCGGCCGCGTCCTGTGTCTTGGGGCCCATTGATGCGATCCACACGCGCATTGGGGCCGCCGACGACTTGGCCAACGCTCAATCGACCTTCATGATGGAGATGACTGAAGCGGCGCTCATTTTGAACCACGCGGGACCTCACAGCTTGGTGCTCATGGATGAAATTGGACGCGGCACCTCGACCTCAGACGGCTTGTCCTTGGCCAGCGCCATTGCTGCTTATTTGCACAACAAGTGCCAGTCCTTTACCCTATTTGCCACGCACTATTTTGAGCTCACGCAATTTCCCGCTTTGCATCACCACGCTTGCAACGTCCACTTGGGCGCCAGCGAGTCGGCCAGTGGTGTCGTGTTTTTGCATGAAGTTGAGCCCGGAGCAGCGAGCCAAAGTTATGGCATCCAAGTGGCCAAGTTGGCGGGGATTCCGCACTCGGTGCTCAACCAGGCACGGCAGTTTTTGCAAACTCTGCAAGAGCACGACGACGTCTCGCGGGTGCAAAATGATCTTTTTGCCACGCCTTTGGCAAGCCGCGCAGAGCTTGAAGTCTCAAACCCACACGAGAGCGAACTTCACGCCCAATTGCGAGAATTGAACCCTGATCTTTTAACCCCCAAAGAGGCTTTAGACGCCCTTTACTCCTTGAGAAAGTTGTTATGACTTACTGCGTAGCGGTCAAACTAAAGGCCGGCTTGGTGTTTCTCTCCGATTCCAGAACCAATGCGGGACTGGACCAAATCAGCACTTTTCGCAAAATGATTGTTTACGAAAAAACAAACGATCGTTTCATGGTGCTTCTCACGGCTGGCAACTTGAGCATTGCCCAGTCCATCAGAGAGATTTTGCAAGTTGAACATGTCAAAGACCCCTCTGCCCATTCAGGCGAGGAAGAATTGATCACGATTTGGAGCGCCAAAAGTATGTTTGACGCCACCCGGGTGCTGGGTCAAGCGGTGAGACGGGTGTACGAACGCGATGGCGCATCATTGAAGGCGGCAGGTGTGGACTTCAACGTTTCCTTGATCTTTGGCGGCCAAATCAAAGGCGAAGGCATGCGCTTGTTTCAAGTGTATTCTGCGGGCAATTTCATTGAGGCCACTCTTGAGACACCTTACTTTCAAATTGGCGAGTCCAAGTACGGCAAACCCGTCTTGGACCGGGTGATTAGCCCGAGTACGCCCTTGGATGAAGCCACCAAATGTTTGCTTGTCTCAATGGACTCCACCCTCAAGTCCAACCTCTCGGTGGGACTACCGCTCGACTTGGCGGTTTATGAAGTGGACCAATTCCAGTCACACAAATTGCTCTGCTTGACCGAGAACAATCCCTACTTCAAGATGCTGCACACTTCTTGGGGCGACAAATTGCGCGAAGTCTTTGATGGCATTGAAGATCCGATGTGGAATGGAGAACTCGCCTCCCACCCCATAGTCTGCGAGAGCTCGACTTCACAGGCTTTGCCAAAAATTGCCAATGCCTCTGAGAAATTGATCTGAGCATTGCGCTCGACAAAACCCAGTGAGACCCAACTCTGGGCTCAGGCGAATGCCCTTCAATCTTGACAATGAACAGACCTATTCAATGCCAAGGGATCAATCCACAACCCATGGAAATAACCGGTATGCATTTGCACCGATAAGCACTGGCCAATTTGCAGGGACTCAAGCGCTTTGTGAGACAAGGGGATAGACCAAATGCGATGCTCAAAGGCCAGTTGAGAGCGCTAAACCGAGGCACTGCCATAGCGGGGTGTTTGGTTGGGGTGTTTGGTTGGGGTGTTTGGTTG
>CAILYC010000024.1 GCA_903838355.1 uncultured Burkholderiales bacterium | reverse complement strand
TTGCTGCAAAGCCGCATTCACCAAGGTGTCTCCCACATACACATAGGTTTGCCACCTGTTGGTGGGTGAAGATTGGGACGCGTTTTGTGTTTTGACGTAATACACCGTGGCCAAATAGCCATTACCACCTTTGTCATAAACCGTGATGGCGGTACTTTTGTTGAAGGTCGTGGGGTCATTGCGGTTGAATGGTGTGGAGATCACGGGTGCATCGGCAGGGAAATTCAATCCCAACTGAACTTGGGTGGTCTCCATTGCCATGCCCGTGGTTTGCTGGGGAATGGTCAACACGCTCAATTTGCTCGGATCGGCTTTACCCGTACTATCGACCGATGCCGCTTGAAGTTCTTGTCCGGAAGAAGTGACCACATTGTTTTGGTCATTCATCATGAACGTGCCGTTACGGGTATACATATTTTGCAAACCGTCGGGAGACTTCAATGGGAAGAAACCGTCGCCAGAGATCGCCATGTCCAAGGTGTTGGATGACACGGAGACGTTACCTTGACTGAAGTCCAAGGACACTTGCTTGAGCGACACACCTTGACCGATGGTGGTACTGGCTTTTTGCAGCGGAGAAGTCGCAAAAATGTCACCAAAGTTGGCCACTGACTTTTTAAAGCCCTGCGTTCCCGCATTGGCAATATTGTTACTGGTCACGCTCATTTGAGCCGTTGCTGCATTGATACCCGTCAGGGATGTAAAAAATGACATGTTGAACTCCGAATTTTGTAAGGTCTATTGAAATATCGTGGATAAAAATCAGTTGGTGATTTGGGTCAAACTGCTGAGCGTGACAGTTTTACCACCCCCAACACCCAAGAGCCAAGTGTTGCTGGAGTCACCCGAGCTCGTCACGCTGGTGACTGTCGCCATGGTGTTGTAGCTCGGCGTGATATTGGCCCCCGCAGCCGTACCCGTGATGGCAAAGGAATAGGTGCCATCGGGCTGTTGAGCTCCGTTGTCGGACAAGCCATCCCATGAGAAATTCATATTGCCTGGAGTTTGCGGGCCATAGGTCATGGTGCGAACCGCAGCGCCTGTGCTGTCAGAGACGACGACCTGTAATCCATCGGCACCGCCTGGCAAACTCATCGATCCTGTCACAGGTTGCGCGTTGGTCAAAATGGCAGGACCCATTGGCACACCCACTTTTTTGCCGATCAAGGCAGCACTGCTGAGCATGCGGTCCGATGCTTGATTGTTCACCATACTGGTCAAACTGGTTTGCATGCTGGTGGTGGCTTCCAATTGCGAGAACTGGGCCAACTGCGCCACAAAAGCCTCGTTTTTGACGGGATCTGTTGGATCTTGATTTTGCAATTGAGTCGTAAAGAGCGTCATGAAATCCCCTTGCCCCATGGTCGTTGATCCCGCGGGTTTGTTTTTTTGCGCCGCCACATAATCACTGTATCGAACAATGCCATTGGGCAGTGGTGCATTGCTGCTGGTTGCTGTAGAAGTGGTGGTCATGACAATGTGTCCTTAAGATGGGGGCTTAACATAAATGTGATTCAGGATTTGGTCAAATCCAGGGTTCTTGACATCAAGGTTTTGGCGGTGTTGACCACTTCAACATTGTTTTGATAGGAGCGTGAAGCGGCCATCATCTCCACCATCTCTTGCATCTCATTGACGTTGGAGAGGTAGACCATGCCGTCTTTGTCGGCCGATGGGTTGCTTGGTTCATATAAACTTCTGATCGGTGTGGGATCGTCCACAATGTGGTCTACTTTCACGCCACCGAGTTGGGTAAATCCTGCATTGGTCATTTCATCTTGAACCAAGGCTTTGAAAACTGGCCGTTTTGCGCGAAAGGCATCTTTCTCGCTGCTCGCGACCGTGGTCGCATTGGCCAAGTTCGAGGCCGTCGTGTTCATGCGGATCATCTGCGCGTTCAACGCAGTTCCCGCGATGCCAAATACACTGTCAATGGTGTTCATGATCGATTACTCTCCTCTCAACGCTTTCCTGATGCCGCCAATGCGGTCACCCAAAAATTGCAACGTGGCTTGGTAGTCGCCTGCAGCCTTACCAAACTGGGCTTGCTCCACGCTGATCTCAACGGTGTTGCCATCAAATGAGCTGTTGTAGGGCACGCGGTAACGCATCCCGTTGTCAGGTCCATCTTCAATAGCGGCATAGTGTTTGTCATTGGTGGCGGTTAACGTGTCGCGCTGCACATCTTGCAGCATGGCCTTGAAATCAACATCTTGGGCTTTGTAATTGGGGGTGTCCGCATTGGCAATGTTGCGCGCGAGCACCTCCATGCGCTGACTTCGCACTGCCAAGGCTTTTTCATGGATTCCAAATGCAGTTGATAGCAAGTTCATGGTGGACTCTTTTCACAATTCGCCGTTTTATCGACACCCAGCCCTCAAGTTAGATGGCCTCAAGTCGATTGAGCAAAAGCTATGCCACGACTTCGACCTTGACTCTTGAAGAAAGCTCAGTTCATTTTTTTTAAAACGGTTTAAGGGTTAAACAACAAAAAACGGCAAACTATTGCCACTCATCTTCCGGTACTGGTTGAGCCCGAGGCGTTCAATCCAGCGGTAAAAACAGGATTCAAATAGGCGCTGATGCGCAAAGCTTGCAAACGCTGCAAGCTCAACTTCATCGCTTCGTTACCCGAGACTTTGCTGGCTTGGGCAGGATTCACCGTGGACGCATTGGCAGACGCGATCAAAGCACCTGAATTTGATTTTGGAGCGCTGACGCGTGAATTGGCCTGACTGGCCATCGCGTCTTTGATGGATCTGTCATCGATGCCCAATTTATCCAAGGCGTTTTGATGAAGACCTTGAACAATGGAGTCGCGGGTGATGGGGGCCCTCACGTCACGGTTAACGTGCAAGTAATTGGCCTGGGGGCCCGCGATGTTGAGACCGACATCGGTTCGGGTCTCGGTTTTGGCCGCTGGGGTGAGGACAGTCAAGTACAAATCGTCCAAATGCGTGGGCCCGGCATTCTTGAGTCCTGTTTGATCAAAGTACTTGCCCACCATGTCGAGCTGCTCGAGCACGCTTTTGCCCAAAATGGCTTTGGGGTTGGTCGCAAACCCGGCACTGGCAGCACCTCGGTCGGGTCCGTCACAAAACTGAATGATTCCGTGACACCGGTTGTTCGTCGATTTGGGGTTCAAACCATCACTCTCCATCAAGGAGACTTTGGCGAAATCATCGGGTGAAAATTTGAATTGGCGCGCCAATTGCAAAATCCTGTCATTCACGGCTTGCTTGTCTTGGGGAGGGATAAAACCCTTGTCCACCGCACGGTCCAATGTTTTTTGCAGCACAGGATAGGCTGAGCCATTCAAGCGCCCCATCAGTTGGATGTGATTGGCCGCACTCACGCCGTTGAATGCATCGGCATTGACGACATTCGAGGCAGTGTTGGTCCCCAATACGCCTGGATTGCTGCCCATCATCATAGAAGACAAACCAGACACCCCCCCCATGGGGTCGCTGGCGACTGCGCCGTCACCCAGGATCCCCGCGGGTGTGTTGTGACCACTGGCCAATGCCCCCGCCATTTGGCTGTTCATCATGGCGCTCATGGCCGATCGGGCCATGGCCATGCGCTCCGCTTGCAATTGCCGGGCGTTGATATTGGTGTTGCTATTGGTGGTGCCGCCCGTTGGAGACGCCACCAATCCATTGGCGTTGACGTTGCTATTATTAGTGTGCGGCTCTGTGCCCAGCGCCAAACCACTGTCTGCAGGTGTTGCAGCCACCGCCGGGTTGCTGCTGATGGCATTGGCGGACAACACGCTGACACTGCTCAGTGGCAATGGGGCGAGGCTAGAGGCCGTACTCAATGGTGAAGAGGCCATGGGGCGCAAAGGCTGAGCGGTCACATTGGCAGCGGCGAGACTTGATGCGCTGCCTTGAAGACTGGCGTTCAAACTGGCCAATTGAAGTTTTTGGCCTGGAAAAATCAAATTGGGATTGTTGATGCCATTTTGATGGGCCACATCTTGAACATATTTTTGCAAATCGTTGGCGTTGGGGCTTAAACCCTGGGCCGCCAGATAGTTTTTGACCATCCCTGTCAAAGAATCCCCTGCCCTGACCGTCATTGTGGGCACCTTGGGGTCCAGAATTGACGGAGTTTCGACACGCAAAGCCTGTTGCGACTGCGCAACTGCTTGCGCAAAAGCACCCGTCAAGAACGCCTTGTCTTGCGACTTCATATCACCCACTAAAGAATTATTAAATTCCAATGGGGCAAAATTAAAGAGTACTTTTGAATCTAAATTGGCGTTCATGTTGGATTCCAGTAAGGTATCGAATTTCTGGTACAAGTTTTGCTTTATTGAGCCCATGGACGATTAAAAACCGTCAAAACTTCTTCACCACCCAACACTATTCGCAAATGCTGTGCCCAGACATCAACGCTCTTGACTTGAAACGCAAAACCCGCGCTTTTCCAAGCCTGGGGCAAGGAGACTATATGAAGCGAGTACCCAAAACCGGCTCGAGCCCGCGCCACTGGTCCCATCGCTGGTGTTGCTTGACCGCTTTGCTCAGCTGCGGGGGACTGTGGGCGCAAGCCGACTTGAACCCTAGCCCTGCGGCTTTGAATCTTCAAAACCAGGCCCGACAGTGGTTCAGCCAGCAAAAATCTTATCCTCTGGATCACATTCAGATGTCGGCCATGGATGGCAAATTGGTCGTTGGTCCTTGCATGGGCTCTTTGCGTTTTGATCAACCGTTTCAAAATCAAAATGTCATCCGGGCGCGTTGCAGTGAGCCCAATTCTCAGTATTTCATGACGGCCCAAGTCAGCCCCATGGTGTTGAACACGGCCCAAGCCCCCAGCATTCCCCTTGTGACACCCAACTCTCCACCCAGCAAGGCGACAGACCTCAAACCAGTCGCGAGCTCAAAGTCCGAGCCCCAAGCCACGCTGTCCACAGTCTTTTTACCAGCCACCTACAAACCCAGCCTCAACCCCAACGAGGTGATCAAAACCGTTTTGGTGGTCAATCAGCCACTCAGGCGAGGCACCATGCTGCAAGCGAGTCTCTTTCGCCGGGTCGAGGCCCCCATTGCCAACACCGATGGCCAGGTTCTTACCCAATTCAAAGAAATTGAAAATTCCGAGTTACTCCACGACATGGGCAGTGATCAGGTGCTGCACAACTTTGACATTAAACCTGCCCTCATGGTCAAAAAAGGCCAACAAGTCACCGTGATGGTGGGAGAAGGCAGAGGATTTTTAATCACCGTGAAAGCCGAGGCCCAACAAGATGGCGCCCTGGGTGACCAGATTCGCTTAAAAAACATCGACTCGGGTCGATCTATTTCAGGCGTCATTACCGGTGTGAACGAAGTCAAGGTGCTTTAATGTGGCGGAAAAGAGTACTTTATGGGTATTGTGAAAATATTTGTAAATTTTTTCGTTTTTTTGCTCAAGTTATTTTTTCTTGTGTCGAAACTCAAGATACTAGGAAAAGGTTAATGGACTTTGTGTCTATTATGGCCATCGATAGAAAGAAAGTGATTTTCTTATGACTGACTCCATTTCAAACACTGTTGCCCGATTTGCTCAGCAAAGCGGTGTCAACAAAGCGGCTTCTGACAAAGCCAGTTCTGCCAACAAGCAGGCCTCCACGCAAGCGGCAACGCTCAGCACGAGTGCTGCTGCCAGCGATAAAAGCAACGGCGTGACCAATTCGATCACCCTGAGCAATGTGGCTCAAAAAGTCATGGCTCAACCGAGCTTTGATCGCGCCAAGGTGGACTCCATCAAGAAAGCGATCAAAGACGGCAACTATCCTTTGAATCCCAAGGGCATTGCCGAGAGCTTTCTCTCGCTCGAGCAAATGATCAAAGGCTAATCCACCATGACAACACTCAGTGCTGCCCCTTCCTACCCCACGCATTCACCGCAATTGGTGAAGGCCGTGATGGATAGGGTCGAATCACTGGAATCGGTGTTGGAGCAAGAGTTTGATGCCCTGAAGGCCCAGGATTTGGACCATTTGGATCGTTTGCTCAATGCCAAGACCGATATTCTTCAAGAAATTGCCAACATGACGGGCGTGCGACAAGCCTTGGATGCCGACAAATTGGACGCGTCTTGGGACAACTTTCGCTCAAAGATGATGTATTGCCGCAATTTAAATCGCCGCAATGAAATATTGGTCATCCGCAAATTGGACGCCATTCGAGGTGCTTTAAAAAGCCTCCAAATCAACGATCCCTCGAGTTCAGTCGAAGTCTACGACCGCTTGGGCAGACTCAACCGCTTGCGTCGCTCTAGAAATTATCTTCAAATGTAATGACAGCGTCTGCCACGGTGTTTTGAGCTCAAAGCCCAATCACTTTTGCTGAAGATTTGGCTCTTGCGTCGTTTCATGGCCACCCCCCTACTCTACTCTCCTGAGCCACACTCACCCCGGTCTTATTTAACCCAGCAACTGTCCCAGTCA
Source organism: uncultured Burkholderiales bacterium (assembly GCA_903838355.1). GTDB lineage: Bacteria > Pseudomonadota > Gammaproteobacteria > Burkholderiales > Burkholderiaceae_C > Limnohabitans. The sequence continues at coordinate 76,778 of CAILYC010000024.1, read as the reverse complement.
TCCAAGCACGTTTGACGCAGCAGTCGAACGCTTGGATACCACCCACTGCGATCTTGCCCGATAAACCAACGCCAGTCGGCGCTCAACGGCAACAAGGCGGTGACCGGTTGCCCCAAAGCGCCGGCCAAATGCACGGTTGAATTGTCCACACTCACCACCTCATCACAAGCTTTGATCAGGCAGGCCAAGCCGTCCAAGTCCTGGAAATTGTCAACGGTTTGGACTTGCTCGATGCGAATGCCGGTTTGTTCAAAGCATTCATCAATGTCGGCCTGGACCGCGCCGTACTGCAAGTTGATTAAGCGCACACCGCTTGGGTTCAAAGACTGCAATTGTTTGACCAAACGGTGCAAGGACATGGAGCGTTGTTGGCCATGGGTGTCGTTGTTGCTGCGCCAAGAAATACCGATGCGTTTGAGGCCTTGTGGGTGGCTGAGTTTTTGCGACCCGCTTGAAAGATGCTCTTGCACGCTTTGCAAGCGAACTTCATCCACCTTCAAATATGACGATGGCTGCTGGGCAAATGAAGCTGGGTTGGGGCGCAAAAAACGACACAAACTGCCCATCGGAATGTGCGCGTCGATGGATGTGTCGTCCAAACTTTGCGAGCGCGCCACAAACTCAATATGAGGATATGAGCGGGCAAAGAGATTGACCAGTCGCGAGTCAACTTGCACCAGCGTTTGCTCGGCCCATTGACTGGCCTCGGCCAACAAGGCGCCAAACATGATCTCGTCACCCACCCCTTGTTCCGCCCAAATCAATAATTTTCGAACCCTGTGGACACCTGACTTTGCCGAATTACCTCCTGGGGCATTCGCGGCAAAACCGCGGAAAACAGGTTTAGAGAAGTTGCTCAATGGAGGGGCTGGTCCGTCACTTAAGAAACGGTACTCGTAGAGAGGCCATCCGCGATCAAAATTGCCTTGCCTGAGATGAATCAAACCCAAATTGCGTTGTCCAATGGCCCACTCCTTGGGCAAGCCTTTGAGGAGCTGCGTGGGCAAAGCCTCGGCTTTCATCACGAGCCGGGTGATCGTCTCGACGGCCACGGGCGACTCGATACAAATGCGAAGCAGGCCTCGCTCGAGTACTTCCGAAGCTTTTGTATAGTGGCCCATTTTTTCATGGCTTGCGGCCAAATTAACGCACGCGGCCAAGTAACTGGGATCCAAGGTCAAACATTGCTCAAAACAATCCAAGGACAAGTCCAAGTGACCCATTTCTTGGCACAAAAGACCCAAATTGTTCAATGCCAAGAGATGATTGGCGTCCGCTTCAAGCACCCTTACAAAACACTGTTGCGCCAAATCGCGTCGTTTTTGCGCTTTGAACGCCAAGCCCAAGTTGAGCAAAGCATCAAAACTCTCGGGCTCGACCTCAAGCACGCGCTCAAACATCGCCTGGGCCAAGCGCCAGTGCTTTTGCTCCATCAAGGTCTGCCCCTTGGCCAACCAGCAAAGCGGGTATGGGTCGTGCAGTGCCAGGGCTTGATCAAAGTGTTCGATCGCTTCAGACCACAATTGCTGCTTGTGTTGGGACAATCCACAGTTGTAATGGCTTGGGTGGTGCTTGGGGTCGATCATCAAACAACGCTTGAATTGCAAGTAGGCCAATTGATAATACGCCTGGGTGCTCCAAAGCAATCCCAAATCAAAATGCAAGGCCACCGAACGGTCATCAAGGCCTATGGCCAGCTGAAAATGCAACAAGGCCGTCTCGATTTGAGACAAGGACTGGCTCACCCTAGCGATTTGGTGGTGGGCCGAAACATTCATGGGGTCCAGGCGCAACACCGTTTGGTAGACCTCCAGCGCGACGGGCCAGTCTTCAAGTTTTTGCAAGGTGTGGCCCAACTGAATCAGCAAATCAACATTGTTTTCTTGGTAGAGCAGTGCTTGCCCATAGCTGTGTTTGGCCGCCAGGTGGTGACCTTGGTCGACACAAATGCTGGCCAAAATGCCCCACGCGTTGGCGTCGTTGGGCACCAAATCCAAATGGGTTTGGAGGCAATCCATGGCCTTGTTCATTTGTGCCAATTGGTAATGGGCCAAGCCGGCGAAATAATGGACCATCGGGTGCGTGTTGTGCATCCCAATGACCTGCTCAAAACACACCAAGGCTTGGTCACATCGGTTGGCTTTCAAAAAGGCAATCCCTTGCTGCAAGACCTGCTCGAGAGGCGTTGACTCTGGGCCCAATGCGAGCCGCCCAAAAGAAGGCTTGGATGAGGTGGGACTGGCGCTCTTCATGAAGGTTTGAACAACTGTTTTAACGACTGCATGGTGTGGGTCCAGTCACCCAAGGTCTTTTGGCGCAAGAGTTGGACACTTGGGTACCAAGGACTTTGCGAGGCCTCCAGCATCCAACGCCAATCGGCCTCAAAGGGCAGCAAAGCCAACACCGCTTGATTGAGGGCGCCGGCCAGGTGAACTGTCACATTGTCCACACTCACGACCGCATCCACGGCTTTGATCAAAGCGGACAAGCCTTCCAGGTCAGAGAAATTATTCACGCTCCTGACCTGGTGAACACGTATACCCGTTTGCGCAAAGCATTGTTCAATTTCCTCGCCCACATCGCCATATTGAAGATTGACCAGTTGCACTCCTGGTGCATCCAACGCCTGGGCCAAGGTGATCAAATCAAGACTTCGGTTGAGACCCGACGCCTTGCTGCGACTGCGCCATGAAATGCCCACCCAGCAATTGGCCTTGAGTTCGGGGGGCAAGGAAGCGAGCAGTTGTTCACGCAAAACTTGAACTCGGTCCAAATCGGCCATGAGATAACCTTTCGGCTGCTCGCCAAACGAGGCCAAACTGCCACGACAAAACTGGGGCAAACTGCCCATGCTGATGTGGCAGACATCATCTTGCACATCAATCGCTTGTCCTCTTGGAATGAATTCGATCTCGGGCATGCTGCGTTTCATCAACGAAAGCAGTCTGGTATCGACTTGCACGAGCAGCCGACTCACCCACTGGCGCACTTGTGGCAACAAGGAGGCAAACATCACCTCATCGCCCAAGCCCTGCTCAGCCCAAACCAACAAGGTTTGCGCTGCTGTGATGTTGCCGGGACTTGAACGCGGCCCCAGCCATGCCGGCTTGCTTGTCTTCAAGGCCGTGGGCTTGAAGCTCTCCATTTGCCATCTCCACTCGTGGTGAGCCCAGCCGATTTCAAATTCGCCCAAGCGCAAACAGTTGAGCCCCAAGTTCCAATGGGCTTTGGCGTTGTCGGGGTTCAGTGCAATGGCTTGACTGAAACTGTCGTTGGCCTCTTGGAAGTGGCCCATGCGCTCGAACAAAAGTCCTTGACAAAAATGCAACTCATCGGACTGTGGGGTTTTGATGATGGCCTCTCTCACCAAGGCCATGGCCTCTGAATAAGATTGCGTGTGTCCCAGCGCAACACACAAATTGCCATAAACCTCGAAATAGTCAGGCTTTAGAGACAAGGCTTGACGGTAGTGATCAATGGCCAACAAGTTGTCGCCATCCTCTTGCAACAAAACACCCCAGTTGTAATGGGCCGAAGACTCAGCGGGGTTGAGTTCAAGGGCTTGAGCGTAATTCCATTGCGCTTCTTCGCTTTGCTTCAAGCCTTGGTGCACAACACCCAAGTTCAATCGGTATTGGGGGTTAGAGGGGTCGATCGCGCAAAGTTCTTTCATCAAAGGCAGCGCCAACTCAAAGCGTAGCTGCTCGAGGTAAAAGTCACTCAAGCCACTCAAGACTCTTTCATCATGGGGATGGATTCGATACAAACCATTGAGCGTTTCTTGCGCCGCCTCCCAATGCTCTATGCCCCATCCCCGATAGGCCTGGGCCAGTTGCAGGGCATGGTGGACTTCTTGGGGCTCCAAGTAGGTCAGATTTTTAAAGATCCCAACGGCACTGGCATATTCTTTTAACACGTGCAAACATTGGCCCAGCAATCCCCAGGCCGTCAAATCTTCGCCATGCTGCTTCAAATATTGATTCAGACCGTGCTTGGCCGATCCTGGGTCACCCAACTGAAAGCTCACCAAGGACCATAAAAACAAGGCCTGAGGGTGATCTCCTGACAAGGCCAAAATGTCCAAATAATGCGTGCGAGCTTGAACCCAATCGCCCCCCTGGTGCAAACGGCCAGCCTCTTGCAACAATTGATCAATTTTGACCTCCATGCCGGGCATGTCCTGAATGGTGCACACGCGGGCTGGAGGGGCTGCAAAGATTGAGGTCATCATGGCAAGGGTGCGGTTGAAGGCTCGTTTGACGGAAAAGGACTTGCCCTCCATCGTGGGCAAGCTTTGACCGGGGTTTGGCGTCAGTGACTCATGATGCAAAAATCATGCCTTCTGCCCCCACGCCAGAGCGTCAACGGTCTTTGCGTTTCTCGTCCCCGGGCTGCATGCCTTTGAGCCAATACACCCAAGACAAAATCACCGCCACGGCCGTGAACATGTCCGGAGGGATCTCGTCTCCGACGTCCAGTCGGCTGAGCAAGGCGAGCAACTGCGGGTCCTGCGTGACGTAGACGCCCTGGCGGCGGGCCTCCTCAATGATCAAAAGCGCAAGCTCATCGCGCCCTTTGGCGCTCACCTTGGGGGTTTTGTTCAGGCCATACTCAAGGGCCAGGGCTTCGAGGGGGGACTTCATGGCGTCAATGGATGGGTCTTCAGGCCTTGGCGTCCACGACACGGCCGAGTGCTGTCGGGGAGAGCTGCTCTTGGTCCACGGGTTTGGCGGCATTGAAGATCTGAAAGCTCTTCAAAAAAAGACCAGAGTCTTGCAAATCAAAACCGAGCTCTTTGGCTTTGATTTTGGCCATCTCGGCCACTTCGGGTCTGAGCGCCCACATGGTCAAATCCACTTGGCTGCTTTGGCTGATCTGGGTATTGAGCCAAACCTCGCCAAGCAATCGGCTCTTGGAGTGGATGTCAACACTCAGGGGCGTTTGGGCTTCGCCTTGCTCGCGGCCTTTTCTTTTGAAATGCAAATCCACCGGGTCGGCATCCAAAAACGGGATGACCACCTTCAGGTTCAAGTCTCCACGGGTCCAGTGCTGAACGGCTTGGAGCTGAGAGGCGTCGAGTTCGTTCAAGCCGCGTTGCAAGGTTTGTTTGAGCTCGCTGTGATCGGGCGAATCCAGGGACTGAAGCTCTTTGAGCAATTCTTGCAGCAAGGACTTGGGCCCGTCTTTGACGTTTTCGCCCACACTGAGCAGCCGCTCGTTGCTTTTGGCCTGCGTCATGACCATGTTTTTCAAGGCGTTGCCCGACACATAGGACATGGAGAGTGCTATTTTCCGGTACACGGCCCACCATCCCCCCAAATTCAATTGGGCACTCAATTGGCCACTCAATTGGGCCAAGAAATCGGGTTGCATGAGCTGTGCGGCAGACTCAAAACTCAAGGGTTGCATCATCAAGGTCTGCACCCGGGTGCCAAGCATAATGCTGTTTTGCGCCTCTTGCGCCACGAGCAAGGGATCCAGGGGTGAGGCCCCTGAGGCCCCGATCGGCTTGAGGCCAGTTGGTGCCGTGGCAGAGGGTGGCGCTGTGTTTACAGCCGCTGGCGTGGGCGGCAAACCGGTTGCTGCGCCCTTGTTATGCACCGAGGTGCTTGTCGCCGGGGTTCTCGCGTCTCCCAAGGGCGTGGCCAAGCCAGCACTGAGGTTGGAACTTTGCAAATGGAGTCCATAACCTAGCGCGGTTTGGAACACGCTCACAAAAGGCTTGTCGCCGGGTTTTAATCCCCAAGTGCTGGGGACGTCGAATGAAAAATTCTTGAGCCACAGCCTCATCGAACCACGCTCCAAGGTCACTGTGGCTTGGACAATTTCTTGGTCGGTGAGTCCGAGCGACTGGGCCACAGGACTTTCAACCCAAATGGGTCGATTGTCCATCTGTACCCAAGGCAAGCGGGGCGCCCCAAGAATGTTTTCAGGACCTAGTAACAAATCGGGGACTTTCAAGAAGGTTGGGCAAACGTCAACCCTGACTTTGCCCAGGGCCAATTCAAGCCCAAGACACTTGAATCGACATCAGGTGCCTGAAGTTTAGGCGATCATGGGGCCCAAAGACAAGCACCTCTTGAGCGCCTCACAACATTTTTTAATCCGCGTGCCCAAGAACCATGCCGGCATGAGGACAAACTGGGCCAGATCGACTCCGTCTTCGTCAATGCTCAGGGGTACTGCACCCAGGTCTTTCTTTTCTCTTGTCCTTGCGGGTTGATGATGACATCGGGGTAGGTCTCATAGCCGACGAATTGTTTGTATGAGCCTTGTGCTGACGACGTCTGCCCCTGGCCCAATTGACTTCTCAAGAGATCATCGTTGTTGGGCAGCTTTAAAAGCACGCCAGACTTGAGTATTTTTTGGCTCCCTTTGGTGAAAGCCTCTGGGTTCAAGGCGACGAGTTCGCGCTTTAATAGTTCACTCTTCAAGGGGCTGTCACCCAGCGCTTTTTGCACCACTTTGTCCAAGGTGTCCCCTCTTTTTACGAGGTAGACACCGGTGGATGGAGAATGGGCCGCAGCCTTCACCTCAGCCGGCGCAGGACTGGCCTGCGTTGGCGCCTTTTGATGGGGAAAGGGTGCATCCGCGTGGGGTGCGCCCGAACCCGCGTGCACCTCTTTGTTGGCACTGCCCGCGCGCAAGCTCGAACTCATTGAACTCGCGGGCTTGGCGTCAAGCGACTTGTCCGCGGCTGAGACATCGGCGGGCATCAAGCCCACTTTGTCGGACAGGGTGATCACTTCCAAGGGGGGGGAGCTTGGGGGTGCGGCGCACGCCACGCTGGCCCAGGCACCCAGCGCCACTGCACAAACCAAAGCAGCCGCCCATGGCGTCGACCCGGTCCCAAAATTCACGGCTTGTTCAACCGCTGGAGGTGTCCAGCAAAGTTCAGTAGTAGCGCTCATGTGCAAGCTCCTTGTGGCAAAAACGATTTAATCATGAAGTTGTTGTGGAATGGCGACCCAATTGAAGACACCCTTCAAGTTCGGACCCGCAATTTGTTTCAATTGGGCGGTAAAGGCTGTGACCGATTTGACCTCGGCCATCGCCATGTGTTGCAATGCATCGGCCTGCAGGGCGCGGGAGGGAATGAGTTTGGGGTCCACCACCACCATTTTGTCGCCCACTTTCAATCCATTGGCACTTCCGGCGGAAACATTCAAAGGCGAACCCGTCCAGGTCGTGACCTCAAATTGTGGGGGAATGCAAGTCAACTGGTCTTCCAACCAGTGATTCAAAAGGGTGCTCAAACCGTCGACTTGCGCGAGCATGACGCTGGAGAGGGCTGCACTGCTGGGTTTTTCTGGCATGGACTCAAACCACAACGTTTCTTCATGGACAAAGCTCAATCTTGGATCGAGTCGGTTTTCCAAGACACTCACCACCTTGAGCCCAGGCCCCTTGGAGATCTCATCGCTGGTGGGCTCTAGTCGCAAATGAACTTGCCAGGTCACCCTTTGCTCGCCACGGCCCAGCAAGGCTTGTTCATAGTAGTTCGAGCCTGGGCCAAAGGCGCGGTTTCCCACGTTGGCACTTGGTCCTGACCCAGTGGAATTGGAAACGTTGACGGGCAGACTGCTCAACCTGAGCTTGAACACACCCGACTGCTGGGCCATGTTTTGCAAACTCTCTTTGAGTGCCAACACCACCAACCTGGATTGGTAGACATCTTTGTTGGGCACCTTGGGTGAGAGGTTGATGTCCATCACCGCCATGTGCTGAATTTGGCCCTTGGTCAATCCAGCCGAGCCATGATTTTTGCAACTCAAAGGCGCCAATCGCTCTTGCCGCGCCAATGCCAATTGGGCATAGGGCTGGGACTGCGGGTCTACACCATAGGCCAAAATCCTCACGCCTCGAACCACCATGCCGTTGGTGAAACTCGAGCCTTCCCGCAGCGCCCCTGATTCATCCACCCAAGCGCTGCTGCGAACCTCAGTGGGGCCCTCCAAGGACAACTCGATCAAGGCTTTGCGAAGCGCGTCAAGCCTTTGGTCAGCCGTGAGGTCCTGGGCACAGGTGAGACAGGCCCAACACAGGACCCACAAAGTCAGCAAAGTTCGGGGCAAGGTCAGGGGGGTGCGCAAAAGCATACCCCCAAACCTCGTCAAAAGCGTTTGGCCTTGCGCCATGCCCTGGGCTGCATGCTGGGTTGAGCATTTCCCGGGGCTTGAGGTGATGGTGCTGAGCGTTTGCATGGGTGAGATTTTCAAGCAATGGAGCTCGAGGTCAATCAAGCTCGAAGGGCTTTACCGTCCCCGCATGGCCAATTGGGTCAAATACAAGCGACGCAAGTCTTGCACAACTGTGCGGTCCAAGGACAAGGTGGTCTCGTAGGTGTCATCGCTCACTGGCGTGATGCTCACCAATTGCGCGCCATAAATAACGCCCTCGACTTTGGCGCGAAAGGTGTCATTGACGACGGTCATGTCGGCCACCGTGGTGCTGGCGTCCAATTGTTGACCATACACTTGCTCGGTCAAGACGCGGTAAGCATCGAGTTTTGAAGCACGGATGGCGAGCAAGCGTTGTTGCGCTGGGTTTTTGTGATTTTGCACGCTGATCACCGCATAGCCAGTGGCCACCAAGGTTTCGCGTTTTTCAACCATGGGCGCAATCATGGAAGGTGCTGGTGTTGCCCCTTCGGCGCTGCTCTCACGAGGTGCGGCTTTACCAAAGAACTGGGGCATGCTCGAGCAAGCGCTCAAGAGGGCCACGGTTGCCGACAAGGTCACGATAGAGATGCTTTTCATAATAAGTTCCTTCAAATGTCAAACCAACTTAAATAACGTCCATCCAGAATCCCCGGCTGCGAATCCAAATCTGATCTGAAAACCAAGCCTAGTCCCCTTAGATCGACCGTAACAACGTAATCTTGAGAGTCCATCGGCTCGAGGAGCGCAAAAGTTTCAAAATCAAGTACCGAAGACCATGGCCACCTTGGGCAACGCCTTGCCCAGGACTGGAGCGTTGACTCCTTGCATGGGCCATGCATTGCCATAGCCGCCCGTGAAGACGGCAAAACATCACCGCTTGCCCCTTAATTGCAAGCTTTTGTGGTTTTTGCTTTTAGGTAAGCAAAATTTCTGCCATACTATGGAAAAAGTTCACTTGCCGTTAACAAAGTGTTGACTGGACTTCACAAAAATCCAAGCCCTCATGATCTTTTTTAGACTCTCTTTGCTCTCTGTGCCCCCAGAGCATCTTGGCCCACGAGCGAACGCACCACAGCATTCAGGCTTATGAAACCGAGCACGCAGTTCATTGGTCAAAGTGACTCGGCCCAATCCCTCAGAGACTTGCTGAGCACCATTGCCAACTCCAACTCCACCGTGTTGATCACCGGCGAGAGTGGCACAGGAAAAGAGCTCTTGGCCAGATCTTTGCACGAACAATCCATGCGAGCGGGCTCCAATTTCGTACCGATCAATTGTGCGGCCATCCCCAAAGAGCTTTTGGAGAGTGAGCTCTTTGGACACCGCAGGGGCTCCTTCACGGGTGCGGTCTCCGACCGACTCGGGCGCTTTGAACTCGCCCACGGCGGGACCTTGTTTCTCGATGAGATTGGTGACATGCCCATGGACATGCAAGTCAAGCTCCTGCGGGTCTTGCAAGAGCGCACCATTGACCCCATCGGCTCGACGCGGCAAATTCCCGTTGATGTGCGTGTCATTGCCGCCACCCACCGCGATTTGGATCACGAAATCACCACCGGCAAATTCAGGGAAGACTTGTATTACCGGCTCAATGTGCTCCCTGTCAATACACCGCCGCTGCGCGAGAGAGTGGAGGACGTTGAACCGCTGCTGCTTCATTTTGCACAAAAGTTTGCCCACGTGCAACACGGCCCCATCCGCTTTTCTGCTGAGTTCTTGGCCTCGATGCGCGAGTATGCGTGGCCCGGCAATGTGCGCGAGCTCTCCAATTTGGTGGACCGTTTCAGCACGCTCTATGCCGGACAACGCTTGGACTTGCGGGCCATCCCGCCGTCCCTTTTGCCCAAAGGCATGGTGCTGCTGCAAGCCCAATTAAAAACCAACATTCAAGCGCCTGTGGTGTTGCAGTCCTTGACCCAACCCCAGGAGGTGCTCGAAGAGAACTTGCAAGGTGAGCTGCCTCTAGAGACCGATTTTGAAGACTTGCTCGGGCTCGCGCAAGGCACTGGCCCCTCATTTGAGGTCGACTCAAGTGCCGGTAAAAAAAGCTTTGGTACTCATGTTGCGCCCACTTCATTGGCCCTTGCGGATGGGCCACTGGCGCAGGGAGTGGATCCCTGGAAAAGCATGGCAGACCTCCCCATGGAGGGCCTGTCTCTCAAAGACCGCATGGCCGAGATCGAAAAAAGCCTCATCAAAGAGGCCCTGTCCAGGACCCAGGGCAATGTCTCCAAAACAGCCAAAATGCTCAACTTGCAGCGCACGACTTTGATCGAAAAGATCAACAAATACGACTTGCGCTCGGCCTAGCACCAGCGTCTAATCCCTGGAAGCAATTCCACGGCCTAAATCCCTGGGTTTTGACTTCACCCCAAACTGACTCGGCCTTGGGCTCAATCTTGGTTGAGCACGGTGATGCTCATGCGCCGGTTGCGCGGGTCGCGTTTGTCATTGGTGTTGAAGGGATCGGTATCGGCCACCCCTTCAATGCGGGTGAAACGGTCCTCGGGAATGCCTTGCTTTTCCAGAATTTGGCGTGTGGCGTCGGCACGCTGAGCCGACAGTGCCCAGTTGTTCGAAGCACTTGGATTTTGAAACGGGACGCTGTCGGTGTGTCCGCGAATGGCAATCTTGTTGGGCAACTTGGACAATGAAGCTGCCACTTCGGCAATCAAAGCCTCGGCCTTGCCTTGCATATTGGTGGTGCCGCTGGGGAACATGGCAAAGTCAGCCTTGTCGATGATTTCAATGCGCAGGCCTTGCTTGTCACGCGTGATCTGAAGTTGATCCTTGATGTTGGAGAGCTTTTTATTTTCAGAAATCTTCTCTTTGAGTTCGGACTCAAGCTTTCTGAAATTTTTCTCGTCTTGCTCCTCGGCAATGGCTTTCTTTTCTTCGTCGCTCAACTGACTCGGATCAGCGTCTTTGTCTTTTTTAGAGTCCGACTGCTTGCTTGGCGAGGAATAGTCTTTTTCATTTTCCGGCGCTGGCTCGGTGTCAGGGTTGGGGCCGCCCTCGGACCTGGGGGTCAAGCGCTCCAATAAACCGGTTTGTTTGGCAGAGAAGGGAAATCCATCGGGATCAATGATGGAGCGCCCACCGAGCACCCCGTTGGAGCCAGCCAATGAGCCAAACGGCACCATGCTGTGAGAACTCGGTTTAAAGTAGTCGGCGATGCTCTTTCTGGCGTCCGAATTGGACGCACCCAAGAGCCACATCAACAAAAAGAAGGCCATCATGGCCGTCATCATGTCGGCCAGGGCGATTTTCCAAGCCCCCCCGTGAGCACCGCCATGACCATCGTCCATCACCTTTTTGATGATGATGGGGGCCAGTCCTTCCGCGGCAGGAGCGGCCTCGGGAGCCGCTTCGGTGGTGCTTACAGCCGTTTGTGCGGCTGCATCTGCGTCGTCGGCCATGGTTTACTTGCCTCTCAAGCCGTCAAAAACTTCGCCAAAGGTGGGCTGGTTGTGGTGACTGATGCACACCCGAGCAGCTTCAATGACCAAGGGAACGGGGTGGCCGTGCATGGTGCCAATGAGCATTTGCTTCACCACCTTGTACATCTCACCTTCTTCGTCCACGATTTGGCCCAAGCGCTGGCTAAAGGGCTCGGCCACGGTATAGGCCAGCAACACACCCATGAAAGTTCCCACCAAAGCGCCACCGATCATGGCCCCCAAAACGGGCGGTGGCTGGTCAATGGCCGCCATGGTTTTCACCACACCGAGCACACATGACACAATACCCAGGGCTGGCAGGGCGCCGCCCAAAGCCGCCAAGGCTTGCGAGGGCTTCATCTCATTGTGGTGGTGCAGTTTGATGGACGCGTCCATGATGTCTTCAACGGCGTAGGGACTCAGGGTGCCAGAGGACACCACCAACAAACGAACCGTGTTGCATATGAGGTCGAGCACGCCATGGTCTTTGAGCAAATTGGGGCACTCGGCAAAGATCGCACTGGACTCGGGGGCTTCAATGTGGGCCTCGAGCGCCACAGCACCTTCGGCTTTGAGTGTTTTCATGATCTTGGCGACCACAAAAATCGTCCCTAAAAAATCTTCTTTTTTGTACTTGGGGCCTGCGATCACTTTGCCAAAACCAGCAAATGCACCTTTGAACACATCCATGCTATTGGCCACAATCATGGAGCCCACGGCGGAGCCAAAGATGGTTGCAAACTCAGCCGGGGCTGCCTCGATGATGGGCTCCATGCTGCCCCCTTCGGCCACATAAACACCGAAGATGCAAATCATTGCAAAGATAAAACCAACAGCAGCCATTGTTAACTCCAAAAAATGATTTGAGACCCATCGCCCCAACCTGATTAGAACACTCCCCCAAAGGGGCGTGTTCTAGCTTTACTCCATTTTATTGGACATGGGGCTGTTTGCCTCAACTCAATTCATTTGATGTCGTGCGGGGGAAGGCGCCGGAACCAGTGAAGGCACATGTTCCCAGGCTTCGCGAATCTCACTCATCAAACCATGAATTTCGTCCAATACTTTCAAATCGTTGTGAATATTCACATGAATCAATCGGCGGGTCACATAACCATACAACTCGTTCAAGTTGCTCGCCAAATCTCCACCTTTTTCAAAATCCAACGCTCCTTGCAAACCGAGCACAATGCGACTTGCTCGCGCAATACTTTTGGCCTTGTCAGCAATGGCGCCGCGTTGAATGTGACCGCGTGTGGTTGACAAACTCTCAATGAGCCCATCAAACAACATCTGAATCAACTCCACACTGTTGGCCGATGCCACACCAGTGACAACTTGGACTTCGCCGTAACTATCGATGGCACGTTGCTTTGATCGCATGATTTGAATCCCTGAGTGAATTGACTGACACTCACGGAATCGTCCTAAGTTTGAGTAACTTGAGTAATGACACTGAAATTCACAAAACGACAACCAAAGACTTACAAAAACTCCTTCAAAATGCTTTCAATTCACCCCCCATGCGCCCCCAAATTCAAACGGCAAGCGCGGCTGGATTGGGCAAGTTCATGGGCAAAACCACAGGTGCAGGCTCATTGGGCTCGCTCAACGGCGGGGGGTCACCCCCCATGCCATCAAAACCCGACAAAGACTGGGCCAAATCCGAAATCATTTGCTCTGGCGGGGCACCGGGCAATCCAGGTTCAATGGGGTTGATGCTCTGCCCTTCCAAAGCCAATGGGGCGCCGTCGGCACCCGGCTCAACGGGGGGCTGCATCAAACCGGCCGCAATGGGCAACTTCAGAAGTGTCTCCGAATAGGGATCCGCAATGGCCAGGCCCGTCCTGGCATAAAGCATGGCCGTGACTTGGTCGAGGTTTTGTTGGAGCATCAAGTGGTCTTCGGGCTTGTTCATTGCAAAGTCCAAACCCGCTTGGTAAATACTGGCCAAGTGATGCAGGGGTAGCCAAGACTCCAAAGAGCCTCGGGGGGTGGGGATTTGACAATTGTTGGGCGGCACGCCGGCCTTTTGCTCTTTGCCATTGCGAAACCCGTCCATGAAGGCGAGTTCAATGTGTTGGCGCAGCACGGGTTCGTAGTGCGGCTTCAAGCCCTCGACCAGTTTGGTGTCAATCCCAGGCAGCGGGATGCCACTCATGGCGTCCCACAAAGTTTTACCCACGAGTTCGCCAAAAAGCCCATCGGAATAGGTCTTGGGAATTTCCGGCGGCACTTGGGCCTTGTACATGGTGTTGACTTTGTCAATCAAATAAAACGACAAAATCAAGAGCAGAAGTACCCCCCAAGCCACAAAGAGACCAAAAAAACTGTTCATGATCAATGCCTCGCAGTCGCTTCGACGGGATCAAACGCGCCTTTCAAATTGCCACGCAGCTTTTTGACCACCGTTGATAAAATTTGACTCACCCGGGACTCACTCACCCCCAAGACTTCACCAATCTCTTTCAAATTGAGCTCTTCCACATAGTAGAGCTGCATGACGAGCTGCTCGCGCTCGGGCAGATCTTCAATCGCTGTGGTCACCGCATCCATCAACTGGGCGTGCTCGACGATGGCATCGGGCTGCTGGTCGTGGGTGTCGGCAATGTTCATCACCTCCTCCGTCACCACTTCCATGGAATAGGTCTCAAATTGCCAGGCCTTGCCGCGGTCTTTGTGAAACTCCTCGATGTCTTTGCCCATGAATTCAGCGATTTCGACTTGAGAGGGGGCACGACCGAGTTCTGACGACAACGTGTGCAAGGTCTCATTGTGAGACTTGTTGAACGCCACAGCAGACCTGGGCAGAAACGACAAGCGCCTCACCTCATCGAGCATGGCGCCGCGCACACGCGAGTGGGCAAAATTCTCAAACTCAACACCCTTGTTCAAGTCAAATGCTCTGGCGGCTTCCAAGAGCCCGATCATCCCCACTTGAATCAATTCATCGAGCTCCATGAAAGCCGGCACGCGGGCTCTCAGGTGGATGGCGACCCGTTTGACCAGCCCCAAGTGGGCCATCACCAGCTCTTCACTGGGCGAGACTTGTTGTTGCTGATAGTGTTTGACTGGTGAGAGAGCTCTCATAATGATTTCTGGCTAGGGTTGACCAGCCGCTCCATAAAAAACTGCAATCCACCCGAGGTGTGGTCAATGGGCCTGAACTGAGTACAGACATCGGCCAAGCGTCTAAAGTCTCTGGCCGCGGCACTGCCGGGTGACAACTCCAAGACCGAGGAATATTTTCTAAGTGCCGTGAGAACCAACTCGTCGTTCTCAATAGAGGTCAAATAATGCAAATTGATCCCCAAAAACTTGACACACACATCGTTCAAGCGCTGATAAAGTTTCCAGCCTTCGGCTTGTGAGCCCACCATATTGGGCAGCAAATAGATCTCATCGAGTTCCATGTGCTTGGACAGCACCTTGATGGTGCCGTAAGCGTCGGCAATGGAGGAAGGGTCGTCCTTCACCACAATAAAGCGGCGCTGACACGAGGCCAAGAATGCAAGGACGGACGGGGAAATGCCAGCGGCCACGTCGACGATCAAATAGTCGATTTCGTCGGATAGGGAACTAAAGGACTGAACAATGCTCGCGGCTTGGGTTTCACTCAAACCCGCCAACTCTTCAACCCCCGAAGCGCCTGGAATCAATTTGATGCCTTGTTTGGTGGTGAGAACAATCTCTGAAAGGGTTTTTTCCCCATTGAGCACATGACTCAGGTTGTAAGTGGCCCGGGCTCCGAGTGCAATTTGCGCGTTGGCCAGCCCCAAGTCTGCATCAAAGAGCATGACTTTGTGGCCTTGCAGGGTGAGGGCGGTGGCCAAGTTGATGGAGACCGTGGTTTTGCCCACGCCACCTTTGCCACTGGCCACACCAATCACTTCGGTTTTTTGGGTGCTCATCATGAATGTGTGCCTGTCATTTGTAATACGCCATCTTGGGTCAATTGTGCAATTTTGGCCGACGCACGCGACATGGCCGCATGCAAATTGTGCTCTTTTTCAGCAGCGGGTGCGAGATGCAACAGACTCAAAGCCTGTTCAACCCACTCTTGGGGGTTGACCTGGGGACTCCAGTCGTTCAACCGTTCACCTCGGCTGACCAAACTGACCCCCGTGGGCTGCTCAATCAAGAACTGCAGCAAAGCCCAAGGCTGGGTGGACTCGTCCATTTTGCTCACCAACCAAGAAGTCCAATTGGCCCCTGCAACTTGGTTCAAACGCGCAATACTCGCGGCCGACGCATCCGCGCAAATCACCGCATGGGTGTACAAGCTCAAATTCACCTCTTTGCAGCACAACTGCACTTCTTGGAGTCGATCGGCCATTTGTACGCCCGAGGTGTCAATCAAAATGAGTCGCCTGCTCGAGAGCTCTTCCAATAGGAGTTGCAGTCCTGCTGCATTGGTCGCGCGAAAGCAGTCCACACCGGACTGGGCACTCAGCAACTGGGTCTGGTTCCATGCGCCTGCTTTGGTATCCAAATAACTGACGATGGCCACTTGATCGCAGCCGTGCTTGGTGCTGGCATGCTGGGCCAAGCGCGCCACGGCCAAAGATTTGCCCGAACCCGACAAGCCAGTGATCACGTGAACCCCCGTGTCAGGCAAAGCGCGTTGCACGTCGCCAATGGAGTGGAGCAACTGGCCTTTGATTTCATTCAAAGCCGATTCGGGGTTGTCTTGGTTGTGGATGCTGTCAAGCAGCAAGGCTTTCAAGGCCGCAGGTATGGGCGCCTCTTGCAAAGATTGGCGCAAAGCGGCCAAAGCAGGGTGAATTTGCGCGCCGAGTTGCCACAAATTCATTTGCTGACTCATGCGAAACTCTTTGCGCAAGGCCGCCAATTCGTCTCGCACCATGGCCACAATTTCTTGACCTCTGAGTTTGTCGTGCTCGTTTTCTGCATGCGTTGCAGCGGAGGCCATTGGTGGCTCAACAGCATGGGCCTCTTGGGCTGTGACGGATTCAAGGAGGGCGTCGACTTGTTCGCTAGATACAGGCCTTGGCGTCTTGGCCAAGCGTTTTTTGTGCCCGAGCATTTTGTCTTCAAACGCTTGCATGTCGCTATTGGTAACACTGGCCAGACGCTGGGCTTTGTTGTTTTTGGGGCTTGCATTGGAGGCCGATTTGGCCATGGGGTCGGGTGCACTGTTTTGTACCAAGCTCTGAGCAAAATGATCTTCAAAAGATGTTGAGGCCAAGGGCGACTCGGTGGGTTGGAGCTTGGCGGGCTCTGCTGGCTTGAGAGTGGCCAAGTTGATGGCTTGGGGAGCGCTCAATGCAGAAAAACCCAAGGATTCATGCAAAGCCTCTTCACCTTCAATGGCGGGGATATCGACGGCCACGATCAATTCGGTTTGCCCGCGGACTTGACAGCTTGAGATGACAAGCACATCGGGTCCATACAAGGCCACGGCCTTGTCGTTGGCTTGTCGATTGTTAGGGGCTAGGATTCTTTTGAGTTCCATGGTCGATCTCTTGAGTCTGTCAATTTAAAGGATGTCAATCTTTGGGCTTGGCGTCAACGGTGTGCACCACTTTCACGGACTGGTCATCGGGTATTTCGCTGTAGGACAACACCGTCAAATCATTCACGCGATGTCTGACCGCTTTGGACAGCCAAGTCCGAATGAGGGGCGAGACCACCAACACGGCCGGGTTGCCATCGTCTTCCATCACGCGAGCGGCATCTCTGAGCGCCAAAAACAAGTTCTCGGATAGACCGGGTTCGAGGACCACGGGTTGTCCAGGCTGGGTTTGTTGGATCACGTTGTGGAGCAGTTGCTCAAAGCCCGGCTCGAGCGTCATCACCGAAAGGGTATTTTTCTCGTCGACCAAGCTTTGCATGATCATGCGCCCGAGCTTGGGACGAACCATGGCGGCGAGCTGCTCGGGGTCGTTGCTGCGGTGGCTGACTTCAGCCAAGGTTTCAGCAATGGTGCGCATATCGCGAATCGAGACCGATTCGATGAGGAGGAATTGCAAAACGCGGGTGAGTACGCCCAAAGCGATTTTACCGGGTACCAAATCTTCAACCAATTTTGGTGAACGGGCACCAAGCTTTTCGAGCAATTGTTGGGTGTCATCGTGGCTGATGAGGTCAGACGCATTTTCACGCAGCACTTTATTCAAATGGGTGGAGATGGCCGTGCTGGCATCGACCACGGTGTAGCCCATGGCCCTGGCGTGATCTCGCTCAGAGGGTTCAATCCAAACCGCTTTCAAACCAAACGCAGGCTCCAAGGTTTCAATGCCTTTGAGCTCGCCATACACTTGGCCAGGGTTGATGGCCAAATCACGGCCCACTTTGATATCGCCCTTGCCCCTGACAACGCCTTTGAGAACAATGCGATAAGAATCAGGATCGATGTTGAGGTCATCGCGAATGCGAACGGGCTGGACCAAAAAGCCCAATTCGGCAGACAGTTTCTTTCTGACACCTTTGACTCGACTCATGAGCTCGCCACCGGTTTCAGGGTTCACCAAGGGAATGAGGCCGTAGCCGATATCGAGGCCAATCAAGTCGACTTGGTCAATGTCGTCCCAGTCCAATTCTTTGGGCGCTTGCATTTTGGGCGCATCCATTTGCGCCTGGACCTGGGCCTCTTCTTCGACTTCACCGCGAATCACCATGAGTCCAATACCCGCAGTGGCCGCGGCCAGGGCCACAAAGATCATGTGTGGCATGCCAGGCACCAAGCCCAAGACGGTCAAAATGCCCGAGGCAATGAACAAAGCTGAGGGGTTGGAGAGCTGAGTCTTTGCTTGCTCGGTCATGGACTCCGATGTGGTCACACGCGTCACAATGATGGCGGTGGAAAGCGACAATAAGAGTGAAGGGATTTGAGCGACCAATCCATCCCCAATGGTCAACAGCACATAAAGCTTACCGGCATCTGCTACAGACATGCCGTGCTGGGCCACACCAATGGCCAAACCACCGATGACGTTGATGAGCAAAATCAAGAGACCCGCGACCGCATCGCCTGAGACGAATTTGGACGCACCGTCCATGGAGCCAAAGAAGTCAGACTCCTGGGACAACTCTTCGCGTCTTTTCTTGGCTGTGGCTTGATCAATCACGCCCGCATTCAAATCCGCGTCGATCGACATTTGTTTACCCGGCATCGCGTCCAAGGTAAAACGCGCGTTCACTTCCGACACGCGCCCTGCACCTTTGGTCACCACGATGAAGTTGATGATCATCAAAATTGAGAATATGATGAATCCCACCAAATAGTTGCCACTGATGACGAACTCACCAAAGGCTGCAATCACTTTGCCCGCTGAATCTTGGCCTTCACTGCCGTGGACCAAAATCACCCGGGTCGACGCCACGTTCAAGGCCAAACGCAGCATGGTGGCAAACAGCAAGACCGAAGGAAAGGCTGAAAAATCCAAAGGTTTGGTCGTGCTGATGGCAATCATGATGATCACCAAGCTCGCCACAATATTAAAGGTGAACAAGAAATCCAGCAATAAAGGAGGCAATGGCAAGACCAACATGCCCATGATCATCAACACCAAGGCAGGAATACCCAGACCTGAGTAGTCAAATTTGGTCAAATTCTGTCGAATGGTTGACAGGCTTAGGGTGGTCATGGTCTTTTTTGCTTCAAAATTTAATGCTTAAGATTTCACAAAATGCAAATTCTTCTATGTGTCTTTACAGTTAAGCAATCGACATGCCAGTTACGTTGACGTTACGCCGTCGCCCAAGGCAGCAATGACCGGGGTCGCAACACCGGGCCCCCATCAACGGCGACTTTGTGTTGCAGCGTTCATTGATCAGTGAATTGTGAGTTACTTGTCAGTTATTTGTAAGTTTATCTGTTGGTCAAAGAAGTCTGAGCAATTTCCGCGCTCACCCCAAAGTCAGTCTTGCAAGCGTGCTGACCCACAAGAACGTGGATTGAAGACAGGGCTGATTTTTACAATCCCCAGCCTTGGGCCAAAACGCATTGACCACCCAAAACTCAGAGGGATGCAAGAATTGGCCACTTTTTCCTGATAAAGCAGGCGGAAAATATGCTTTCAAGGGTTCACGGCATGAACAAAGTCATCAAATTCAACGGTATAGAAAAAATAATTCAATATCATTTAATAATACCTATTAAATATTAAACAATATAAAATAATACTTAATATTTATTTTAATTGGAATTTACTGCCCCAATACCTGAACCCAATGGCGTTCAAGCCCATGGCAAAGAGTAACCAGTCACGATTTTTGCTTGTAAAGTTTGTCTTTGCACATCAGTGCCACGACAAAGCCTGCAAAACACACATCGACGTACACCCAATTACACCAAGACCATGAGTTCGAATTCCATTAATTCACCGAACACCAATACCGCCCCCTTGAGCGACGCCCATCTCTTGGGCGGCGGCGCGAGTGCACCTCAAGTCACACCCAGTAACCCCTTAACAGGGCCGCAATTTTCGGTGTTTTTTGAGAGGATGATGCACCCCTCGTTTGCTCAAAGCCAACCCAGCAACTCGAGCTCACCCACGCTCAACGCCAGCCCCGCGGCCACAGCCCCTTCATTGCCCTTGCCTTTGCCCCTGGACAGCAGCAACGCTTTGCTGAACAGCTCCCCAAGCTCATTGGGTGGCTTGCCGCTTGCCAACTTTTTAGGCGGCTCAGATCTGAGCGCCTTGTCTGGAACTTCTGCGTTTGGGGGCCTTGGCAATTCAAGCAGTTCCAGTGCTTTTGCGCCCACTTCCAATAATTGGCTTGGATCGAACACCGCTTCCATGGATTCAACGGGCTCCTTGGGATCGACCTCCTGGGCCCGGTCTCAACCTTCCAGCTCTTCTAGCACTGATAGGAGCAACGCGCCAGACTCGAGGACAAATACAGACCCTATTAGCAACAACAGTACCCGTGATGAACAAACAGCCAGCAAGGTTGATACTTCGCAGGCCAGACAGCCCAACAGAAATTCAGCGGACACACCAAGTCACGCCTCGGACCAGCGTTCAAACGCGCATGAGCACTTGCAGCGAAGAGAACAGTCCAGTGGCGCAGCCCTTGGTGACAAACCCAAAACCACCGGTGTATTGGGGCAAGACCCCAATGCGCCCTTAGATTCAAACCTAGACACGAGCAAGTCAATACTGGGCGCCACCCAGGATACAACCGTTGACACCTTGGCCAATTCTCCAAATTCGCCAAGCAGCGACGCCGCTTCGGGCCGTTTGACCTTGGCCAATATCGCGCTCAGTCAGCAACGACTCCCCAGCGTTTCAAGCACCGCATCCAACGCGAGTACGGCGGCATCTGCAATGGTCAGTGACCCTGGCGCAGCCTCAGGTGCCAACGCCTTGGCCAGCACTGGCAGCAATCCCCTCATAACCGTTGCACTGGGTGACAACACCCAAATTGTGACGGTTTCCAGCGACGCACCCAATGAAAAGAGCCTTGCAGATTTTGCACGCTCCATGGGTTTTGATGAAAGCGCCATCTCCGAACTCTTTGGCCCAGACGCCAATGCCTTGATGCTCAACGCAGCAGCACTCCAAGCAGGTCCATTGAACACCAGCACCTTGAACACAGGCACGAACGCAGCAGCAGCCTTGAGCGCCAATTCGGTCAAGGCGGGGCTCACGCTCACCACCAATGCCGACTCACTGGCAACGCTAACATTGAGTGCAGGTGCGAGCAGCAGCGCCAATACTTTGGCCTCAGCTCAAACCGCCAACAGCGCCGCCATGCTCACCAGCAACAGCCTGGGCACAGCGCTCAACCCCTTGTCCCATTTGCCTGTCTCAAGTCAGGCGATCGGTGCCTTGGGCAACACACCCGTGGCCTTGAGCAACCCGCTCAGCGCTGGCATGGGCGCCAACGGATTGAACAACTTGCTCCAGTCCAGTGCTGGCTCGCCCTTGGTCACCAACCCCACCAATCCCAACCCCATCAACCCCATCAACCCCACCAATCCCAACACAGCCAACACAGCCATTTCAGACATGAACGACCTGCTCGAACAAGCCGGCGTCAACACCCTTGAAGCCAAAATCAGTTTTTCTACACAAGCTGCCACTTCATCGCGCTTGAACAGCACCATGAGCGGCAATGCCGCCAGTACCCTGTCGGTGCTCAATATGGCGGGCTCCAACCTCTCGAGCTCAGCCATCGAAACCTTGCAAACAGCCTTTAACCAGTTGAATGGCAAAGGGACTTTCAGCACCGGCGACACCAAGGCCTTTGATTTGGCCCTGGGCACGACTGCAGCCCTTGCGGGCAACGATCCCTCACTGGCCGTAGGTGCAACCCTGGACCTGTCAGGACAAGGCGCACAAAGCGGCGCGGGCAGCAATGCCAACACGGGCAGCCCTATACCGAGCGACGCGAGTGCGCTCAGCCAAAACCCACTGAACATGGCCGATACCTATGAGCAGCTCTCCAACCAATTGGCCAGCGAACTGTCCAAGCGCATGAACGATCAAATTGCCCAGGGTCAATGGAAAATGAAATTTGCCCTCAAACCCTCCTCTTTGGGTGCGGTGGATGTCTCGCTTGAAATGAAGGACGGCAAACTGGCAGCGGTGTTACAGTCTGACAACGCTTTGACACAAAATCTTCTCCAACACGGCTCCCAGCAACTCAAGGATAATCTGAGTGTTTTGGGGCTCAACCATGCCAGCGTTCAAATTGGACAAGGCAGTGCTGGAGGCTCCCATGCTCAGGGTCAAGGTTCCGGCAATGAGGGTCAAAATCCCTTTGCAAACAACAGCCAAAATGCCAGTTCAGTCAATGACCTGACTCAAGATTCTTCCACTGTTGCCGATGCCCCGATCACGGGCAAAAGCAATGATGCCTTATTGGATACTTTCGCTTGAGCCCAGGCTCAATCTAGCCCAACTCAAATTTTTAGGAGTTAAACCATGGCCACCGCCGCACCAGTAGAAACCGCCGAAGGCACCGCAGAGCCGAAAAAGAAAAAACCCATCGTTAAAATCTTGATTGGTGTGATTGTGGGCATTGTGCTCTTGGTGGGCGTGGCATTTGCAACGCTGTTCTTCTCGGGCTATTTCGAGAAAAAAGCCGAGTTGGAGGCCGAAGACAAGCTCGAAGAGCTCGAAGCCGCCGCCAGCAAGGCCAAAGTTGAAGCCCCATCCAAAATCAAGAAAGAAGCACCCGAGGGCACGCGTTTTGAGAAAAACTATTTGCAGCTTGAAAAAGAGCTCATGACCAACATCACGGGATCTAAAAAGGTGATGGTGGTGCAAATTGCCCTCATGACCCATTACGACAACCGTGTTTTTGACAATGTGAAAAAGCATGAATTTGCCTTGCGCTCCGCGATGCTTGATGTCATGCGCCAAAGTACCGAGGCTGATATTGCCAAGCCGGAATTCAGAAAAGACTTGGCGGCCAAGCTCAAAGACACCATGAACGAGTTGCTGGAAAACTACGAAGACTTTGGCGGCATTGAAGATGTCTTTTTTACGTCCTTTGTGATGCAATAAATTTACAATAACGGCCACCATGTCTGATCGATCAAATTTGCTCTCGCCTGAGGAGCTTCTGGCCCTCACCGAAGGGGTGCATGACGGCTCCATTGAAACGGACACCGGGTTCAATACCCAGGTGAGCGTGCACAAGCACGATTTGGCCAGCGAAGACAGCAGCCTTGGGGTCAATGTCTCATCGGTGGACATGATCAACGAGCGTTTGATTCGAATGTTCCGCCTGGGTCTATTGGAGGTTCTGCGCACCACCCCGCGCGTGAACCCCAACAAGGTTCAAATCATGAAGTTTGGTGAGTACTTGAAAACCATCAAGCCCCCATTGGCCGTCAACACCATTCGCCTCAATCCCTTGCGCGGCTACTCGGTCGTGATCATCGACCCCTCGGTGATTTTCAGCTCTTTGGACAGTTTTTTTGGTGGTTTTGGCAAAGGCGTGGGTGAGTTGCCCCCTGGGCGGCTTTTCACCGCGACCGAGACACGGATCATCAACATCATTTTGGATGTGTTTTTCAAGTCCTTGAAGGAAGCCTGGGCGCCGGTGATGGAGATCACCACCGAGCGGGTGGCCTCAGAAATCAATCCTCAATTTGCCCAAATCGCCGATGAAAACGACTTGGTGGTCTTGAGCCGCTTTGAGTCCGATGCCACGAGCTCGAGCGCGCGTGGCTTCATTGACTTGGTCTACCCCTATGCCACCTTGAAGCCCTTGCGTGAATTGCTCAGAAACCGGGTGCAAACCGGTGACGGCAATGAAGAGTCCGACAAAGCATGGCGTGAAGACATGGCCATTGCGGTGGGGGACGCCACCTTGGACGTCAAGGTCTTGATGGGACACCTCAAAACGACCTTGAGTCACCTGCAAAACATGAAAGAAGGCGATATGCTTTATTTCAAAAAACCCGAACTCGCCCAATTCATCTCCCAAGGTGTGCCCACCTTTGGCGTGAGTGTGGGCACCCGCGGCTCACAAATCGCGGTGAGAGTTGAAAAACAAATTATCCCAGGCCAGCTTTGAAAGAGGAAGAGACCATGTCCGACAACACCACCCCTGAGAGCACCCCAGAAGAAGGCCCTGCAGACGCTTTGTTGAATCCCAATGAATTCGACCACGCCGAGCCGTTGCCGAACTCTCAAGACTTCAAACTCAGTCACCCCGGCAACATCAATGCCGATGTACTCCAAAACATCTCCGTGACCCTGGCCATTGAAGTGGGGCGCGCCAACATCAAGATCAAAGATCTGATGCGCTTGACCCAAGGCAGTGTCGTCGAGCTCGACCGCATTGCGGGTGAGCCGCTTGACCTCTTGGTCAACGAAACCGTCGTGGCCCAAGGCGAGGTGGTCTTGGTCAACGACCGCTATGGCATCCGTTTGACCCGCGTTGTGCCTTCGACCGAACGCCTCAAGACCCTTTGATCCTTCAAGTTTGAAGGTGTAACCCTATTGTGAAAGCCGTACCATGAAAAAGTACCTGCGAATCGTCCTTGAAGTCTTGCTCGTGTTGTTGCTCGCTGGTGCCAGCACTTTGGCCTATATGAATTTCTCTGGCAAAAAACACCTCACCACGGACATGGAAGAGGTGAGCGCAGAGCTCGACGAAACCAAAGACACCCTGGACAAAACCAAAGAGCAACTCGATGACGCTCAGACCAGACTCGAAGAGACAGAAGCCAGTGCCAAGCAATTTGAAATCGTCAAACAAGCCTTTGCCAATGGCGTGGTGCTCCAAGACATGGAAGCGGTTTACAAAGCTCAAAAAACCTTGAGCGCAGAGCGTTTGGTCGGACTCGGTACGGTGCGTCAACTCACCAAAGGTTTTGAAGACTCGTCAGCAGTGGAGGCCTTCCAAAAGTCGCTTGAAATTGCTGAGCTCGGTGCTCGCATGCAAGCGGTGTGCTCGGCTCAAAGCGCCTTGATCAGTGCCGGCAAAAAAGTCACCTTGATGGCCGAGTGCATGGTCAAGCCAGGCGAGAAAAAAGCCCAAGACGACGATGAAAAATCCAAAGAAAGTGCCGCCAAGAAGGTGCACTGGACGTATGAGGGAGAAGAAGGACCTGAGCACTGGGGTGAGAATTACCCCACTTGTGCCAACGGCAAAAAACAGTCGCCGTTGAACATCAAAGGTGACATGGGCAAAGCCCGAGACACGATTTCACCCGAGTACAAAGAAACCCCGCTCAAGATCATCAACAATGGCCACACCATCCAAGTCAATGTGGAACCCGGCACGAATGTGCTCACCGTCAACAAAGAGCCCTATGAGTTGATCCAGTTCCATTTCCATCGCCCAGGCGAGGAGCAATTCAACGGCAAGTCTCCCGCCATGGTCGTGCATTTTGTGCACAAAAGCAAAGCGGGCAAACTCGTTGTGTTGGGCCTACCCTTGAATGAAGGCAAAGAAAATCCTTTGATCAAAACACTCTGGGCCAATTTACCCGCCAAAGAGGGCGAAGAATCCGCCCCAGAGAAAATGATCATCAACCCCGCCAGCATCTTGCCCGCGGACTTGTCTTTTTACACCTATGAGGGGTCCCTCACAACCCCCCCTTGCACCGAGGGCGTGAATTTCTTCATCCTTAAAACCAGCAGCGACATCTCCAAGGGACAATTGAACAAATTCCCTTTCAAACTCAACGCCAGGCCCGTGCAAGAACTCAACGGACGCAAAATACTTGCCAACTGAGCCCCCTTCGCACCACCCCCAATGAGCCCCTCAGTGGGCTCTTTTTTTTGCCCAAGGGCTGCCGATCGCCTGAGTCCATGGCATGACTTTCAGATCATCGGTTAGATCACAATCTACTTTTTGTTCGGGTTCAGCATGATTTATCCTAAGCCCAATGAGGTCGGCCAGCTCGCTCATCGAAACGGGTCGGGTGACTCGGATATGGTTCAAAAGCGCACGATTCACATCGCGCAGAAGCCAAGACATGGAGGGCATAGACGTGCTCATTGATATTGGGCAATGCGCGAGAAGTCCTGTTCTCATCGGAACTTGCGGCTAAAATACAAGTTTCATCGCCCCTAGCCTCTGGATCTACCCCACGAACCGCTCGAGCGTGACAGCCAACGATTCCCAACAGAAATTCGCCCTGGGCGACTTGTTTTGTTGATTCAGGATCAAGCGCTCTCAAAGCCCAGGCCCTTTGCGGCATGCATCCTTGGGCTGTAGGGTCTGATACGTCAGGTTTCCTCGCCCCCCAGAAAACGCTCCTTGGAGCATCGCCTGAGCGCTCAAGCCCCGCCACAATCGTCTAGAGAGCACCCCTTCGCCATGAACCCCAAAGTCTTCATCAAAACCTTCGGCTGCCAGATGAACGAGTACGACTCGGACAAAATGATCGATGTGCTGCACAGCACCCAAGGCTACGAAAAAACCCTCAATGTCGATGAAGCCGATTTGATTGTGTTCAACACGTGTTCGGTGCGCGAGAAAGCACAAGAAAAAGTGTTTTCAGATCTTGGACGCGTGAAGCACCTGAAAAAGAAAGGCGTCAAAATCGCGGTGGGCGGCTGTGTCGCCTCTCAAGAAGGCGGCGCCATTATCGAACGCGCACCGTTCGTCGATGTGGTCTTTGGTCCACAGACCTTGCACCGGCTTCCCGCCTTGCTCGATGAGCGTGCCCGTACCCAACGCGCTCAAATTGACATCACCTTCCCAGAAATCGAAAAATTCGACCACTTGCCCCCCGCCAGGCAAGAAGGCGCCAGCGCCTTTGTGAGCATCATGGAAGGTTGCTCCAAATACTGCAGCTATTGTGTGGTGCCCTATACCCGGGGCGAGGAGTTTTCCAGGCCCTTGGACGATGTCCTCACCGAAATTGCCAGACTGAGCACCCAAGGCGTGAAAGAAATCACCCTGCTCGGTCAAAACGTCAACGCCTACCGTGCCCCCATGGGCAGCAGCAGCAGCGAGATGGCCGACTTGGCCTTTTTGATCGAACTCACCGCGCAGCTCCCCGGCATCGAGCGCATTCGTTTTACCACCTCCCACCCCAATGAATTCACCCCGCGTTTGATTGAGGCTTACGCCAAAGAGCCCAAGCTTGTCAACCATTTGCACCTGCCCGTGCAGCACGGCAGTGACAAGATTTTGATGGCCATGAAGCGCGGCTACACGGCCCTTGAATACAAAAGCACCATCAAAAAATTGCGCGCCATCCGTCCTGACCTCTCATTGAGCTCAGACTTCATTGTGGGCTTTCCTGGAGAAACCGAGGGCGACTTCAACAAAATGATGGGCTTGATCGAGGACCTCTACTTTGATGCATCGTTTAGCTTTATATTCAGCCCCCGACCCGGAACACCAGCGGCCAATTTGCACGACGACACCCCACATGACGTCAAACTCAAAAGACTGCAGGCCTTGCAAGCGCTCTTGGACACCCACGTGAAGGCCATTGGCGAAGGCATGGTGGGTCAACATCGACACGTTTTGGTCGAAGGACCCTCGAAAAAAGACCCCAAGGAGTTCATGGCCCGCACCGAGTGCAATCGGGTGGTGAATTTCGCCGTGGGCCCAAGAGACCCCGCCACCCTCAAGGGGCAAATGCTGGAAGTCAAAATCACCCAGGCCTATGCCCACTCTTTGAGGGCTGAGTTGATCTAAACCGGCCCAAGGCCATGCGGTGTAGGCGTGGCAAGATGGGTTGTCAACGCATCATGCCTGGGAAACCGCCCCCTGGACCCTTCATGCCTTTGAAGTGTTTCATCATTTTCATGAGCCCCGAGCCCTTCATTTTCTTCATCATGTCTTGCATTTGGGTGAACTCGTTCAAGAGCCGGTTGACGTCTTGCACCTGAACACCGGCGCCAAGGGCAATGCGTTTTTTGCGCGTGGCTTTGATGATCTCGGGTTTTTTGCGCTCTTTCAAGGTCATGCTGTGGATGATGCCTTGCTTTCTGGCAATGTCGCGCTCGACCTTATCAAAGTCCATTCCTTTGGCTTTGTCCGTCATTTGAGAGGGCAACTTCTCCATGAGACTCGAGAGCCCTCCCATTTGTTTCATTTGCGAGATTTGCGCCAAAAAGTCGTTCAAATCAAAACTGTCCCCACTCTTGATTTTGTTGGCCAGTTTCTCCGCGGCCTTCATGTCCACTCCGGCCGTGACTTGCTCGACCAAGGCGACAATGTCCCCCATACCGAGGACGCGTCCGGCGTGACGCTCGGCATCAAAGAGCTCTAGGCCATCAATTTTTTCACTCGTTCCTGCAAACTTGATGGGCACACCGGTGACCTCGCGCACCGACAGCGCCGCACCCCCTCTGGAGTCACCGTCCATTTTGGTGAGCACAATGCCCGTCAAGGGCAAGGCCTCTTTGAAGGCCCGGGCGGTGTTCATCGCGTCTTGGCCCTGCATGGCGTCGACCACAAAAAGGGTCTCAATGGGACTCAGAAACTGCTGCAGACCTTGAATTTCCTTCATCAAGACTTCATCGATGGCCAAGCGACCCGCGGTGTCGACAATCAGCACGTCAACAAAATGCCGTTTGGCATAATCGAGGGCGTTTTTGACAATGTCCAAAGGCTTTTGGCCGACTTCGCTTGGAAACCACTCACAACCGGCTTGCGCGCTCACCGCTTTCAATTGCTCAATGGCGGCCGGGCGGTAGACGTCGGCCGAGACGGTGAGAACTTTTTTCTTGCGCTTATGGATCAAGTACTTGGCCAATTTGGCCGTGGTGGTGGTTTTGCCCGCCCCTTGGAGTCCACACATCAGCAGCACCGCCGGGGGTTGGGTGGCCAAGTTCAAATCACTCACCCCCTCGCCCATGGTCTTGGCCAATTCATCTTGAACAATGGCAACGAAGGCTTGTCCTGGCTTTAAGGAGCCCAAGACTTCTTGACCCAGGGCTTTTTCTTTGACCCGGGCGATGAAGTCGCGCACCACCGGGAGCGCCACGTCGGCCTCTAGCAGGGCCAGGCGGATTTCGCGCAACATGTCGGCCACATTGGTCTCGGTGATGCGCGACTGACCGCTCACGGTCTTGACCAGTTGGGTTAATTTTTCACTGAGCACTGAAGCCATGGGGGATTCACGCGCCAAGCGCGTTCCTTAATTTTTTTCACAGACGAATGGTCACAGTCGCCTCAAAACGCTAAACTGTGAGCATGATTTTACCCATTGATCTGCTCTCCTTGTCCGAGTTTAGTTTGTACAGCGCCTGGGCTTTGATCGTGCTCTACACGGCTTATGCTTTGTGGGGGGGTACCTTGGACGCCAAGCCGGCACTGGGCCTCGTGGGTCTCATTTGGATCTTTCACGGCTTGAATGTGGCAGCGAGTTTGCTGTGCGACGATACAGGCCCGAAATTTGGTTTTGCCCCCGCGCTATCGGCCACGGCTTGGCTCATTTTCAGCTGCTATGCGCTCGAGCGCCAGTGGTTTCCGCAAAGTCGAGTGCGGCTCATCGTGGCGGGCGTGGGCCTCATCAGCATTGTCCTGAGCCTCTTCTTTCCTGGTCAAGCCTTGCACTTGAACGCATCGGCTTGGTTGCCACTGCACTGGGCCCTCGGAATGGCGTCCTATGGCCTCTTTGGCGTGGCCGTGATTCACGCCCTCGTTTTATCGCATTCCGAAAAATTGATCCGACAAGCCTCCCCGCTTGCCGAGGGCCTGCCCTTGCTGACCCTTGAGCGACTGACCTACCGTTTTGTTTACGCCGGTTTTATTTTGCTGACAGCCACCTTGTTGGCGGGTTGGCTTTTTGGCGACTTTTTGTACGGCCCCGCCCATGCTTGGCACTGGGACCATAAAACCGTCTTTTCGCTCCTGTCTTGGCTCACCTTTGCGAGTCTTTTGTGGGCCAGAAAGCACTGGGGCTGGAGAGGGCAAAAGGCCACCCGCGTGGTTTACCTCGGTAGCGGCTTGCTTTTCTTGGCCTATGCAGGATCCCGATTTGTCTTGGAAGTGATTTTGCACCGCGCCATATAAGATGCCGCGTCCCTTTGAACTTGTGCACAAAAAACCCATAGGCAACCCACAGGCTTACCCACCAATTCAAAGATCGACCGAAACGATGAAATGGGCAGCATGAAACTCTTTGTTTTGCTGATCGTGATCTTGCTTTTTGTGCTTTGGAAGAAATACCAAAAGCGACTCGAGGACTTGAAGGCGCAAGGCCGCGATGCATCGTCACAGCCCAACGCCAACCAAGCTGCTTCGAGCCCGGCCATTCGAGAGCTCTTGCCCTGCAGTGTTTGCGGTGTGCATTCGGACAAAACCAGTCTGAGCCTGAATGCAAACGGCCAGTTTGTTTGCGACCAACATCGCCATGACCTGCATTAAGTTGCATTAAGTTGCATTAAGCTGCATTAAGCCGCATTGAGCCCAACTAGACACTATGAGAAAGCCCCCCTATGCCCACCACCCCGCACACGCTGCCTCACACCAGGCCTGAAACAAGGCAGGACTCTCTGTGGCAAGCGGGTTGGTACCGTTTTGCCAAACGCGTGGACTCCCCACACTTTGGCGCGAGGCCTGAGGGCACGCAGATTGACCTCATTGTGCTGCACTCCATCAGTCTGCCCCCAGGGGTCTATGGCGGGCCTCATGTGGTGAATTTTTTAAGTGGTCAAGGTCTTGACGACACCCACCCCTATTTCAAGGAGATCGAAAGCCTCAAGGTCTCGGCGCATTTTTTCATCCGCCGCCACGGCGAATTGATTCAACTCGTGAGCTGCGATGCGCGCGCATGGCATGCGGGGGTTTCCAGCTACCGTGAACGCGACAACTGCAATGATGACTCCATCGGCATCGAACTCGAGGGACTCGAGGGCCAGCCTTTTGAGGCCGAACAATACGAAACACTGAGCTCGCTTTGTGCGAGCATTGCCCAACATTACCCCATTGCCCATGTCGCCGGACACGAGCACATTGCCCCGGCGCGTAAAAAAGACCCTGGAGTAGGCTTTGATTGGCAGAGTTTTAAGCGTTCATTGGGGTGGAAATCGAATGTTTTTCCAAAAATCACCTGAACCATAAATATATTTTCCGTGTTTTTTCACCAGCCGTACAAGAGCAGGTTGCATCGCAGCATGGGCCACAAGTTCAATATCGATGCGACTTTACAATCAAAATACTTTCGAAAAGTGCTAAAAATCAAGCTTTTTCAAATGATTTGTTGAATTGATGCGTGTTCGCAAGGCATCCGCCCCAGATCCAATGCGCTGGCCAACGCTTAGGCCATGGACATTTCGGACAAAACACACGAAAACACTACCCCTAGTGTGTTGAAAACATTTCAAACACCATATATAGTGTGGGTTACCAAAATCAATCGGCGTTCTTTTTGAACGCTTCTTCAGTATTGAGTCCCAGGAATGGCATCTTGTTGAGAATGCATTTTTATTTTCAATCTCCACCGCTTTTCCCCTCACCCTGCCTGCGCATTGAATTTTTCTACCTGTTTTTCACCTTCATAGGAACTGCTCCAACATGCAAACCGTCTCCTCTTTGACGCCCACCCAAAGCCATTCTTCCGTGGGTCAAAGCCAACAAGACCGCAGTGAACCCATACAGCACTCCGCGCTTGCCCACTATCAGATCATTCGAAGGAATGGGGCGGTCGTTCCGTTTGAGCCGGCCAAAATCACCATCGCCTCAATGAAAGCATTTTTGGCCGTTCACGGTGCGCAAGGCGCAGCGTCGGCCAGCGTTCGCGAAACCGTGGAAGACCTCACCCAAAACGTCGTCAAAGCCTTGGTGCGTTCACGCCCGGGCGGTGGCACCTTTCACATTGAAGACGTCCAAGACCAAGTGGAACTGAGCCTCATGCGCGGCAGCCACCATGAAGTGGCCCGTGCGTATGTTCTTTATAGAGAGCGTCGCACCCAAGAGCGCGCGTCCCAACAAGAAGCCACCCACAGCGACCTGCCCGTGCTGCATGTGCTCGACCAAGGCGTGCGTGTTCCATTGGACCTGGTTCACTTGAAAAGCCTGATCGAAGCCTGTTGCGAAGGCTTGAACGCTGACGTGAAGCCCGAGCCCATCATGGGTGAGACTTTGCGCAACTTGTACGATGGCGTGCCACTTGAAGAGGTCTTCAAGGCGGCCATTTTGGCCACCCGCACCTTGATCGAGAAAGATCCCGACTACACCTTCGCGACAGCGCGTTTGCTCATGCACACGATTGCCAAAGAGGTTCTCGGCTTTGAAGCCCACCCCAAGGACATGGGACAACACTATCTGGACTATTTCCCGGTCTTTATTAAAAAAGGCATTGCCAACGACTTGCTCGACGAGCGATTGGCTCAGTTTGATTTGGCCCGCTTGGCCAGCGCCCTCAAACCCGAGCGCGACCTGCAGTTTGACTACTTGGGACTGCAGACCCTTTATGACCGTTACTTTTTGCACGTCAAAAAGCAACGCATTGAGTTGCCACAGGCTTTTTTCATGCGCGTGGCCATGGGTTTGTCGCTCAACGAGATCGACCGCGAAACCCGCGCCATCGAGTTTTATGAAGTCCTCTCTAAATTTGATTTCATGTCGAGCACGCCCACCCTCTTTAACAGTGGCACCTTGCGCTCACAGCTCTCGAGCTGCTACTTGACCACCGTGCCCGACGATTTGGACGGCATTTACGAGTCCATCAAAGAAAACGCCTTGCTCTCCAAATTCGCGGGTGGCTTGGGCAACGATTGGTCGCGCGTGCGTGCCTTGGGCAGCCACATCAAAGGCACCAATGGCGAGTCCCAAGGCGTGGTGCCCTTCCTCAAAGTGGTCAATGACACCGCCGTGGCCGTGAACCAAGGCGGCAAGAGAAAAGGCGCGGTTTGCACCTATCTTGAAACCTGGCACTTGGACATTGAAGAGTTTTTGGAGTTGCGCAAGAACACGGGCGACGACCGCCGCCGCACCCACGACATGAACACCTCGAACTGGATTCCCGATTTGTTCATGCGCCGCGTGATGGAAAAAGGTGAGTGGACCTTGTTCTCGCCCGCTGAAGTCCCCGATTTGCATGAACTCTTTGGTCGCGCGTTTGAAGCCGCTTATGTCGCCTATGAAGAAAAAGCCAAAAAAGGCGAGATCAAGCCCTGCAAAGTCGTGCAAGCCGCGGATTTGTGGAGAAAAATGCTCACCATGTTGTTTGAAACTGGACACCCCTGGATCACCTTCAAGGATGCCTGCAATGTGAGGTCCCCTCAGCAGCACTGCGGCGTGGTTCATTCCTCGAACTTGTGCACCGAGATCACCCTCAACACCAGCGACACCGAAACCGCCGTGTGCAATTTGGGATCGGTCAACTTGCTCCAGCACTTGAAGGACGGCAAGATCGACCACGACAAGCTCCAGATCACCATATCGACGGCCATGCGCATGCTCGACAACGTGATTGACATCAATTACTACGCCGTCAAAAAGGCCCGCGACTCCAATATGCGCCACCGTCCTGTGGGCTTGGGGCTCATGGCCTTCCAAGACTGCCTGTACTCCCTGCGCATTCCCTACGGATCGAAAGAGGCGGTTCAATTTGCCGACGAAAGCATGGAGGCCATTTGCTACTACGCCTACAAGGCTTCAAGTGACTTGGCCGTTGAGCGTGGCCGCTACAACAGCTACAAAGGCTCCTTGTGGGACCAGGGCATATTGCCCATCGACACGCTGGAGTTGCTCTCCAAGGAGCGCGGCGGCTACGTTGAGGTGGACCGCTCGAGCACCTTGGACTGGGACACCCTCAGGCGCAAAATTGCCAAAGACGGCATGCGCAACTCCAACTGCGTGGCCATTGCACCGACCGCCACCATCTCCAACATCATTGGTGTGGATGCCTGCATTGAGCCTTGTTTTGGCAACTTGTCGGTCAAATCCAATTTGTCTGGCGAGTTCACCATCATCAACAGCTATTTGGTTCGCGACCTCAAACGCTTAGGCCTTTGGGACGAGGTGATGGTCATGGACCTCAAGCACTTTGACGGCTCCTTGCGCCCCATTGACCGCGTCCCCCCCGAGGTCAAATCTTTGTATGCCACCGCCTTTGAAATTGAGACGCAGTGGATTGTTGAAGCCGGTGCTCGTCGTCAAAAATGGATCGACCAAGCCCAGTCCTTGAACATCTACATGGCAGGCGCTTCGGGCAAAAAACTCGACGACACCTACAAGCTCGCTTGGCTGAGGGGCTTGAAGACCACCTACTATTTGCGCACCATGAGTGCCACGCATGTGGAAAAATCCACCGTGAACTCCAATCAACACAATGCGGTGTCGTCTGGCTCAGGATCCTCTACGGGGGCTCAAGGAGTTGCTGGCGCAGCGCCTGCCTCCGCTCTTTCGGCGCTCGAAGTCGCTGCTGCGGCAGCAAGAGCACAGCAAATGGAGTTGTCCGACTCGGCGGCCACCGACATTCGGTTTTGTGGCGTCGACGATCCCACTTGCGAATCCTGTCAGTGATCAAAACTCACAACTCGCTTTTTGCACATGCGGCCCCCAACCAGGGCCGCGTTGATGCCGGCGGGTTGTGGTCCAAGGCCGTGAATTCACGCTTTGTGTTTTGTGGGTTTTATGAACGCTGGTCAACTTTGTATGCTTCTAAAACCCATCTTGTCGTCTCATTTTTTTTTGCAATCTCGCACACCACAAGACCGAGGGGCGTACTTTGTGCATCAAGTCGATGCAATTGAACAACACTCTTGCAACACATTTTGAATGAACCCTTTGCATTTCAACGTGTTGCATTCATAATTCGAACATTGGAAAATTATCTATGCTGACCTGGGACGAAGAAGTTAAGCCAACATCGCCAACACCAAACTACAGTGACTCCATGAGTCGCTTGGCAGAGTCACCTCAAAACGACTTGGCACCCGCCCCCGCAGTGACACGAACTCTCAATGACGGCGCACCCATCCCCGCGCCCTCAGTCACTCAAGTCCCCAATCCCCGCCCTGCCCTGTCTTCCGATGCACTGAATGCACCCAAGCCTGCTGCTCGTCGCATCAATGCCGACGACAAACGCATCATCAACGGACAAACCGACGTTAATCAGTTGGTGCCCTTCAAATACAAGTGGGCTTGGGAAAAGTATTTGGCCACTTGCTCCAACCATTGGATGCCGCAAGAGGTCAATATGACTCGCGACATTGCACTTTGGAAAGACCCCAATGGCTTGACCGAAGACGAGCGGCGCATTGTCAAGCGCAATCTGGGCTTTTTTGTGACCGCCGACTCATTGGCCGCCAACAACATCGTGCTCGGCACCTATCGGCACATCACCGCGCCCGAATGTCGCCAGTTTCTTCTTCGCCAAGCCTTTGAAGAAGCCATTCACACCCACGCCTACCAGTACATTGTGGAGTCCTTGGGGCTCGACGAGAGTGAGATTTTCAATGCCTACAATGAGGTCAAATCCATCCGAGACAAGGATGAGTTTTTGATTCCTTTCATTGCCGCCATCATGGACCCGAATTTCCACACGGGCACCTTGGAGACCGATCAAACCTTGCTCAAGTCCTTGATTGTGTTTGCTTGCTTGATGGAAGGGCTCTTCTTTTATGTCGGCTTCACACAGATTTTGGCCCTGGGGCGTCAAAACAAGATGACTGGTGCGGCCGAGCAGTACCAATATATTTTGCGCGACGAGTCCATGCACTGCAACTTTGGCATCGACTTGATCAACCAGATCAAATTGGAAAACCCACAGCTTTGGACCAACTCTTTTAAAGCCGAAATCATTGAACTCTTTAAGCACGCGGTTGAGTTGGAGTACCGCTACGCAGAAGACACCATGCCACGTGGCGTGCTCGGCATGAACGCCTCCATGTTCAAAGGCTATTTGCGCTACATTGCCAATCGCCGTGCGACCCAAATTGGTTTAGACGCCTTGTTCCCCCACGAAGAGAATCCTTTTCCATGGATGAGCGAGATGATTGACCTGAAAAAAGAACGCAACTTCTTTGAAACCCGCGTCATTGAATACCAAACTGGTGGTACCTTGTCTTGGGATTGATGGAACATCTTCATTTGAATACCCTGAATTTGTCAAACTCCGCCTTCACTTCTTTCCCTTGGAAAGAGAAAAGCCTGGCTTTGACGCACCCCGTTCAAGGTGCTGGACCCGGGTCCAACACCCTGAATCGCTTTGCACTCATCTGAGTGGAAAGTGCTTTTTAACCCAACGATCTGATAACTTGATCTAGGAGTAAATTATGGCAACTGCAAAAAAACCGGCCGCAAAAAAGGCCCCAGCAAAAAAAGTAGCGGCTAAAAAGCCAGCAGCAAAAAAAGTAGCGGCTAAAAAGCCAGCAGCAAAAAAAGTAGCGGCTAAAAAGCCAGCAGCCAAAAAAGTAGCGGCCAAAAAGCCTGCTGCTAAAAAAGCTGCAGCCAAAAAGCCTGCTGCTAAAAAAGCTGCCGCTAAAAAGGTTGCCAAGAAGCCTGCAGCCAAGAAGCCAGCCGCAAAAAAGCCAGCCGCAAAAAAAAAAGTAGCTAAAAAAGCCGCGAAAAAACCTGCTGCCCCTGCGCACCCACGAGTGGCTCACGCAGCCGCTCCAGTTGCGCAGACAACACTCAACCCACAAGCTGCATGGCCGTTTCCAACGGCAATCAAGCCCTAAGAGTTGACTGTTTGATCTCAAGCCCGGTACCGCCTCGGTCCCGGGCTTTTTTTTGGGCGTGCTGCTCAGCCCCAGGTTCAGGCGATCAAGGCGCGGATGGTGTCGGTCAATGCGTAATT
Organism: uncultured Burkholderiales bacterium; assembly: GCA_903838355.1. Lineage (GTDB taxonomy): Bacteria > Pseudomonadota > Gammaproteobacteria > Burkholderiales > Burkholderiaceae_C > Limnohabitans. The sequence continues at coordinate 40,023 of CAILYC010000024.1, read as the reverse complement.
TTGCGGACCTTGATGGGCAATTTTCAAGGCCCCGAGGTGGTTGCCAAGACTTGCACAACGCGTGAGACTCCAGTCTCGCTCCAAGCCAAACAAGAGAGCACCCCGCCAGGCGTCACCGCATCCCGTGGGGTCGAGCACCTGTTGCGCGGAAACTGGGGCCACACGCGAGACCTCCCCTTGCACCCAAACATCACACCCCTCATGCCCCAAGGTCACCATTAAACCCTTGAGCCGCTTGGACAAGTTGGACAAAGGTTCGCCCACTTTGTCTTCCAGCATTTTGGCCTCGTAGTCATTGACGGTGACCCAGGTGGCCAGGTCCACAAAATGCTTCAATTCTTCCCCATTGAACATGGGCAAGCCCTGGCCTGGGTCAAAGACAAACGGAATGGCCAAATCGTGCAGTTGCTGCGCGTGATCAATCATGGCTTGCCGCCCATCGGGGGCAATGATGGCGACTTTCGCAACACCGGCCTTGGGGATCACATTCAAATGCGCTTGGTTCATGGCGCCAGGGTGAAATGCCGTGATTTGGTTGTTGTCTTTGTCGGTCATGATCATGGCCTGGGCGGTGTAGTCGGTGCTCACCTCTTGGATCCACTCGGTGCTGATCTTGAGCCCTTTCAAACGGTCCAAATACACACCGCCATCGCGCCCCAAAGTGGCCATGGGCACCGGTTCACCGCCGAGGAGCTTGAGGCTGTAGGCAATGTTGCCCGCACAGCCACCAAAATCACGTCTGAGGGAAGGCGCCAAAAAAGACACATTCAAGATGTGCAACTGATCGGGCAAGATCTGTTCAGAAAATCGCCCCTCAAAGTTCATGATGGTGTCAAATGCAAAAGATCCACAAATTAAAGAAGCCATGGTGAAGTTAAACCAATCGTTGAGTTGAAAAATTATTGTTGTGTATGAACAGTGAATTCCAGAGCGGCAAGATGGCGTGAGGCCCAACGCTTCATCACGGGGGATCGATCAGCTCCACTCGGTAAGCGCTCACGAGTTGATCCGGAAGAGACTCGCTCATGACAACGCTCACGCGCTCAGGGGTGATCACGCCAGCTTCAATGACGCCTGAGTTGCCACTTTTGCTCAGTTCAATCGATTGCTGAAAGACCACCTCGTCAAGCCCATTGAGCACCACCAATTTCACCCCAGGCAACGCGACAGGATAAGCATTGTGGTTTCTCAATTTGAGGCTCAACAAAAAGTGGTGCGGCTCAGCAGGGTTGGGGTCCAAAGCGCTGCTTTCAATGCTGATGGCCTGCAAGTCATGCGGGGTCTCCAAGGTGCAGGAAAGCGGCTTGCAAAAGCTGAGCAGTGTCGGCTTGAGCTCTGGCCACATGGCGGCCAACACATGGCGAGCGCGATAGATCTCAAAGGCGGCAATGCTCAACAACATGACCAAGGCGAGCGCCGCCACGAGTCCATACAAAAAAGCGGGCTTCAGACCTTGATCTGGGGCAGGCTTGGCGTTCGAAGGCTTGTCGTTTGGTGCTGGATTAAGTGCTGGATTAAGTGCTGGGTTTGATTTGGCGTGTGTGTCTTGTTGTGCTGGGTCTGACGTCGGGTCTTGTTTGGGGACGGGGCCGGGACCCAGTTGGGCTTGACTTTGCGCGCTCAGACGCTCAAGTTGCTGCTCCAAATTGGCGATCTCGCGGGCCTTGGTGGCTTGAGCAGGCCAGACCTGCTTTGGCGACTGGTGAGCGTCAAACTGGGGGCTCAAACACGCGGGCGCGAAAAAAACTTGGGTACAGCTTCCACAGCGCACCCATCCGTCGGCCGCCTCCAACTGCGGGGCACCGATCTCATAGCGGGTGCGGCAACGCGGGCATTGCGTGGGTCCCATCAAAGGCGTTAAAGCCACGGGGTCAAGGGTGGACTGTGGTGTCAACGTTATCGCGCTCGTGTGGGGGCTGATCTAAAAAGAAGGGTTGAGGGCATTGGGCGATTGACCAGTGACCATTGGCATCTGTCATTGGCATCTGTCATTGGCTTTCGTCCTCGGCCAACCGATCATACTGGATTGGCCTGTGGCTTTTTCCAGGCCTGCTGTGTTCTTGAGGCCTTTGACTTGGGTCTCACCCATTCTCACTTAAAAGCGAGCGCTCATCAAAATCCAACCCTCCTGGGCATCGATCACCTGTAAATCAGCATAGGGCGCATAGGCCGCTTGGAGCTCTTGAGACTGCCGCTCTAAAATGCCCGAGAGCACCAAGACACCGCCTGGACGCACCAAGCCCGAGAGCAAAGGCGCCAAGACTTTCAAGGGACTGGCCAAGATGTTGGCAAAGACCGCATCAAACTCGCCATGGGCCACATCCGGTAGACCGACTTCGATGAAAGACGCCACGTCGTTGTCTTTGGCATTTTGCCGGGCCGATTCGACCGCAGCCTCGTCGATGTCCACGGCCTGGACCTCTTGGCAACCAAACAAAGCGGCAGCAATCGCCAAAATGCCAGAACCGCAGCCGTAGTCCATGACGCGCTGCCCACCAAAAGAGCGACCACTGCACCACGTCAAACACATGCGGGTGGTGGGGTGGGTACCCGTGCCAAAGGCGAGGCCAGGGTCTAAGCGAATGACTTTTTGCGCCGCTGGCGGCACCTCTGACCAGGTGGGCACGATCCAAAAATCAGGGGAAATGGCAATGGGTTGAAACTGCGACTGCGTCAAACGGACCCAGTCTTGGTCCTCGACGGTTTTCATCTCCAAAAACCGCCAACCTGCAAACGCTTCTGTCGAGACTTTGTTCTCGAGGGCTTGAGGTAACTGAAGTGACCTCAGTGACTGAAGGGCTTCGCTTGCACTGTCCTCATCATGAAAGAGGCACAGCAGCTTGGAGCTCTCCCAGGCATTGGCCTCAATCACACTGCCGGGCTCCCCAAAGAGGGCACGCTCGTGTTCGGTGTTGGCGTCGGCGTCTTCGACGCTCACGCTCAGTGCGCCAAGTTCGAGCAAAGCGTCACTCAAACGCTCGACCAAGGACTCTGGCGCCAAGAGTTGGAGTTCAATCATGGTCGCTTTTTAAGCCAAGCTTCTAAATAATGGATGTTGGTGCCGCCTTGGATGAACTGGGGATCATTCATGACCTCACGGTGCAAGGCCACATTGGTGGAAATGCCCTCGACCACCATCTCCGACAATGCAGTTCGCATGCGCGCCAAGGCGTGTTCGCGGCTGTCACCGTGCACAATGATTTTGCCAATCATGCTGTCATAGTAGGGGGGCACCATGTAGTTGGTGTAGGCGTGGGAGTCCACTCGAACACCAGGTCCTCCAGGCGCGTGCCAAGTGGTGATGCGCCCAGGCGACGGGGTGAATTTAAAGGGGTCTTCCGCATTGATGCGGCATTCGATGGCGTGCCCCTTGAACTCCACTTGTTTTTGCGTCAAGCTCAGTTTCTCTCCAGCGGCGATGCGGATTTGCTGCTGCACGATGTCCACATGCGTGATGTACTCCGTCACAGGGTGCTCGACTTGAACGCGGGTGTTCATTTCAATGAAGTAAAACTCGCCGTTTTCATACAAGAACTCAAACGTTCCGGCACCACGGTAGTTGATCCGCTTGCAAGCGGCCACACAGCGTTCGCCAATTTTCTCGATGAGCTTTCTGGGAATGTGGGGAGCGGGTGCTTCTTCAATCACTTTTTGGTGACGCCGCTGCATTGAGCAGTCACGCTCCCCCAAATAAATGGCATTTTTGTGCTGGTCCGCCAAAATTTGAATCTCAATGTGCCTGGGGTTTTGCAGGTACTTTTCCATGTACACGGCGGCATTGCCAAAGGCGGCTCCCGCCTCGGTCTTGGTGGTCTGCACCGCTTGCACCAAAGACTCCTCGTCATAGACCACGCGCATGCCGCGCCCGCCCCCCCCACCGGCGGCTTTGATGATCACGGGGTAGCCCACCATTTTGGCCACTTTGCGCATTTGCACGGGGTCGCTGGAGAGTTCACCCTCAGAACCGGGCACGCAAGGCACCCCCGCTTTGATCATCGCCTGCTTGGCCGCGACCTTGTCACCCATGATGCGGATGGACTCGGGCGTGGGTCCAATGAATTGAAAACCGCTTTTTTCCACCCGCTCGGCAAAATCGGCGTTTTCACTCAAAAAACCATAGCCTGGGTGAATGGCCTGCACATCGGTGACTTCGGCCGCCGCGATGATGGAGGGCATGCTCAAATAGCTTTGCGCCGAAGCCGCAGGTCCAATGCACACCGCCTCTTCGGCCAATTTGACGTATTTGGCCTCGCGGTCGGCTTCGGAATAGACCACCACGGCCTTGACGCCAAGCTCTCTGCAAGCGCGCTGAATGCGCAGGGCAATCTCGCCACGGTTGGCGATCAGTATTTTTTTAAACATGAAGGACCCCTTTACTCAATCGCAAAAAGAGGACTGCCGTATTCGACAGCCTGAGCGTTTTGAGCAAAAATTTGGGTGATGGTGCCGCTTTTGTCGGCCTCAATTTCATTGAGAATTTTCATGGCCTCGACAATACAAATGGTATCCCCCTCATTGACCACCGAACCCACCTCCACAAAGGCTTTGGACTCGGGAGAGGCAGAGCGATAAAATGTGCCCACCATGGGGGACTTGACCGTGTGAGCATGGCTGACCGCGGGCTCGGTTGCCACCGGTGCACTCGGCACCACCACGCCAGGAACCTCCAAAGGCGCAAGGTTCAAAGGCACAACGCCTGAACTCGCACCCGACGGTATATACTGGGCTCCCACACTTTTGACGATCCTCACCTTGCCTTCGGGCTCAGTGATTTCCAATTCGGCCACATTGGACTCGGAGACCAAATCGATCAAAGTTTTAAGTTTTCTCAAATCCATAAATATACGATATCTCAAGCCAAAGAACGCTTAATTTACACCAAATCGCATTAAAAAGCACTATAAATATTTATTTTATTGCACGTCAAACCAGTGAAAGACGCTGCGTTTCAGCCAAAAACGTGTCGCACCCAAACCCAGCCGACCTCAGCCAATTCCAATCCAAGCGAAATGATAACGTCAATTGACCCCACTTTAAATACAATTAGGGTCCAATAGGCCACTATTGTCAATCAAGCGAGCTTCCAGCGGGCGATGTCGGCATCGTGCAAACGGCCCAAATGGCGTTCGAGCAAGTCACCCTTGGCGTCCAAGACCAGGGTAAAGGGCAGGCCGCCTTGATCGTCGCCCAAACTCTTGCTGAGCTCAGGACCCAGCAAACCCGCCAACCCGATCGGATAACTCACCGGGCGTTGTGACAAAAAATGCACCACGGCACTCGGTTGATCAATGGCCAACCCCAGCACTTGAACACCTTTGGCAGCATTTTGCTTGAAATAAGCGTCCAATAACGGCATTTCAGCGATGCATGGCTGACACCAGGTTGCCCAAAAATTAAGCACCAAGGGACGACCCTTCAAGCTCGACATGGCCAAGGGTTCGCCGTTGGGCCGATCGAAGCTTGAGGACCACAAGGTGTTTTGAGCCGCCTCGGACAAGGAAGCCACACCAGAAAGACCCCCGTTTTGCAGCCAGGTGTTGACGCCCCAACCTGCCGCGCCGGCAAAAACCGCCACGCCCAGACCTGCCAAGAGGCTGGTGCGGCGTGACCAGCCCGGATCTTGTTCAGACGCGTCAGCCTGATCGGACGGGGGGTGGTGGGTCTTTTCGTTCATGGTCGGATCTTACTCCAGCAAGCGAAGAAGGGCTTGCTCGTCGCCTCGCAAAGAACCCATTTGGGGGTCCGCTTTGAGGGCCCCCCGGATGTCGTCGAGGTCATAAATCATCAAATGCACGCCCACATACCGCGACAGGGCCGTGGACTGGACGTTCAAACTCAGAGCGTCAACGTCCTCGCCCTTGAAGCCGCGCACGCGCGTGACCTGGTAGCGCAGACCTTGATTGATGAGCTCAATTTCCGCACTTTTGGGGTCTTCGCAAAAGAGTTGAAGATAGATATCCGAGTGCTCACTGGCCGTTCCCCGCCAAACAGCCCCCGAGAGGTGGGGCCGAAACTCGCGCAAACGCCCCATCCACTGGCGTGCAAGCCGCCTCAGGTGGAGCAACTGCTCCGCTTGCTCTTCGGCGCAAAAGAGCTCAATGTACTCCCTCACGGCCATTTCAACCAAAGCGTTGCTGGGCAAGGCCGTGCGAGCACCCAGCCCCAAACGTTTGATCGCCTGGCGTTTGGCGTCCCGGTATTCCAAGCCCTCTTGAACGACCAGTTGGGCGGCCGTTTGGGCAATCGTGTCATCGTGTTCATTCTTCACAGGCCGTATTGTGCACACCTTTAAAGCCAGACTGTCACCATGGCCAACTTAAAGGGCTTTCAGGGACCCTCCAGTGAACTTTTGCAAGCGCTTTTAGGCAGCATTCGCCTTGGCGACTGGGGCTGCGGATCTCTAGGGATTTTCCGTATACCCAGTCTTCAACTGGCTGAGCGAGTCCAACGCTTGCACACCCTGTGCAAAGGCTTTTATAACCGCTTGGCGGCGGCGTTTCAAGATTGTCTTCAATGCCACCGTGCCCATGATCCCCTGCATGAAAAATCATCAATCAATCATTCAATTGCGGAAATCAACCCAGACCCCCCCATGGCACTCAATCCCTCAAGGGATTGGATCGCCTTCACCGCAAACGTTAAAAGACGAGCTTGGTCAGCCAGGCCAGATGCAAATCCAAGAGTCATCACCAAGGCTCTCAAAGGCGTGAACGCTCAGGTCTAAAATAGTCAAAATGCACATACACATCTTAGGCATTTGCGGCACCTTTATGGGAGGATTGGCCGCTTTGGCCAAGGCCAGTGGTCACCGCGTCACCGGTTGCGACCAAGGGGTCTACCCACCCATGAGTGATCAGCTCCAAGCCCTGGGCATTGAGCTCACCCCAGGCTTTGGCAACGAGCAACTCGCCCACCAACCCGACTTGTTCGTGGTGGGCAATGTGGTGTCGCGCCAACACAGTGAGCAAGGCGTGGCCAAATACCCCTTGATGGAATCCATTTTGGAATTGGGGCTGCCCTACATGAGTGGACCTCAGTGGTTGAGTGAGCACCTGTTGCACAAAACCGGTCATGAGTTTCACGTCCTTGCGGTGGCCGGCACCCACGGTAAAACCACCACGAGCTCCATGCTTGCTTGGATCCTCGAGCACGCCGGACTTCAACCCGGCTACTTGATTGGCGGGGTGCCCCTGAACTTCAACACCTCGGCACGACTGCCCATCAAGACCCGCATGACCAAGAGACCCCTCTTTGTCATCGAGGCCGATGAATACGACACGGCGTTTTTTGACAAACGCAGCAAATTCGTTCACTACCGCCCCCGCACGGTGATTTTGAACAACCTCGAGTTCGATCACGCCGATATCTTTGATGACCTCAAGGCGATCGAGCGCCAATTCCACCATCTGGTGAGAACCGTGCCCGGCTCAGGCCGCTTGATCGTCAACGCCCAAGAGTCAAGCCTGCAACGCGTGCTCGCCATGGGCTGCTGGAGCGAGTGTGAGGGGTTTGCCATCCAAAGCCATGAGCCTCAAGACAAGGACACCATCGCCATGAATTGGCGCATCTCAGGACCCGCTGAAGACTTTGAAATTTGGCATGAAGACGTGCCGGTCGCTCGACTGCGCTGGTCCATCACCGGCGTGCACAACCAGATGAATGCCTTGGCCGCCATCGCTGCAGCGCGCCATGTTGGCGTCAGTATCGAGGTGAGTGTCCAGGCTCTCGAGCGTTTTGAAAACGTGCGCCGGCGCATGGAGCTCAAGGGCCAAGTGGCCTTGGGACTCAGCGACACAAGCGCATCCAGCCAGGCCCAAGCCAACACTGAACGGGTGAGCGTCTACGACGATTTTGCCCACCACCCCACGGCCATCCAAACCACCTTGGAAGGCTTGAGACGCCAATTGGGAGCGCAAGCGCGCATTTTGTGCGTGTTTGAGCCGCGCAGCAACACCATGAAGCTCGGCAGCATGAAAGCCCTGCTGCCCGCTTCTTTGGCAGCCGCGAATTTGAGTTTTTGTCACACCCAGGGACTTGATTGGGACGCAAAAGAGGCATTGGCGCCCATGGGAGAGCGAGCGATGTGCGCGAGCAACATCGACGCGATGGTTGAGCTCGTGTGCGCACACGCCAAGCCTGGCGACCACATCGTTTGCATGAGCAACGGCGGCTTTGGTGGCATTCATGCCAAGTTGTTATCGCACTTGGCTGGCTTAGCAGGCTTGGCAGGCCCCGCCGCTTGATTGAACCCACCCCCACAGCCTCAATCCCTATGAGGCCTACAAGGGCAAGGCTGAACTCAAGCCTTTTTGCGCCTGGACTTCACGGCTTGGGACAACACACGCAGACAGGCCAAAGAGTCGTCCCACCCCAGACAGGGGTCGGTGATGCTTTGACCATAGGTCAAGTTGCCCACCGGGTCTTTGCCTGGGGTAAATTTTTGCGCCCCCTCGATCAAATGGCTCTCGAGCATCACCCCAAAAATAAGTTCGGATCCACCCGAGATTTGTTGGGCAATGTCAGCCACCACGTCCTTTTGTTTTTCAAACTGCTTGCTTGCATTCGCATGTGAGCAGTCCACCATCAAGGGGGTGGGCAAATGCGCTTTGACCAACTCGGCACAAGCCTCTTGGACACTTTGCGCGTCATAGTTGGGCTTTTTGCCACCGCGCAAAATCACGTGGCAGTCGGCATTGCCCTGGGTTTGGACAATGGCCACTTGCCCGTTTTTGTGGACCGACAAAAAGTGATGCCCTCGCGCAGCGGCTTGGATCGCGTCGGTGGCAATTTTGATGTTGCCATCGGTCCCGTTCTTGAATCCAATGGGCGCAGAAATCCCTGAAGCCAATTCGCGGTGCACTTGGCTCTCGGTGGTTCTGGCGCCAATCGCACCCCAAGAGATCAAGTCACCAATGTACTGTGGTGAGATCACGTCCAAGAACTCACTGCCGGCGGGCAGCCCCAGGCGGTTGATCTCAATCAAGAGCTGGCGCGCAATCCTCAAGCCCTCGTCAATGCGATAACTCTCGTCCAAATAGGGATCGTTGATGAGACCCTTCCAGCCCACCGTGGTGCGGGGTTTTTCAAAATACACCCGCATCACCACCTCCAAGGTATCGGCAAAATCGGCACGGGCATGGACCAAGCGGCGGGCGTACTCAAGTGCGGCGGCTGGGTCGTTGATGGAGCACGGGCCCATCACGACGAGCAAGCGATCGTCCTTGCCCACCATGATGCGGTGAATCGCCTGGCGCGTCTTGGCAATGAGTGCTTCAACCGGCGTGCCTTGGATGGGAAAGAAACGAATCAAGTGCTCTGGAGGGGGGAGGACCGTGATGTCTTTGATCCGCTGGTCATCGGTTTGACTGGTTTTTTCGGCCCCCATGGGCAGCAAGTGGGGTTGAACTTTGGTAGTCATGAACGTTAACTTTCAACAAAAAGATTGCCCACTGCCTTGGCGTGCAGCATAAAAGCAACCCCATCAACAAAAAACCGCCCTCTAAGGGCGGCTGGTGAGAATTTAAATCGAGATGGATTCGTTCAAACTCTCTGAGCCGCCCAAAGCGCAGCGAGAAAGGTTTTGAAAAATCCAAAATGAGAGAAATTCATCATGGATAAAATATATCACAAAATACACACACGACTGCACCAGCGTTTGCACAGACGCTGACTTAAGCCGTACCGCCCACCGTTAACCCCTCAATGCGCAGTGTTGGTTGACCCACGCCGACCGGCACACTTTGGCCTTCCTTGCCACAGGTGCCAACACCCGAGTCCAAGTGCAAATCTGAGCCTATCATGCTCACCCGAGTGAGGGCATCGGGGCCGTTGCCCACCAAGGTGGCACCCTTCACGGGGTAGAGCAGTTTGCCATTTTCAACCCACCAAGCTTGGCTGGTGGAGAACACGAATTTGCCCGACGTGATGTCAACTTGTCCCCCACCAAAATTGCTGGCGTAAAGGCCCCGCTTTAAGCTGCCAATGATCTCGGCTGGGTCCCGATCCCCGCCCAGCATGTAGGTGTTGGTCATCCTTGGCATGGGCAAATGCGCATAGCTCTCACGCCGGCCGTTGCCCGTGGTCTTGACCCCCATCAACCTCGCGTTCATGGTGTCTTGAATATACCCTTGCAAAATACCGTCTTCGATGAGCACATTTCTTTGACTCACCTCACCTTCGTCGTCCACATTCAAGGAGCCACGGCGGTGCGCGAGCGTGCCGTCGTCGAGCACAGTCACGCCTTTGGCGGCAACGCGCTTGCCAATGCGCCCACTAAAAGCGCTCGAGCCTTTGCGGTTGAAGTCCCCCTCAAGCCCGTGTCCAATGGCTTCGTGCAACAAAATACCAGGCCATCCGGGACCGAGCACCACGGCCATCTCCCCAGCAGGGGCTGCGCGCGCCTCCAAATTGGTCAGTCCGCACTGCACCGCTTCCTTGGCGTAAGAAAGCAGCAAAGCATCATCGAAATAGGCCAAACCAAAACGACCACCGCCACCGCTTGAGCCGGTTTCTCGGCGACCGTTTTGCTCCACAATCACCGTGACACTCAACCGCACCAAAGGCCGGATATCGGCGGCTCTCACCCCGTTGGCACGTGCCACGAGCACCACATCGTGCTCCATGGACAAACTCGCCATCACTTGCACGACCTTGGGGTCGACCGCGCGCGCCATGCCTTCGACCTTTTCGAGCAACTGCACTTTGGCCGTGCTGTCCATACTGGCAATGGGATCCTCGACGCCATAGAGACGCCTGGCCGAGGGCATTTTGCCGCGGGGCACCTTTTGCCGGCCATGGCTCATGGCGGCGGTGATGGTGCGCACAGTGCGCGCAGCGTCCAATAGACTCGCCCAAGAAATGTCATCTGAGTAAGCGAAAGCGGTTTTCTCGCCACTGACTGCCCGCACACCCACCCCTTGGTCAATGCTAAAGGACCCAGTCTTCACAATACCTTCTTCCAAGCTCCAACCCTCAGAGCGTGTGGTCTGAAAGTACAAGTCCGCATCATCGACTTGGTGCTGGGTGATTTCGGCCAAGACACGTTGCAGGTGGTTTTCATCCAGACCAAACGGGGCGAGCAACAAGTCTTGAGCGACGCGCTGGCGCTCTTGCGAGGCCGAGACCGATGGCTTGCTGTCCTTGGCCGCTTGGCGCGGCGCAATGGGAGAGGCCAGTCCAGCGTCAAGCCCCAAGGCAAGCGCAAAAGGAGAGGCTAAAGCTGGGGAAGGGGAATTTTTCATCATGCCTGCATTGTAGGGTCTGGCCGTTCTCGACCCCAAGACGCACCCGACAATGCCCACACGGCTTCAAAGGGACTTTGGGGCAGACCCAAAATCAGGACTGGACGAGCTGTTTGGCTTTGGAGACCGACATCAAGATCCCTAGGCCAAAGCCCAGGGTCACCATGGCCGTGCCGCCGTAACTGATAAAGGGCAGGGGCACCCCCACCACCGGCAAAATGCCGCTCACCATGGCCATGTTCACAAAGGCGTAGGTGAAAAAAATCAGGGTGATGCTGCCTGCGAGCAGTCGACTAAAAAGCGTGGGGCCATCCAGTGCAATGCTCAAGCCCCTGAGGATCAAGAAAACAAAGCCCACGATCAACATAATCGCACCCAAAAGTCCAAACTCTTCGGCGTAGGAAGCAAATACAAAGTCAGTGGCATGCTCAGGAATGAAATCCAGATGGGTTTGGGTGCCTTGCAAGAAGCCCTTGCCAAAAATACCCCCTGAGCCAATCGCAATCATGCCTTGGATGATGTGAAACCCCTTGCCCAAGGGGTCGCGCGAAGGGTCCAAGAGTGTACAAATGCGCTGCTGCTGATAGTCTCGCAAAAGCGGCCAGTGAAACTGGTCATCGCACAAAGTGGGCTCCAAGATCACCAAGGCCAAGGCCAAGCCCAAAAAAATCACCACGGGGGGAATGATCAAGCGCCAGCTCAAACCGGCAAAGAAAATCACATAAAAGCCCGCGGACAAGACCAAAATGGCGGTGCCAAGATCGGGCTGCTTGACAATCAAACCCACGGGCACCAAGAGCAAAATACTCGCCACCAAGAAGTCCAATGGGCGCAATTGACCTTCGCGCTTTTGAAACCACCACGAGAGCATGAGCGGCATGGCGATTTTCAAGATCTCGCTGGGTTGGATCACCACGCCCACGTAAAGCCAACGCTTGGCACCCTTTTTGGTGAGTCCAAAGACTGCCACGGCAATCAACAAGGCCACCCCCACGGTATACAAGGGCAGAGCAAAGGCCATCAATCGATGGGGAGGAATTTGGGCCACCATGAACATGATGAGGCAGGCCAAGGCCATGTTTCTGCCGTGGTCGACAAAGCGCCCGTCGGCACCTCCCCCAGAGGAGTACATGGTGAGCATGCCCGCACAGGCGAGTAAAAACACTGCCGCCAAGAGCGGTCCATCCAAGCCTTGCAGCATGAATTTCATCCGTTGGTAGGGGTTGGGTTCTTCCAAAATAATTGGCATGGTCCGTATTATCCATGGCAAGTGGCCTCAAAGGCGTGGATTTTTTCTGACTTTGTGCGCCTTCCTCGCACCCAGTCCATGGGACAATCCGTGACATGTACGCAATTTATGAAGAAGCTGGCAAATACGCCAGTGGCAAAATCCTCTCCACCACCGACACATCGGCTCAAATTGAGCTCGATTCGGGCAAACGCATCAAGGTCAAAAGTGCCCAGTTGTTGCTGCAGTTTGAGGCCCCTGCACCCGCATTGTTGTGGACCCAAGCGCAAGAAGCACGTGCCACCATGGAGACCGAGCTCGCCTATGAATTTGCCCAGGACGATGAGTTTGACTTCATTCAATTGGCCAAAGATTACTTCTCCAGCGACGCGAGCTTGGCGCAAAAACTCGCCAGCTTGCTCCTGCTCTTTGAAGCCCCCCATTACTTTCGCCGCCTGGGCAAAGGGCGCTTTAAAAAGGCCGCCCCCGAAGTGGTGGCCTTGGCCCTCGCAGCCATTGAGAAAAAGCGCCTCCTCCAAGCCCAAACCGACCAATGGGCCCAGGACTTGGCCGCGGGCCTGTGCCCTGACCCGATCCGTGCGCAGCTCTACAAAATTTTATTCAAACCCGATAAAAACGCCGCCGAATACAAAGCGGTGGTCCAAGCCTCTCACGCCGCCCAAAAGCCCCCACTCGTGCTCTTGCAAGCGGCCCGAGCCATCGGCTCGGCCTATGAATTTCATTGGCAACGCTTTTTGTTTGACCAGTTTCCCAAAGGCGTGCAGTTTTCTCCAAGTGTCCTTGGCTTCACCCCCAGTGCCGCGAGTCTTGAGAGCCTGCCCTTGGCCACAGCGCCTCAGGGTCCCGGCGGCGAAGACCGTGAAGTCCACGCCTTCTCCATCGATGACTCGATGACCACCGAGATCGACGATGCGCTCTCGGTGAGTGGTTTGGGCAGCGGTGTGGTGACATTGGGCATCCACATTGCGGCACCCGCTTTGGGCTTCAAGCCCGGGGATGTCATGGACCAAAACGCCCGCGATCGACTCTCCACCGTTTACATGCCGGGCCAGAAAATCACCATGCTGCCCAAAACCACGGTGGACGCCTTTACCTTGAAAGCCGGCCAACGCTGCGCCAGTGTCTCTTTGTATGTCACGCTGAGTGAAGAGAGCTTGGAGACACTCAAGACCTTCACCCGCGTGGAGCAGGTGTTCATTGCTGCCAATTTGCGCTACGACCGCTTGGAAAAATGGATCAACACCGCCTGGCTCGAGGCGAGCGAACCGCCTGATTCGCCCGAGGTCGAGCTCAACCCGCCCCATGAGCTCTTGCCCATCGAGCACGCCCACGCCAAGCTTTCTTTCCTGTACCGCTTGGCCTTGAAACTCAAAGCGGCGCGAGAAGTCGTGCGCGGCAAACCCGAGCGCTTTAACCAGCCCGATTACCAATTCAAATTGGAGGGGGGGACTTCAAGTGACGACGCCAACGCCGCTTTGAGCGACCCTGACACGCCAAGGGGCGACGAGCGGGTCTCCATCACCCCTCGGATGCGGGGCAGTGGCTTGGATTTGATCGTGGCCGAGAGCATGATTTTGGCCAATTCCACATGGGGGGGATGGCTGAGTGAGCTCGGTGTTCCCGGGATTTATCGCTCCCAGCAAAGCATGCTGCCCGGTGTCAAAGTCAGGATGGGCACCAAGGCGCTGCCCCATGCGGGCATTGGGGTGCCGAGCTACGCTTGGAGTACCTCTCCACTTCGGCGCTACACCGACTTGGTCAACCAGTGGCAAATTGTGGCTTGTGCGACCCATGGCAACACCGCGGCGCTGGCCGCCCCCTTCAAGCCCAAAGACACCGAACTGTTTGCCATCATCTCCTCCTTCGAGTCGGCCTACAGCGCCTACAACAGCCACCAGCAAAGCATGGAGCGCTACTGGGTCCTTCAATATATATTGCAAGAGGGCATCACCGAAACGGTGGCCAGTGTCATCAAAGCCGTTCCTGGATTTCCGGTCTTGGTGCGCTTGGAAAATCTGCCCTTGGTGCTGTCTTTGACCACCGCCAAAACGCTCAACCGCGGCGAGCGCGTAGGCTTGAAGTTGGACGGCATTGACTTGATCGCCTTGGATGTCAAAGCGCAGTATTTGTTCACCCTGGAGAGCACGGCCGTGCGCGAGGGCGCTGGGTTGGACCTGAGCGGCAACCCACTCGAGTCCACCGAGGGCAGCGGCAATAGCAAAGGTGAGGGTGAGGGTTTGGAGAGCGACATGGACGACACAGAGGAGCTGGCCACGTTGGCTGGCCCTTTGAGCTTGGCGCTCGATATGGAGGAAGCCGAATCCTCGCCAGAAACTTTATCGACTGCGACCCCTGTATCCTCCAGTGAGTCGCCTGCCACTCAAGGTTGACACCATGGCCGAATCGCCAAGCTCCACTTTTGCGCGTTGGGTGCACGTTCGCTGGACTTGGCCTGGCCTGCACTTTAAAACCGCCTTGGGCTTGTCGCTGAGCACCCATGTGTTGATCTTTTGCGTGGGCTTGGGTGTCTGGGTCTCGCAAAACCGTGTGGTTAAAGGTGCGCCCATACAAATCATCTTGGTCAACACCCGCAGCGTGCAGGACTCCAACGAGCGCGCCCAAGCCTTGGCTCAAACCACCTTGCTCGGAGGCGGCGACTTGCTGAGCAAGTCTCTCGCCTCTTCCCCCACCGAACGTGTGGCGCAAATGCGCATGGGCCTCGACCATGCGCCAAGCCAAGACCCCATCAGGCGTTTGCAAGCACAGGAGCGTGCCTTGATCACCAATCTGCACGAGCAACTCGACCACACCCCAGCGTTTTGGGAGCGCGCGCCGACCCAGGCCCAAGAGCAAAAGCGCCAGGCCTTGTTGAAGTGGCTTGGACAAATTCAAGAGCGCATCCAAGAACAAAACGCCAGGCCCAGGCGGCGCTACCTCTCCCCATCGACCCAAGAGGTGAACTACGCCCAGTATTATGTGGGGGTGAAAAGTAAAATTGAAGCCACAGGAACTCGCTACTTCCCCCAAGTGGCTGGGCACAAGTTGTATGGCACACTCACCATGATGCTGAGCATCAACGCGGCGGGCGAGGTCCTCCAAAGCGAGATCTTGCAAAGTTCGGGTTCAAGCGAACTTGACAAACGCGCATTGGCCATTGTTCGCCGTGGCGCACCTTACGGGACTTTCCCAAGCGAGGTGCGGCGAGACGCCGATGAACTGGCCATCGTGAGTGTGTTTCATTTCACCCCAGATGGCTTGGTGAGCAAAGATTACACGGACGAACCATGACGCGAGCCCAAGCCCAAGCCCATGACCATGACCATGCCCTCACAATACCTTGGAGCCAAAGATGAAAGCCCAGACCTTATTGGCGCGTTTGGGGTTTGAATTCTTGCGGCTCATCAAAACCTCTCTTTGGGTGTTGTTGTTGCTCGAACTTTTTTTTCTGGGAAAAATCATCTTGATGCGCTGGGTAGACCCCGAGTCCACCACTTTTGAGAGAAGTGAGATGGCCCGCTTGTCTTTTGCGGCCCGGCCCATGGCGTGGTCAGAGCACTGGGTGCCATATGACAAAATCTCCATCCATCTCAAGCGCGCCGTGATTGTCTCCGAAGACGATTTGTTTGCCAGCCACGGTGGTGTTCAGTGGCGGGCTATTGAGCACGCCTGGCAAAAAAATCAATCCGTGCAAGGGCACGCGCAAAATTCCCAAAGCACCCGCCCGCCCCACATCGTGGGGGGGTCCACCATTACCCAGCAGTTGGCCAAAAACTTGTTCTTGAGCGGTGAGCGCAACTTCATTCGCAAAGGCCAAGAGCTTTTGATCACCTTGGCCCTTGAAGGTGTGCTCGGTAAAAAACGAATTCTAGAAATCTATCTCAACCACGTGGAGTGGGGCGAAGGGGTGTTTGGCGCGCAGGCTGCGAGCCTGCACTATTTCAAGAAACCCGCCTCTCAACTCACAGCTGAAGAAGCGGCCAGACTGGCCGTGATGCTGCCGCGCCCCAAGTATTTTGAGAAGCTGCCCAACTCGGCTTATGTTCAAAACCGGTCTGAACAAATCACCGCACGGGAAAACCAGGCGGTGTTGCCATGATGATCCTGGGCATTGACCCGGGGCTGCAGTGCACGGGCTTTGGGGTGATCGAGTCCCAGAGTCAGCGACTGCGTTACGTGGCGAGCGGCACCATCAAAACCACCCACTTGCCCACCCAAGATTTGCCACTCCGTATCAAAGCGCTCTTTGATGGGGTGAGCCAAGTCGTCAATGCGTACCAGGTGGACCAAAGCGCCATTGAAATCGTGTTTGTCAACAACAACCCCAAGTCAAGCTTGCTCCTGGGCCAAGCGCGTGGGGCGTGTTTGAGCGCCTTGGTGTTCAACAACTTGTCGGTCACCGAGTACACCGCCTTGCAGATGAAGAAATCCATCGCCGGACACGGCAAAGCCCAAAAGGCCCAGGTGCAAGAAATGGTCAAACGTTTGTTGAATCTCGATCGCCTGCCTGGCACCGATGCGGCCGATGCCTTGGGCTTGGCCATCACCCACGCCCAAGTCGCATGGGTGCAGTCCAATACAGGACTCGCGACCCAATTGGGCTCGAGCAACACGGGTCAATTCAAAGACGGGCGCAGTCGCTAAAAAAACAATGGTCGGTTTGACTTCGATCGAAAACTCTTCAACCCTTTGCCTCTGAGCAGCGTAGATACTCAACGCTTGACATCCTCCCGGCCCTGAAGAGACCGGGATTCCTACGGTGCTGCGCATGAGAAACATCATGCGCAGTCACTTCAGTGGGTTCCTGCTTCATTGAGATATCCAAGCGTTGCTAAAAAGCTGTGGGGTAACGCGCTAGGGTCGCCATTTTATTTTGCAGCCTCGTGTGGTGGCGCTCCGGTAGCGATCGTTCGCCAAGACATCGAACAACATCGAACAACAGCAAACACCCCAACAGCCGACAACCCGAAACACCTTCGGTGTCCGCGCTATTCATCCTCCCCCTTAACGCAGGGGATTTCCGCGCACCCTGTTAAAACTTAAAAGAATTGCCCTCACAACGCCCTGAATACAGGCGGGAATCGGGCTTCTGAACAGGAAGCTTTTTTTCACCAAGCGCTGGCAAGATCGGCCAAACCTTTGGGGGCTTTTTTCTCGTCCTCAAAGCTCACCCACTCATAGGACTCGGGACTGGCGAGCAAAGCGCGCAGCAACGCATTGTTCAAGGCGTGCCCTGAGCGAAACGCGCTGTAAGAAGCCATCAAGGGGCTGCCCAAGATGTACAAGTCCCCCATGGCGTCGAGGATCTTGTGTTTGACAAACTCGTCGTCATAGCGCAAACCCTCTGCGTTGAGCACTCGGTAGTCGTCCATCACGATGGCGTTGTCCAAGCCGCCGCCCAAAGCCAATCCATTGGCGCGCATCATCTCCACGTCCTTGGTAAAGCCAAAGGTCCGCGCGCGTGCAATGTCTTGCGAGTAGCGGCCCGATTCCATGTCAAACACCACCCGCTGCCCCGTCGAATCCACCGCGGGATGCTGAAAATCGATCTCAAAACTCAAGCGAAAACCATGATAGGGCGAGAGGGTGGCCCATTTTTCTTGAACACCTTGACCTTGGCGCACCTGAACTTCTTTTAAAACACGGAGTATTTTTTTGGGTGCATTTTGCAGCTCAATTCCAGCAGACTGGAGCAAAAACACAAAGGAGGCCGCCGAGCCGTCCAAAATCGGCACCTCCTCGGCAGAGATGTCCACATACAAGTTGTCAATCCCCAAACCGCACAGGGCCGACATCAGGTGCTCAATGGTGTGCACCTTGACGTTGCCATTGGAGATGGTGGAGGCCAGCCGGGTGTCCGTCACACTTGAGGCCCGCACAGGGATGTCCACGGGCTGAGGCAAATCGATACGGCGAAACACAATGCCGGTGTTCACTTGGGCCGGGCGCAGGACCAACTCCACACGCTCACCGCTGTGAAGACCAACCCCCACTGCGCGGGTCATGGAACGAAGGGTTCTTTGTTTTAACACAAGTGCCATTTTACCCGACCCCCGAGAGCCTTGGTGCTCAGCCTTTGCAAAGCCGATGTAACCCTCGCACTTAAGAAGACAGGGCCAGGGCCCTGTTCATGGCCCGGCCCCACCAAGGATTCAAGACCACCGTCATCTTCAATCCGCTTGTTTTCTTAAAAAAGCCGGTATTTCGTAGTCGTCCATGCCGCCCGATGCCAAAGCGTCCACTTTGGCCGCGGCTTGAACGCGATTGGTGCGCCAGACACTGGGAACCGCCATGTCGGTGTAGTTGGGCTGCACAGGCGTTCTGGCTGTGGGCTGGTTCGCTGAGCTCGCTGAACTCGCTGAACTCGGTCCACTCGGGGTCATGCTGGCCGTGGGCGCACCCATTGACCCCTCATTGCTGCGCGACGCACTGGGCTCTGGGGCACTCGGCGCCAAAAACGTGGGGACAGGCATTTCCTGCACCGGGTTGGGCGCCACGTGGGCAGGGGACATTGGTGCGAAGGAACTGGGCAAAATCGCAGGAGGCTGCGAGAGCATCGGGTGTGGCGTGTAATGGGGGGAGACCATCACGGGTGCGTTGTCGGTGCCAGTGCGAATGACTTGCAGATTTTGCGCTTGACGCTTGCCTGTCACCGACAAGCCTGTTGCCACCACAGTCACGCGAATTTCGTCGCCCAAAGCATCGTCATAGGCCGTACCGTATATCACGTGTGCATCGTTGGAAGCATAAGCACGAATGGTGTTCATGGCTTCACGCGACTCAGACAATTTCAAAGCACCCTTGGCCGCGGTGATCAAAACAAGCACGCCCTTGGCGCCACTCATGTCCACGCCTTCAAGGAGTGGGCAGGCCACCGCTTGCTCGGCGGCAATGCGCGCACGGTCTGGACCGCAGGCCACCGCTGTGCCCATCATTGCTTTGCCTTGCTCGCTCATGACGGTGCGAACGTCCTCAAAGTCGACGTTCACCAAGGCCTCGACATTGATGATTTCGGCAATCCCGCCCACCGAGTTGCGCAGCACATCGTTGGCAAATGCAAAGGCTGCGTCTTGAGACACATCGTCGCCAAAGACTTGGAGCAATTTCTCATTGAGCACAATGATCAACGAGTCCACGTTTTCTTCGAGCTCATTCAAGCCCGCTTCAGCGTGGTTCATGCGTCGCCCGCCTTCCCACTCAAAGGGCTTGGTCACCACCCCGACGGTCAAAATTCCCATCTCACGCGCGACTCGGGCCACCACGGGCGCTGCACCCGTGCCGGTGCCCCCGCCAAGACCGGCTGTGATGAAGAGCATGTTACAGCCCTCCAAGGTGGCTCGAATGCTCTCGACCGCCGCCTCGGCGGCCTCACGACCGCGCTCGGGCCGGCTGCCCGCACCCAGTCCCGTGCTGCCGAGCTGAATGATCTTGTCGGCCGAACTCAGCTTTAAAGCCTGTGCATCGGTGTTGGCGCAGATGAACTCCACGCCTTTGACCCCACTTTTGATCATGTGCTCGACCGCATTGCCGCCACCACCGCCCACACCAATCACCTTGATTTGGGTGCCTGCGTTGAACTCTTGAACTTCAATCATTTCTATTGCCATTTTTAACTCCCATTCTCAATTTTTGCAGTTGCTTGTTGTATTGCTGTTTGTCATTTTTTGTTTTTATTGTTTTTATTATTGTTGTGTTGCCCGTCCCAGCTGTTTGCAGCAGGCCTTCATCCGCTGCCACTCAATTTGGGTGGGGCCAGCGGCAAGTGCTCGCCACCGTGAGACTTGACGGCGCGTTGGGGAATTGACAGTGTCATTGCATTGGTCATTAGAAATTCCCCACAAACCAGTCTTTGACCGCACCAAAGGCCGTCTTCATCGAACCATTCTTTTGTGCGACCTTGAATCCCCTCAAGCGCCCCATGCGGGCCTCCTCAAGGAGTCCCATGACCGTGGCGGCTCTGGGTTGCGAGACCATGTCGGCCAAAGCGCCGGCGTAATTGGGCACACCACGGCGCACGGGCTTTAAAAAGATGTCCTCGCCGAGCTCCACCATGCCGGGCATCAACGCACAGCCGCCCGTGATCACTATCCCTGAAGACAGCACCTCTTCAAACCCGGAGTCTCGAATCACTTGTTGCACCAAGGCATAAATCTCTTCGACCCGTGGCTCAATCACCCCGGCCAAGGCTTGTCGGCTGAGCATGCGCGGTCCTCGGTCTCCGAGGCCCGGGACCTCCACTTGGACCTCGGGATCGGCCAACAGTTGTTTGGCGTAACCAGACTCAACCTTGATGTCCTCGGCGTCTTTGGTGGGGGTTCTGAGTGCCATGGCAATGTCGCTCGTGATCAAGTCACCGGCGATGGGAATCACCGCGGTGTGCCGAATGGCTCCGCCTGTAAAAATCGCCACGTCGGTCGTGCCCGCCCCAATGTCCACCAATGCCACGCCCAACTCTTTTTCATCGTTGGTGAGCACCGAGCGGCTCGAGGCCAATGGGTTGAGCATGAGCATGTCAACATCCAAGCCACAGCGGCGCACACACTTCATGATGTTTTCTGCTGCGCTTTGCGCACCGGTCACGATGTGCACCTTGGCTTCAAGACGGATGCCGCTCATGCCGATGGGCTCTTTGACATCTTGGCCGTCGATCACAAACTCTTGTGGCTCGACCAGCAAGAGGCGTTGATCGGTGGAGATATTGATGGCTTTGGCCGTCTCGACCACGCGCGCCACGTCCGGTGCGGTGACCTCTCGGTCCTTGACCGCAACCATGCCGCTCGAGTTGATGCCGCGAATGTGACTGCCCGTGATGCCGGTGTAGACCCGTGTGATCTTGCAGTCGGCCATCAACTCCGCCTCTTTGAGCGCTTGTTGAATGCTTTGCACGGTGGCATCAATGTTGACCACCACGCCACGCTTTAAGCCATTGCTTTGTGACACACCCAGGCCTGCTATTTTGAGCTCACCGCCAGCGAGCACCTCGGCCACCACGACCATCACTTTGCTCGTGCCAATGTCCAAACCGATCACCAAATCTTTGTACTCTTTTGCCATAATGACCCCTGACTTACCTCTTCAACGTTTGTGAGTCCACGGTGGTGATGCCCTTCAAACGAAGGGCATAGCCATGGTCGTGGCGTAAATCTGCAGATTCCAACGCGCTGACTTGTCGGTCATAGCGTTCACTCACCTGCGGCAAGGTTTTCGTAAAGTTGCTCACCCGAGAGACGATCTCTTGGGGCTCGCCGCGCCCTATCTCCACCATGCCGCCGTTGGTGAGCCGCGCGCTCCAACTGCCACGCTCACTCAAATTGAGTTCAATCACATCCAAACCCATTTTTTTAAACTCAGGCCTGACCAGATCAAACACCTGTAGCACCAGGCCCGATTGGTTATCGGGGCCCTTTAACTTGGGCAAGCCGTCCTCATCGACTTCTCCCCAATTGGCATCAAACACTTCGCCTTGCGCGTTGAGCAGACGCCCCTCTCCCTCTTGCCCCCAAAACGCCACAGGCTTGTGCTCGAGCAAAGTCACCCGAATGCGGTTGGGAAACTCTCTCTCGACCACCGCTTTGCGCACCCAAGGAATGGATTGAAAGGTTTGTTGGGCACGGGCCAAATCGACGGTGAAAAAGTTCCCCCTGATCTGCGGCGTCACATTGGCGCGGATGGTGAGGACGTTGTTGTGCTCGACCTCCCCAGTCAAAGTCATGGCGGTAATGGAAAAGAGCGGCAAGCGAACCAAGCCCCAGATCATTCCGACGAGCACCATCAAGCCAAAGACCGACATCAAAAAGCGCGTCATGAATTGCATGAGCCGAATATCCACGGCGATGGGCTCGGGCTCGAGCGCTCGGTGGGTGCGGATGTGACGCGTCATGCCTGCCCTCCCCGATCTGCCAAAGCGTCGCCCGTCGCCCCCTCAGGCGTCTGGGTCTGCGTGCCCAGTTGTGCCAAACTCAAA
The DNA here is from genome assembly GCA_903838355.1 of uncultured Burkholderiales bacterium. Taxonomy (GTDB): domain Bacteria; phylum Pseudomonadota; class Gammaproteobacteria; order Burkholderiales; family Burkholderiaceae_C; genus Limnohabitans. The sequence continues at coordinate 17,573 of CAILYC010000024.1, read as the reverse complement.
ATCTTCAAGCACAAGTCCTCGTAACTCAAACCCGCAGCCTTGGCCGACATCGGCACCAAGGAGTGCGAGGTCATGCCAGGAGAGGTGTTCATCTCGAGCAAAAAAGGCAGCCCGCGGTTGCTGCACCACATCAAGTCCGCACGCCCCCAGCCCCGACAACCCAAGGCCTGGTAGGCTGCCAAGGACAAATCCTGGACCGCTTTTTCCACGTCTATGGGCAAGCCGCTTGGGCAGGCGTACTTCACCGCATCGGTGAAGTATTTGTTCTCAAAATCATAATCACCTTGCGGCGCGTCAATTTTCACCACCGGCAGCGCTTTTGCATGGATGCCTGCGCCCAGCAGCGGGCAGGTGAGCTCGAGACCCACAATGAACTGCTCACACAAGACTTGGTGGTCGTACTTTCTCGCCAACACCACGGCGCGCGCAAACTCGCTCAAGTCGTGAACCCGGCTCACCCCAATGGAGGATCCCTCATGCGGGGGCTTGACGATCAGGGGGTAGCCCAGCTGTGCAGCAATCTCTTCGAGCTTGCTGCGCATGGCCAGATCCACAGCAGGCACCCCGGGCACCCCCGATGCACCCGACCCCTGCGCGCTGGTGGACGCAAAATCCGCCTCACCCAGTACCCGGCTCTCGGGGGTGCGCAGCCCCATGGCGTTCCAGACCCGCTTGGTCATCACTTTGTCCATCGCCAAGGCCGATGCCATGACGCCAGATCCCGTGTAAGGTACCCCAAGAAGCTCCAACGCACCTTGGACAGTACCATCTTCCCCCATACGACCGTGCAAGGTGATGAAGGCCCTCGTAAAACCTTGGGCCACCAACTCTTGCAAAGGCTGGCTCGCGGGATCAAAGGCGTGCGCATTCACCCCACGCGAACGCAAGGCCTCAAGAACGCCTTGACCCGACATGAGCGATATCTTCCGCTCCATGGATTGGCCGCCCATGAGCACGGCCACTTTGTCTTGGGGGCCCAGCCCTGTTGGCATCGGTGCGCGCCCGGATATGCTCATACGGCCTCCTTGGCTGAAATTGCCGCACTGGCCTTCATGAGGCCGGGCACTTGACCAATGGAGCCCGCTCCCAAGCACATCACCACATCACCCTCTTTGGCAAGCGACAACATGAAGTCGCTGATGTCTTCTAAAGACTGGGCAAGGGCCACTTGCTCAAAACCTTGTATGCGCAAACTGCGCATCAATGCTCGCGAGTCGGCGGCCACGATGGGAGCCTCACCGGCGGCATAGACTTGGGTCAAGCACACCCAGTCGGCCAATTGCAGCACGCGCACAAAGTCTTCAAAGCAGTCGCGCGTGCGGGTGTAACGGTGGGGCTGAAAGGCCAAGAGCAAACGACTTTTGGGGAAAGCACCGCGTGCGGCCTCAATCGTGGCACGCAACTCCACGGGGTGATGCCCATAATCTTCAATCAAGGTAAAGTGCCCACCGCCTTTGGCCAGAACTGGCCCGTGGTTTTGAAAACGCCGACCCACACCGGAGAAATTTTGGAGTGCCGCTTGCACCGCTTCATCGGGAATATTGAGCTCGACCGCAATGGCAATGGCTGCCAGCGCGTTTCTGACATTGTGAATCCCTGGCAAATTCAAATCAATCTTTAAGCTCGGCAGCGTGACGCCGTTGCTGCGCACCACGTTAAAGTGCATGCGCGTGCCCACGGCCCGCACATCCACGGCGCGCACTTGTGCACCCTCGCTCAGTCCATAGGTGGTGATGGGGCGACTCACCGAGGGCAAAATCGAAGTGACGGCCGGGTCATCCAGGCACAGCACCGCTGCACCATAAAACGGCATGCGGTGGAGAAATTCGATGAAAGCGTTTTTGAGTTTCTCAAAATCGTGCCCGTAAGTCTGCATGTGATCTTCATCGATATTGGTCACCACCGCCATGATGGGGAGCAAGTTGAGAAACGATGCATCGGACTCATCGGCTTCGACCACGATGTAGTCGCCCGAGCCCAATTTGGCATTGGCACCCGCGCTGTTGAGTCGCCCGCCAATCACAAAGGTCGGGTCTAGGCCTGCTTGGGCCAAGACACTTGTCACCAAACTCGTGGTGGTGGTCTTGCCATGGGTGCCGGCAATGGCAATTCCCGTTTTAAGGCGCATCAACTCCGCGAGCATCACCGCCCTCGGAACCACGGGAATGAGCTTGGCATGGGCTTGAATGACCTCGGGGTTGTCTTCAGACACCGCAGTAGAAATCACCACAGCGTCAGCGCCTTTCATGTGCTCAGCGGCGTGCCCAATATAGGTCTGCACGCCCAAAGAAGCGAGTCGCTTGAGAACGGCCGAATCGTTCAAGTCCGAGCCCGACACCTCATAGCCCAAATTCAATAGCACCTCGGCAATGCCGCTCATGCCCACCCCCCCTAGGCCCACAAAATGGATGCGTTTGATGGCGTGCTTCATGCCGCCTCCTCCGCCAGCCGTGCACAGGCCTTGACCATCACTTCTACGGCCTGGGTTTTTCTCAAGGCATGGGCTTTTTGTGCCATGGCGAGCAAACCAGGTCTTGACAACTCAGCCAACAAATGGGCCAAGCTGTTTGGCGTCAACTGGTTTTGAGCCATGAGCCACGCTGCACCCGAGTCCGATAAAAACTGGGCATTGTGGGTTTGGTGGTCGTCCACCGCAAAAGGATAGGGCACCAACAAAGAGGCCACGCCAATGGCCGCAATCTCGCTGATGGTGCTGGCTCCCGCGCGCGAGATGATCAGATCGACCTCGGCCATGGCGCTGGCCATGTCATCAATGAAAGCGGTGACTCGCACTTGATCGGTCAAGCCCAATGCCGCATAACGGGCGCTCAAGGCTTCTATTTGCTGGGCCCCACTTTGATGGGTGAGTTGGGGTCGAGAAGCCTCTGGCATCAAGGCCAAAGCAGCCGGCACCAATTCGTTCAAGGCCTGGGCACCCAAGCTGCCCCCCACCACCAACACCCGCAATGGCCCCGCAAAGGCCTGGTATCGGGCTTCGGGGCTGGACTGCGTGTTGAAGGCTTCCCGCAAGGGGTTGCCAATCCACTGACCCTTGGCCAAGGCATGGGGGAAAGCGCAATAAACCCGAGAGGTCAACTTCGCCAGGTAATGGTTGGCCATGCCCGCGATAGAATTTTGTTCGTGCAGGACCAATGGTCGGCGGCACAACCAGCTTGCAAGACCCCCTGGCGCACTCACATAGCCCCCAAATCCAATCACGACTTGGGGTTGGAGTTTTCTGATGACGGCCACACTTTGAAGCACAGCCTTCAATAGCGCCCAAGGCATCATGATCTTGGTGCGCCAACCTTTGGCACGCACCCCTTTAAAGGACACCGCATGAAAGTCAATACCTTGGCGGGGCACGAGCTCGCTCTCCATGCTCGGCGTTTGCGTGCCCAACCAGTCGACTTGCCAACCGTCCCGACCCAAAGCTTGCGCCAAGGCAAGACCCGGGAAGATGTGCCCGCCAGTTCCTCCCGCCATGATCAAGGCCTTGGGACTCATAACCGTCCCCCGTGCATTTTGATGCGGTTTTCATAATCCACCCGCATCACCACCGCAATGGAGATCACATTCAAGAGAATCGCCGACCCCCCAAAACTCATCAGTGGCAAGGTGAGTCCCTTGGTTGGGAGGGCGCCCAAATTCACCCCAACATTGATAAAGGATTGGAAGCCCACCCAAATACCGACGCCCTGGGCAAAAAGACCCGCAAACACTTGGTCCATGGCAATGGCTTGTCGCCCGATGTACATGATTCGACGCGTGAGCCACATGAAGAGCCCAATCACACAAACAACGCCCACAAATCCAAATTCTTCACCAATCACGGCCAATAAGAAATCGGTGTGGGCTTCGGGCAACCAATGGAGTTTTTCCACACTGCCACCCAAACCCACCCCAAAAATCTCACCACGACCAATGGCAATGAGTGAGTGCGACAACTGGTATCCTTTGCCCATGGAGTACTTCTCTCCCCAAGGATCGAGGTAAGCAAAAATACGCTCTCGTCGCCAGTCGGAAAAATAGATGATGGAGCCAAACACCGCGACCACCACAAGCGCGATCAAAAAGAACATGCGCGCATTCACCCCGCCCAAGAACAAGATGCCCATGGCGATCACGGCAATCACCATGAAGGCCCCCATGTCGGGCTCCATCAAGAGCAACCACCCCGCCACCGCAACAGCAATCGCCATGGGAACAACAGAGGTGAAGAATTTTTCTTTGACCTCCATTTTTCTCACCATGTAGTCCGCCGCGTAAAGCAGCACACCAAATTTGGCCAACTCGGAGGGCTGAAAATTCATGACCCCTAGTGATATCCAACGCCTCGCCCCATTGACCTCGCGCCCCAAATAGGGCACCACCACCAGGACCAACAGGAGCAAAGACGCAACAAATATTTGCTTGGCATGTTTCTCCCACGTTTGCAGTGGCACCAAGAATGCCGCCGCGCCAGCGATCATCGACAAGGCCAAAGAAAACAAATGGCGCACCAAAAAATGGGTCTGGGCGTAGTTGGCAAATTTGGGATTGTCGGGCATCGCAATCGAGGCCGAATAGACCATGATCAGTCCCCACATCATGAGACCCAAGGTGACAAAGAGGAGCGGTTGATCAAATGCTTTGACTTGCACGGGATATGAACTCGTGGCAGAAAACTGCACGCCATGCACGCGAACTGGCAAAACGTCGCTGCCACCCCAATCCGAGCCCTGTGGGTCCTTGGCTCGCCAAAAAGCCAAACGCTCCAGCCAAGCCCTGCTCGCGCGCGCCTCACCCATGGTGGACCTCCTGAGCAAGACTGTGGGGTTGAGCGGCGACCAAGTCGTTCACCGCCAATTGAAAGGCCTGGGCACGGTGCGCATAGTCCTTGAACATGTCAAAGCTCGCGCACGCCGGCGACAGCAAGACAGCATCTCCGCTCTTGGCCAACTCCTGAGCCACCACGACGGCTTGCGCCATGCTTTGTACCGTGATCATGGTTTTACCCAGGGGCTCGAGCACGTGTTTGATTTTGGGGCCATCCTCGCCCATCAAAATCACCGCACGCACGCACTTGGCAACCGGCTCCAAAAGGGGTGAAAAGTCTTGGCCCTTTCCCACACCCCCTAAAATCACGACCAAGGGTCCCTCTTGACCCAAGGCGGCCAAGGCGGCACAGGTGGCCCCCACATTGGTGCCCTTGCTGTCGTCCACATACTGTACGCCGTCCAAGACCCGGATGGTTTGGAGGCGATGTGCCTCACCGCCATAATCTTTCAAGGCATGCAAGAGAGGCGCCATGTGGGCGCGCGTTGTGCACGCGAGCGCCAAAGCCGCCATGGCATTGAGCGCATTGTGTGGGCCGCGAATCTTGAGCGCATCCAAAGGCATCAAGCGCTGCGTGGGCAAGCCCTCCAGACTTGTGGGGTCGGGCTTCACCCCCGGCTCGTCGTCGTGGGCTCGCACGAGCCAAGTCATACCGGCGCCTTGCTCGATGCCAAAGTCTCCACCCCGCTCTGGGGCCCCTGCACCGTACTCAACCCATTTGGGCAGTGCTTCACGCGCTCTTCGTCCCCATGCGCTATTGGGTTTAAAGCCTGCCGATTTGGCGCTCAAGTTCGGCCGCAAGGCCAGCATCTCGGGGTCATCGCGGTGGATAATGCGGCAGGTTTGCGCGGCAAAAAGTCCCACTTTGGCAGCGCGATACTCCTTCATGTCTGCGTGCCAATCCAAATGGTCTTCGGTGATGTTGAGGATCACCGCAGCGGTGGGCTCAAACTCAGTGACCCCAAAGGCCTGAAAGCTCGAGATCTCGAGCACCCAGACATCCGGCAAAGCGTGCTCGCTTGCCCAACTGTGAATAGGCTCCGGGCTCACCACAATCGACTCAACTGCAGTGGCCTGGGTCGTCTCCTCGCGGTCCACGCCCTCGTCATCGACGGCTTTAGGGTCTTCAATGTTTTCAATGTCTTCACTTGCCGCAAAAGACTCCGCTTCGAGAACCGAATGGAGCGCGTTGTGAGGCGCCTCGAGTGTTTCCTCCAAATACGCGTCAGCGGCCCGCGCGAGTTCGCCCCCTTGCACCACGTTCTCAGGTAAAGCGTTGTCTGTGTGCAAGCCTGCATCTGCAATGGCGACATTGAGGACCATCACGGGCTGTGCTTGCTCAAGCTCGGCCCTCTGGCGACCTTTGGTGTGAAGGTCTCGCAATGCCTCCAAGTCCCCGTGCGTCAAATGCGCGCGCAAGGTGCCCAACAGTGTCGGGCCGATGTTGCCCGCAACCGCGACACGCTTTTTGGCTTTTTGCAGCATCTGGGCGCACAAACGGGTCACGGTCGTCTTGCCATTGGTGCCGGTAACCACGAGGACATCGGGTTGATAGTGCCCTGCCGCCTTGAGCTCATTGAGCGCCTGAGCAAACAGCGTCAACTCATTGCCCGTGCGCACGCCCTGAGCTGCTGCGGCTTGCCACAGCTTGCTCAGACTCTGGGGGCTCAGACCTGGACTCTTGAAGACCCCATCAAAATGCGCTTGGGTGAGGAGCTGCTCGTCCAAACTCGCACACACAAACTGGGCCTGGGGGAGCTCTCGCCTCAAGGCCTGAAGTTGGGGGGGGTCTTCTCGGTTGTCCGCCACCCACACGTTTGCCCCACAAAACACCCCCCACTGGGCCATGGCCAGACCTGAGTCGCCAAGTCCCAAGATGAGCAAGTTTTGATGAGCGAGGGTGAGCATGTGATGTCTTATCTCAACTTCAAGGTAGATAAACCCACCAAGCACAGCAGCATGGTGATGATCCAAAAGCGCACCACCACTTGTGTTTCGGGCCACCCGATTTTTTCAAAATGGTGGTGAAGGGGTGCCATCTTCAAGATGCGTCGACCCTCACCATATTTTTTCTTGGTGTATTTGAAGTAAGACACTTGCAGCATCACCGACAAGGCCTCCACCACAAAGATCCCGCCCATGATGGAGAGCACAATCTCTTGACGGACAATGACGGCAACGGTCCCCAGTGCAGCACCGAGGGCGAGCGCGCCCACATCCCCCATGAACACCTGAGCGGGGTGGGTGTTGAACCACAAAAAAGCCAACCCTGCACCGGCCAAGGCTGCACAAAAAATCAACAATTCCCCGGCACCCGGGATATAAGGAATGATGAGGTAGCGAGAATAAACTGAGCTGCCCGTCACATAGGCAAACACCCCCAGGGCCGAGCCCACCATCACCACCGGCATGATGGCCAAGCCGTCGAGCCCATCGGTCAAATTGACGGCATTGCTCGAGCCCACAATCACCAAATAGGTGAGCACCACAAAGCCGAGAACACCCAGGGGGTAGCTCACCTCTTTCATGAAGGGCAACATCAAACCCGCTTTGGGCGGTAAACTCAAATCAAAGCCTGATGAGACCCAACTCCAAAACAACTCCACCACTTTGTAGTTGCTGCTCTCTGAAATGCTAAAGACCAAGTAAAGTGCGGCAAGAAGTCCAATGGCCGACTGCCAGAAGTACTTTTCACTTGAGCGCATGCCCTCGGGATCTTTGCGTACCACTTTTCGCCAATCATCGACCCAACCGATGGCGCCAAATCCAAAGGTAACCGCCATCACAATCCAAACAAAGCGGTTGGACCAATCTGACCACAACATCGTCGCCACCGCGATACCAATCAAAATCAGCACCCCGCCCATGGTGGGTGTTCCCGATTTGCTCAAGTGACTTTGCATGGCGTATTCACGAATCGGTTGGCCAATTTTGAGCTCCGTCAAACGCCGAATCACATATGGCCCCGCGGCCAAACCGATCAACAAAGCGGTCAATGCGGCCATCACTGCGCGAAAGGTGATGTATTGAAAGACCCGGAAAAAACCCAATTCAGGCGACAAACTTTGCAGCCATTGGGCCAAGATCAAGAGCATGGGCTGTCCTTTGGGTTGGCGTGCTGCGATAAAACATGTTCAACGATGCGCTCCATGCGCATGAAGCGTGAGCCTTTGACCACAATGCTCTTGGCGCTGAGCAGTTGAGCATCGAGCTCTGCAAGCAGTTGAGCCAAGCCCTCGGCGCTGTCAACAAAGGCGCGAGGACTCGCTTTAGAAGTTGCGACTCCTGTTTTAGCGTCAGTCGATGTCTCGTCAAAGGCCTGAGCACTCGAGACGGACAACTCCCCCAAGGTGAGGAGCACATCGATGCCACAAGAGCGAGCATACGTCCCCACCTCCTTGTGGAAGCGCTCCCCGTGCTCACCGACCTCTCCCATGTCACCCAGCACCAAGACCGTGGGTTGGGGCAAATTTTTGAGCACATCGATGGCGGCCAAGACCGAATCGGGATTGGCGTTGTAGGTGTCGTCGACCAAGGTGAAGTTACGGGTTGGGTTGATCACGCGGTGCATTTGCCCGCGCCCCGACACGGCTTGGAAGGCGGACAAACCTTGCGAGACGGCGCTCAATGGCACGCCTAGACTCACACAACAAGCCACACAGGCCAGTGCATTGTCCACATGGTGCTCACCTGCCATGTGCAGATCGAGCATCAACTCACCCTTTGGTGTCAACACCCGCATGGCGTAGTGATCTTCCACCCAGACGTGACTCAAAAGTTGCACCTGTGCACCTGGCGTTCGGCCAAAGCGACAGCATTGAGCACCTTGGGCCATGTTGACCCAAAGTGGCGCGAAGGGGTCGTCCATGGGAAAGACGGCCACCCCATCTGCGGGCAAGACTTCCAAGACATGACCATTTTCAATCGCCACCGCTTTGACGCTGCCCATGAATTCTTGGTGCTCGCGTTGGGCGTTGTTCACAAGCGCCACCCGTGGTCGAACCCATCTCGCCAAGCGGTCAATTTCACCCTCATGGTTCATGCCCAACTCCAGCACCCCAACACGGTGATGCGCGCGCAACCGAAGCAAGGTGAGTGGCACACCGATGGCATTGTTGAAGTTGCCTCTTGTGGCCAAGGCGTTCTCCCCAGCCCAAGCAAACAGCACACGGGCAATCATTTGGGTCACGGTGGTTTTGCCGTTGCTGCCGGTGACGGCAATCAAGCCCAAGTCAAATTGGGCGCGCCATGCAAGGGCGATTTCACCCAAAGCGCGGGTGGAGTCCTCGACCTCAAAGCCGGCCAAGCCAGCGGCGGCAAGACCAGACTGAGCGACGGCACCCACAGCGCCCCGCGCTTTGGCTTGCCCCAAAAAATCATGCCCGTCAAACGTCTCGCCCTTGAGCGCAACAAAGAGGTCTCCCGGCAAGAGCGCTCGCGAGTCCGTTTGCACCCGTTCGATCAAGGGCCTTGCGCTTGGAGCGCTTGCAGCGTTCGCAGCGTTCGCACCTGCCTCGATGGGCGTCACCTCTTGCGCGCGCAATTCAGGCGCTGAGGCCAAGAAGCCTTGCAACTGCGACCAACTCATATTCATGGGTGCGGCCTCAGCCCCAAGGACTGGCCTCGTCGCATTGGACACGGGCTCACCCACCGTGTTTGACGCTGGCGCTGCCAGATGGGTCTGCGACGGCGGCACGAGCGTGTTAAGCACGGCGCACTCCCATGTTGACTTGGCGTTTGGCTCGCTCTTGCAGCAATGCATGGGCCACCACCTCTTGATCAGAAAATGCCGTCCTCACACCGCCCACGTCTTGGTACGTTTCGTGCCCTTTGCCTGCCACCAAAATCCAGTCCTCTACCGCTGCACTGGAGAGCGCAAATTCAATGGCGAGCTTGCGGTCAACTTGCCGAACCGCTGAGCCTAGGCGCATGCCCGACTCGATGTCGTCCATGATGGCCTGGGGGTTCTCATGCCGAGGGTTGTCTGAGGTGAGCACCACTTGGTCGGCAAAGCTCTGGGCCGCATGCCCCATCAAAGCACGCTTGGAACGGTCTCGGTCTCCGCCACAGCCCATCACGCACCAGAGCTTGGCGCTTTGTGACTGGGTCATTTCTTTCAATGTCAAGAGCACTTGCTTCAAGGCATCAGGCGTGTGGGCGTAATCGATCACGATGCTTGGCGTACCTTCTAGTGCCATGCGCTGCATACGACCATTGACAGCGTCTAGCGCTTGACATTGCGTGAGCACATCTGACCACTCAATCCCGAGCGCCAACAAGGTACCCACCACCGCCAACACATTGCTCACGTTGTAGCGCCCCAAGACCTTGAGCTCAAAGGGTGTGCGCTGAGAAGCGCAAGCGAGCTCAAAGTCCCAAGACCCCTCGGGGGTCAGTCGGATCAGGTCTGCAGTGACCAGTCGACTCATCAAACACTCCACTTCACCCCACGGCATCTTCAAGTCTTTCAATACGCTCAAGACCCTTGCGCGATTGTCCACAGCGGTCGTATAAGCAAAGATTGGGCTGCGGGTGGTTTTGTCTGGGTGGCCTGGCGCACTTTGAGCTGCCGCAACCATCTCAAAGTACAAGTCCCAGCCGTGCGCGTCGTCGAGATTAATCACCACAGCCTTGGGATTCATTTCGGTAAAGAGTGTTTTTTTGGCCTGCCAGTAAGACGTCATGTCGCCGTGGTAATCCAAATGATCTTGCGTGAGGTTGGTGAAAACCGCGACCTCAATGTGGGTGCCAGCGAGTCGCCCCTCTTTCAAGCCAATGGAGGACGCCTCGAGCGCCAAGTGGGTCAAACCCTCGACCTCGCAGTCGCGCAAGGCCTGCTGCAGCTCATGGGCTTCCATGGTGGTGAGCCCAGTCGTGACGGCGTGAGAAAGCACTGGCTTTAATGTCAAGGGTGCGGTCTTGTTGCCCATCCCAGCGTCCTCAGTGGTTCGCGCCAAGCTCTTTTCCAAACGCCCAAACCCCAATGTGCCCGCCACTGCACAGGGGCGACCCATCTTGGAGAGCGCTTGCGCGAGCCACCAAGTACAGGTGGTTTTTCCGTTGGTTCCCGTCACCGCCAAGACCTTGATCTCGCGCGACGGGTTGCCATGGTAGTGGGCGGCCACCCAGCCTCGCGAGGCTTTAAGGTGGGGCATGAAGGCCAGGCGAGGATCCTGGGTCAAGGCCTCTGCGGCCTTTGCGCTCATGCCTGTCAAGGCGCGCACGGCGCTTGAGATGGCCTTGGGATCATCGCCTTGCAAATCCACCAAACAAGCGCTCACCCCATGGGCCAGGGCCTGGGCCACCTGGGTTCTGGCGTCAAAGTTGTGGCCTGCGTAGGCCAAAAAGACATCCCCCTCTTGGACCATCCTTGAGTCTGTCTGCAAGGTCGGCACACGGCCCTTCAAAGTCATCGCGTTGGCGTGTTGGGCGCGTGAATGGAGCCATTTGGCCGCCTCTTGGTCAGAGTACAAGCATCGCATCAAAACGACTCCGGCTCGGCTTTGGCCACGACTTGGGGCTTGACGTGCATATCGGGCTGAACCCCCATGACCCTGAGCGTTTGCTGCACAGTTTGACTAAAAACGGGCGCGGCGACGTCGCCACCAAAATAAAACCCATCGGTGGGCTCATCGATCATCACCGCCACAACAATGCGGGGGTTTTCAATGGGGGCCATGCCGACAAAAAAGCCGCGGTACTTATTGCCGTAGCCGCTTCCTTGCATCTTGTGGGCTGTCCCTGTTTTACCGCCCACCGAGTAGCCCATGGTTTGCGCTTTCGGGGCAGTTCCACCCGCCTCGGTCACCATGTGCAACATCTGCCTCACATCATCGGCATGCACTTTTGAGATGACCCGCACACCGAGGACTGGCTCATCGTGTTTTAACAAGGTCAAGGGGATGATCTCGCCTTCTCTGGCAAACAAGGTGTAGGCATGGGCCAACTGAAATAAGCTCACCGACAAGCCGTATCCATAGCTCATGGTGGCTTGCTCGATGGGGCGCCAGGTTTTGAAAGCCCTCAGCTTGCCACCCACCAAACCGGGGAAAGGCACTTGGGGTTTTTGCCCAAAACCGACTTGCGTGAAAATGCCCCACAACTGTTGGGGCGGCATTTGCAATGAAATTTTGACCGCGCCAATATTGCTAGACTTTTGAATGACTTGGCGCACCGAAATGGCGCCGTTTGGGGAGTCGTCTCGAATGGTGAACCCGCCCATGGCCAACTTGCCCGCACCGGTTTGAATGATGGTGTCAGGCGTCACGATGCCTTGCTCGAGTGCGAGCCCCACAACAAAGGGCTTCATCGTCGAGCCCGGTTCAAAAGTGTCGGTGATGGCACGGTTGCGCAACTGCGCCCCCGTCAAATTGGTGTGGCTGTTGGGGGTGAAGCTCGGGTAGTTGGCCAAGGCCAGCACCTCGCCGGTGTTGACATCGAGCACCACCACACTGCCTGCGAGCGCTTTGTGGGTGAGCACCGCATCTTTGAGCTTTTGGTAGGCGAAATACTGCACTTTGGAGTCAATACTCAACTGCAAATCTTGGCCATCGATCGGTGCCAAGGTCTCGCCCATGTCTTCGACGGCCTCGCCAAACCGATTTTTAATGATGCGCCTCGAACCCAAATGGCCAATCAAGCTGTTGTTGAAGGTGAGTTCAGCACCATCTTGCCCATTGTTTTCGATGTTGGTGTAACCCACCACATGTGCCACGGCCTCACCCTCAGGGTAAATGCGTTTGTATTCCTTGTGAATCCCAATGCCGCGGATTTTGAGGCCCTTGACTTGCGTGGCCACAGGCTCGTCGACCATGCGTTTTAACCAAACAAAGCCTTTGTCTTCATCCTTGGTGCGGTTTTGCAATTCCTGCAACGGCACATCGATCAGCTTGGCCAATTGGGCCCACTTGACCGGATCGCGATCGAGCTCATCTGGTGTCGCAAAGATACTGGGCACGGCGACACTCGAGGCCAAAATTTGACCATTGCGATCAAAGATTTTGCCGCGGTCGGCGGGGATGTCTTGGTGGCGCACAAAGCGAACTTCACCCTGGCGCTTGAAGAAGTCGTTTTCAAAGACCTGAACAAAGGCTGCGCGAACAATCAGCCCCAAAAATCCCAAAGCAATGAGCGCCACGATGAACTGACTGCGCCAAATCGGCGTCTTGCTCGCAAGCAGGGGGCTGGAGGTAAATTGAACGCTTTTGCGGCTCATGGGACATCGATCCTTGGGCTACTCTCACTTTTGAGGACCGGGGCACCAGCGAGCTGGGTTTTGAGAGGCGGACTCACAAAGGGCGACAAGAATGAGGGCGCGCCTTTGGGGTGGGCCTCCTTGGCCACGTCATGGGGCTGGGTGGGCTCGAGCACATACTGCGTGATGGCGGGCGTCACGTTTTTCATGTGCAATTGCTCTTTCGCCACTTGCTCCACCCTGAGGGATGTCCCCTGATAGCGGCGCTCGACTTCAAGGCGCTCTCGCTCCAAGTCCAGTCGTCTGGCCTCGGAGCGGGCATGGTCGTACTCGGTGTAGAGGCGCCTAGAGTCGTACTGTGTTCTGACCAAATAAAAAGCGCTGCAAAGCACCGCAATCAAGAGCAAAACATTGACCCGTGTCATGCGAGTGCCCCAGTTGGGCTTGAGAGTTTTTGTGCGACTCGCATGATGGCCGAGCGCGCACGCGGATTTCTTTTGATCTCTTCGTCGCTGGGTTTGACACGCGCAATACTTTGCAACTGCATGGCTTTTGGCACAGCAAAGGGCGCACGCCGGTCAAAGGGCGCTTTCGAATGCTTGGCGATGAATTGTTTGACAATTCGATCTTCGAGCGAATGAAAACTAATTACCACCAATTTGCCACCTGGTTCCAAAATATTCAAACTTGCCTCTAACGCCTGTTGCAACTCTTCAAGCTCGCCATTGATGAAAATCCGAAAAGCCTGAAATGTGCGCGTTGCAGGATCCTGGCCCGACTCGCGGGTTTTGACCGCGCCAGCCACGAGTTGGGCCAACTCTGCGGTGGTTTGAGGAGCGCCCCGTTCTTGTCGGCGAGCAACAATCGCCTTTGCAATCTGTAGAGCAAACCGTTCTTCTCCATACTCACGAATCACCTGCGCAATCTTGTCTTGTTCGGCACTTTGAAGCCAGTCCCTCAGGGGCTCGCCCCTCGTTGGATCCATCCTCATGTCCAAGGGGCCGTCGAAGCGAAATGAAAAGCCACGCTCGGGGTTGTCGATCTGCGGCGAGCTGATCCCCAGATCCATCAACACACCCGCCACACTGAGAGGTGGCAGATCGGCCAAATGCACAAAGCCCTCGTGCCGTATCGAAAAACGCGGATCTTGAATCTGTTGGGCTACCAGCACCGCTTCGGGGTCTTTGTCGAATGCGATCAAAGACCCGCTCGCATTGAGCTTGGATAGAGCAAGCGCCGAATGCCCACCCCGGCCGAAGGTGGCGTCGACAAACACGCCCGGACGCTGCACCTCTAAGGCATCGACCGCCTCGTGCAACAACACGGTGTTGTGCGTCCATGTGGCTTGCTCCATCGAGCTTAGAAGGAAAATTCTTTGAATACATCGGGCATTTGTGCTTTCATGGCCAAGGCCTCTTGCGACTCATAGGTGGGCTTGTTCCAAATCTCGAAATGGTTGCCCATTCCGAGCAATATGACCTCTTTTTCAATGCCCGCGGCGTTTCTGAGTTCAGGCGACAGCAACACCCGAGACGTGCCATCCATCTCCACGTCCATGGCGTTGCCCAAGAAAATTCTTTTCCACCACTGCGCATCCATCGGCAAGGCTGCTATGCGGGCGCGAAACAACTCCCACTCGGGTCGGGGGAACATCATCAAGCAGCCATGGGGATGGCGTGTGACGGTGAGCTGTGAGGCGGCATTGACGGCGAGCACGTCGCGGTGCCGGGTCGGTATCGATAACCGCCCTTTGCCGTCCAAACTCAACGATGATGCGCCTTGAAACACGATTTAAATTCCCTTTGAATGACACGCCCACGGGGTGCAACAGGGCCGCGTACAAAACGCTCCCTCCATGGGTCAAAAAGTATAAACTTTTTCCCACTAAATTGCACTTTATTGCACTGTATCAGGAATTAAAAATTTCGCAACAGGTATTTATTGCTTTTTTCAATGAAATCAATGACTTAGCTTGATTTCGTCGAAATATTCAAGATGAATATCGTTAAAAATGAAGGACTTAGGAATAGAACTGCATGTGACGGATGAATAACAAAGACCGCCGTGGCGATCGTGGAAATTAACTGGCAAGGGCTGGATGCTGTCGCAAGACTCAGACACGCACGAAACATCTCTTGGTGAGGCGTGCACGCGCCGCTGTCAAAAAACGGGTGACCTTATCCCTGATTTACATACCGCTTACCCACCATTAGACAGCCATTTTTTGACGGGCCGCATACCATTGCTCTTCAAACTCCATTGAACTGACATACCCCAGCGAAGAATGCAATCTGTTGAAATTGTAAAAGCTCATCCAACTCATCACCTCGTCCACAGCGTCTCGTCTGGTTGCCAATCTTTGACCCTAGAGCCGGCCAACTTTTAGGCTGCCCCAGAAGCTCTGCGTTGGTGCATTATCCCAACAATTGGCTCTTCGACTAGAGGCGTTTGCGGACAACAAATTACTCGGTGCAGCCACAGTAGACGGTATGATGCACGGGGCTTACCCAATTGTGATGGACGGTGAAAGTTACCGCAAACCCAAACCACTAGAATTTGAGGCTTAAAAAAGCAGCAAAATGAAGCCTGAAATTGGACATAATCGAGTTGCTGAAATCCTCAAAATTAAAGACTTAAAGTGGCTCCATAAACCGTACATGAGTGGCTCCATTGAGGTGATCCCTGACACCATTACCGGGAGCCCAACCGAACGGGTTAAAGAGCCTGTAAACTGAAAATCGTGCAATACCTTGTGTCTTCAGTTTGCAGCTCGTAGGATGCTCAATTATTTCAGTTGCTTTAAACGCAATGAGGATTTAACATTTACGCATGATTGATTGGAACTCTTGTCGTACTAGATTGATTAAACATGCGTCTTAGTACCGACCAAATTCAGGCCATTCGACAGGCCGCAACTGCTGCATTTGGCCAAGGCACATCTGTGTGGCTTTTTGGCTTGCGCGTGGATGATGCCAAAAAAGGTGGCGACATTGACCTATTGGTGTGCCCTCAAGCGCACACAGACGAAGATGCCAATGTGCGACAGCAGGGTTTTATGCAGAAAATCAAAATGCTGACCCTTCTTGAACGGCATTTAGGTGAGCGTAAAGTTGATCTTGTTGTGGAGCAACCTCAAGACATGCGCCCCATTGTTGAAGTGGCCCACAAAACAGGCATCAAACTCCAATGAAGCAAACTCCCGAACAAATGGCGCTGCAGCACAGCATGGCTTTGTGCCAAGGCCATGCAGATGCGCTTGAAGACGCCTTGCAAGACATAGACGCACGGGCCATGGATGTGGATGACTACAACACCCCGAGCAAACAAGACCGCCGCTTGCTGGATCAATTTGCCTACCGTTACACCCGACTGCAAGACGACATGGGCGTTAAGCTGATGCCCGCAGTGCTCAAAGCACTGGGCGAGGATGTAGCACTTATGTCGGCCATAGACCGCTGTGCCAGGCTGGAGCAACTGGGCTGGCTTGCGAGCGCTGATGACTGGCAAACTCTGCGTCAAATCCGCAACCAGTTTACCCACGACTACCCAGACAATCCCACTGAGCGATTTGAGCGCTGGCAAGCCGCCGTCCATGCTGCTGCGCAGCTCACATCAGTGCTTACGCGCTTCCAAAGCAAAATCAAACCTTAAATTGCGGATCAAAGAAGTTACAGTCAACTCGCTATGTTGCTGAATTAGGGAGTTTTATATGGATCGTATAACAAAGTAATCAGCAGTTATGGTGTCAGACGGGCCAATTCGATTTGCGAAAAATTGGTTTCTTGAGCACGCCATCTTGATGAGATCAGCTGCCGTCAATTCAAGATCTTTGCCGTCAACTGACACCAGAATACTGGTATTGCCTTGATGGCAACATCCTCTGCTGACTCTGGATTGAATGGAGCAAACCCCGAAGCGATCAAGTCTGCGTTGATGAAACGCAGTGTTTGGGCTTGAGCGGGCAAAAAGTCACGGGCAAATGTGGTTTTGCCAGCGCCGTTGGGTCCTGCAATGAAGCTGATTTTTTTCAACTTCGTATTGTAGAAATTGACTACTTCGACTCGGAATCGGGAATTTTTGATCGATTCCATTTGAAACCAAGTGCAGAGAAAAAATCCATGTTGTCAATTTTTTTTGGTTTTTTACAATTGCGCGAACGGCTTTGGCATAAGCATCCACACTCCAAAGCATGGTTCTTGGTTCAATTTAATTGAGTGCGCTTTTTCAGAAATGGCGCGGACCTTTTCGCGACATATTCACGTTGACTCGATTGAACAATTGAAGGAGCGTATAAGCAAGGGAATTGCCGAATTCAACGAGCCTCCAGTCATACTGCGCTGGAATAAGTTTGATTTAGGCTTTGATTGGATATAACGTTTTTTAATAAAACGAACTACTAGTAGTTCGTTCCACCATTATGGTTACATTATAGTATACAATGTACACCATTCCTCGACTACTGGAGTGGTGGCCATGGCAAGAAAGTCAGAACGAGCAACTTTGGTTCTTACCGCCGAGCAAAGTGCTATGCTTAAAACGTTATCAAACTCACGTACAGCCC
>CAILYC010000023.1 GCA_903838355.1 uncultured Burkholderiales bacterium | reverse complement strand
CGCAGTCAATATGTTAGAGCGCGGGCAGCGCTTGTTGGCCTGTGCAGAGGAAGGCTCTGGCCGGGGTCGTAAGACCACGGCGAAACCCGCCTCAGTGAAGCAAGAACCCACTGAAGTGACTGCGCATGAGGTTTCTCATGCATGGCAACGTATGAATCCTGGTCTCTTCAGGGCCGAGAGGATGTCAAGTTTGCTCAAGCGGGGTGCACCGATACCCGATGAGCCGGTCTTAAAGAAGAATGGATTCACATAAATTTATATTCATGAGAAAATGTCAAAGATGAGCCCGATACAACTGTTTGATGAAGAGTCCTGTACCTACACCTATGTGTTGGTGGATGCGCCGAGTAAAGAAGCCGTGATCATCGATCCGGTGGACTGCAAAATCGAGAGGGATTTGGCCTTGATCAGGCGCGACGGTTTGACCCTGAAA
Organism: uncultured Burkholderiales bacterium; assembly: GCA_903838355.1. Lineage (GTDB taxonomy): Bacteria > Pseudomonadota > Gammaproteobacteria > Burkholderiales > Burkholderiaceae_C > Limnohabitans. The sequence continues at coordinate 7,658 of CAILYC010000023.1, read as the reverse complement.
TGGATTGTGGAGACCCATGCCCATGCGGATCACATCACCAGTGCGGCTCCATTGGCGGAGCTCACAGGGGCCAAGATTGCGGCGCCAAAAGCGTGCGAAATCGGCACGGCCACTTGGCAACTCGAGGACCAGCAAGTGCTCCATTTTGGTGGGCAAGTGCTGCTGGCTTTGAGCACACCGGGTCACACGGCAGGCAGCATGTCCTATGTCTGGGCAGGCCATGTCTTCACGGGTGACACCTTGCTGATCAACGGGTGTGGACGCACGGATTTTCAGTCGGGCAGTTCTGAGGCCTTGTTTCACAGTTTGACCCAAGTGCTTTTTAAACTTCCGGAGGAAACGGTGGTTTGGCCAGGGCATGACTACAACGGTAAAACGTCCTCGACCATCGCGATTGAAAAAACCCACAACCCACGGATTGCTGGCAAAAGCTTGGAAGAGTTCACGCTGATCATGACGGGACTGCACCTGCCAAAACCCAAACGAATTGATGAAGCGCTTGCCGCCAATTTAAAGTCTGGCCTGCGCCAAGATGCCCATGGTTTGCACTATGGTGACATTCAAAGTGCCCAGGGCTATGCTGGGGACCTGACCAATGGGCTTGCTTGGCAATGGTTTGAAAACCATGAAGCGCTATTGGTGGACGTGAGAACCCAAGCTGAACTCGAATGGGTTGGCTTTGTTCCGGGTTCAGTTTCAATCCCTTGGAAGAATTCACCGTCAATGATGGCCAACGCCAACTTTGATGTGGATTTGAAAAAATACGCTGGCACTCTAAAGGTTCTCTTTTTATGCCGAAGTGGCGTGCGCTCGATTGCTGCTGCAAAGCGGGCCACCGAGTTGGGCCTGGAGGCCTACAACATCTTGGATGGGTTTGAGGGTGAAATTGATGACCAAGCGCACCGGGGCGCGCGTGGCGGGTGGAAAGCCAGTGGATTGCCTTGGCGTCAAAATTGATATTGGGTAGACCCTTTTTGAACTCAATCAACCCAATCAACAGTCTGAGCACCCCACCCAATTGAGCTCTGTCTTGGCCATGGGCGTCTCGCCCTAGCGCGTCCAAAGACGGGGCCGATCATGGCATGGATTTGATCCTCAAAATACCCATTGTTGAACTTTAAGTTCAAGGGAGAGCTCATGCGTGAAAAAATTGCGATCATCTGGGATGATAATCTTGTCTAAACCCGCGCGGACCTTGCAAGCCATTCGCCATGCTCCTATCTTGGATCGTTTTGGGCCAGGTGTGCCATGGACCGTGTTGAACGACTGAACTGGAGTTTTTGATATGTTGGCTTCCAAATGCATTGCCGGTATTTTCCTCTTCGCCCTGTTGGGGTCGAGTGTACAGGCGCAGACGGCCTCGGATGACATCGCCAAATACAGAGAAATGTTGGCAGATGGAAATCCGTCCGAGCTCTTTGAGGGTGCAGGCGAAGAGCTCTGGAGCAAGCCTGCTGGGCCCAAGGCAAAAAGTTTCGAGGCTTGCGATTTGGGCCTGGGGCCCGGGGTGGTGGACGGGGCATTTGCGCAGTTGCCCAGGTACTTCAAAGATTCCGATCGTGTTCAAGATCTGGACTCCAGGCTGGTGACTTGCATGGTCAATTTGCAAGGCATTGATCGCAATGAGATCTTGGCCGATGCATTCGGCAAAGGGCACAGGAAAGACCTCGAGGCCCTTGCCGCTTATGTGGTGACGCATTCCAAAGGCATGAAAATTAACCCGCCGATGACCCACCCCAAAGAAAAAGCACTCTATGCATTGGGACAAAAAGCGTTTTACTACCGAGGCGGGCCCATGGACTTTGCCTGTGCGAGCTGTCACGGCTCCGCCGATAAACGCATCAGGCTTCAGGACTTGGCCGATATCACCACCCCATCGGGAGCCCAATCGGCTTGGGGTACTTGGCCCGCCTACCGGGTGTCGAGTGGTGAATTTTGGACCATGCAAAGAAGACTGTCCGATTGTTTTAGGCAGCAACGCTTTCCCGCTCCTCAATACGTCTCCGAGGTCACGATCGCCTTGTCGATGTTCATGGCCGCCAATGCCAAAGGTGGCAGCGTTCAAACCCCAGGCTTGAAGCGTTAATGAAAAAGGATGCCCCATGAAAACCCTCATTCTCACCAGCTCAATGGCTTTGGTCTCGGGCTTGATGGTGTACCCTGTTCAGGCCCAAGATGCGGGCGTCAAGAATTTGATGACCTCGAGTTTCCAGAGCATCGGCATCGCCTCTGTGGACCGATTGGACCAGGACGAAACTCAAAAGGCGTGTTCTCAATTGAAGAATGGAAAGCCTCAGATCGATTCCAAACTCCAAAGCCAAATTGAAAAAAACAACCTCAAAACCGTGGTTTATCCCGCAGACGCAAACTACTTGGGTCAATGGCGTGAGGGAGAAAAAGTCGCGCAAAGTGGCAAAGGCTCCACGTGGACGGACAAAAGCGACGATGTCAATGGCGGGAGCTGCTACAACTGCCACCAAATGGATAAAAAAGAAATCTCTTACGGCAACATCGGACCCAGCTTGTACAACTACGGCAAATTAAGAGGCACGGATGAGGCGGTCGTCAAATACACCTGGGCCAAGCTCTATAACGCCAAGGCCTTCAATGCTTGCTCTGCCATGCCCAGGTTCGGTCACTTCAAGTTGCTCACTGAGAATCAATTGCGCGACTTGATGGCGCTGTTGCTCGACCCTCAGTCACCGGTGAACCAATGAGGGATACCCCCCATGCAAAGACGTGAATTCCTCAACACCTTGGCCGTGGCCAGTGCCGGTGGATTGGCGCTGCATGGGAGCTTGGGTCAGGCCAATGCTGCGGCCTCCAGTTTCTATGACGCTGCGAAAATGGGCAACGTCCATTTGCTCCATTTCACGGATTGCCACGCTCAACTCAACCCCATCCATTACCGCGACCCCAATATCAATCTGGGTGTCGCTGGATTCAAAGGTAAAACGCCACACTTGGTGGGAGAGGCATTGCTCAAGGCCAATGGCATTGAGCCAGGCTCAGCGCAGGCCCACGCCTTTACTTATTTGAACTTTGAAAAAGCCGCTCGAACCTACGGCAAACTGGGTGGATTTGCCCACCTGAGCGCACTCGTCAAGCGCGTCAAAGCCACCCGAGACGGGGCACTTTTACTCGATGGAGGCGACACGTGGCAGGGGTCAGCCACATCGCTGTGGACGCGCGGCCAAGACATGGTGGAGGCCAGTTTGCTCTTGGGCGTGGACCTCATGACGTCCCATTGGGAGATGACGCTTGGGGCCGATCGGGTGCAAGAGATTGTCAACAAAGATTTTAAAAACAAAATATCCTTCTTGGCCCAAAACATACGAACCGCTGATTTCGGGGACTTGGTGTTTGAGCCCTATCAAATTCGGTCCATGAACGGCATCCCCGTGGCGATCATTGGCCAATCATTCCCCTACACACCGATTGCCAATCCCCGTTACATGGTGGCTGATTGGACGTTTGGGATTCAAGAAGAAAGCATGCAAAAAACGGTGGACGAGGTCAAGGCCAAAGGCGCCCAAGTCGTTGTGCTGCTGTCTCACAATGGTATGGATGTGGATCTGAAGATGGCCAGCCGGGTCACCGGCATCGATGCCATTTTGGGAGGGCACACCCACGATGGCGTGCCCACACCCGTGAAAGTCAAAAACTTGAGTGGCACGACCTTGGTGACCAATGCCGGATCCAATGGCAAATACCTCGGGGTGTTGGATTTTGAGGTCAAAAGTGGCAGCGTTCAGAATTTTCAATACCGGCTCATGCCGGTTTTTGCCAATTTGATTGAACCCGACCCAGAGATGCTTCAATTGATTGCAAAAATCAGAAAACCCTATGAAGCCCAATTGTCAGAAAAATTGGCCGTGACCCAAGGCCTTTTGTACCGCCGTGGCAACTTCAATGGCAGCTTTGATCAGATGATCTTGGACGGCCTCATGCAGATGAAGAATGCTGAAATTGCTTTTTCACCCGGCTTTCGTTGGGGAACGAGTCTTCTGAGTGGCGAGACCATCACGATGGAGAAGTTGATGGAGCAAACGGCCATCACATATCCGACCACCACCTTGACCTCAATGAAGGGAGAGACCATCAAGGTCATACTCGAAGACGTGGCGGACAATTTGTTCAACCCCGACCCTTACTACCAACAGGGGGGTGACATGGTCCGCGTGGGCGGCTTGAAGTACAGCATAGATCCACAAGGCAGCGCGGGCAACCGAATTTCCAATATGCGTTTGGGCGACAAACCCGTGGAGGCCAACAAGACCTACAAGGTGGCCGGCTGGGCCTCCGTGTCGCAGGAAGTCCAGAACGCGGGGGGTGAGCCCATTTGGGATGTGATGGCCGCTTATTTGCGTTCCGTGAAAACGGTGAACATCCAACACCTCAACATGCCCGACATCAAGGGCTTGGCAGAAAACCCTGGGTATGCCAAGGTTTGAGGTGTGTTGACCCGGCGTTGCGCAAGGCTGGGGGGTAGCTTTCATAGAGTCAAGGACCCGTCCTTTAAATTCGACTCTGAAAGCCACCTGAGCGATAGGTTAACACCAGCGTGTCTCTGTGCCCAGCCCCACCCGAGTCTTGTATCGCGGTGGTTTCGTGAATGATGCGGTGATCGTTGAGCAAGAGCATCGAAAAGGGCTCAGTGAGGGTTAAGCGCAGACCCTCGTTGCCTGCGATATTGAAAACCCGGGTTTCCCCACCTTTGATGCAGTGTCGAGCCATGAGAATGATCGCCACAAAGTCCACGCCATCGCGGTGAGCGCCTTCAGGGGTTGGTCGACCCATCCCGCCGTTCGTGTTGATGCGAAATTGGTGAGCTTCCGTAAACCAAAGTGGGTTGTGATCAGCCGGGGTGAAGAGGCGGGCGAGGGAGGTCATCAGTCGCGCCCAAGCGGGCATGCTGCTCAATGCCGACTCAACGGGCTCGAAGAGCCGTTCAATGCCCCCGTGCAGCGCATTGTGATCGATGGACTGCCAGTGGGCTCGGTGAGGAACTTGTTCGACATCGGTTTTGTTGACCCGGTAACTGCTGTGGCGGCGCAGTCGGTATTGACCCGCATCTTTCAAAAAATGGTCTTGTGCCAAACGATCCCAATACGGGGTGAATTGAGCCAGTTCATTGGCTGAGATGTGGGTGATCGAGGACAGGAGACTTGGGCTTACCCAACAAAACCCGTCTTGTTCTAAAGCGGTTGTTGCGTCTTGTGCGCTAGAAATCGAGGCGTTGAAATGCATGGTGTTGGGGGTCTTATCCGGGCTAAAGGGCCGTGGTGTAGGGCGAGAGACTGGATTTTTCGTTCAAATATCGTAACCAAAGGAGCGGATCAGGGCTTTGATTTTGTCGCCCTTGAGGTAGTTCATGAGGGCTATGGCCACTTCTTGGTCCTTGGCGGATTTTAAGAGTACGGCGTCTTGTTGGATGGGGGTGTGAAGCTCGGAGGGCACAATCCAGGCCGAGCCTTTGCTGATTTTTCCGTCCTGAAAAACCTGTGATCGAGCCACAAAACCCAGTTCTGCGTTCTCGCTCGCGACCCATTGGTAGGCCTGGGCAATGCTGTCGGCATAAATCATCTTGCTCTGAAGATCAGTGAGCAGTTCCAATTTCTTCAAGGTTTCGATGGCGGCCAGGCCGTATGGGGCGAGCTTGGGATTGGCGATCGAGAGCCTTTTGAAGGCATGGGTTTTGAGAATCTGGCCCACTGGATCGACGTAACCCTCTTTGGCACTCCAAAGCACGAGTTGGCCCGTGGCATAGGTGAATTGGGTGTTGGCGCTGGCAAAGCCCTCAGAGATCAATTTGCGGGGTGTCTCGTTGTCGGCCGACAGAAGAATTTGGTAAGGGGCGCCATTTTTAATCTGGGAATAAAAACTCCCTGTCGCGCCAAAGGACAACACCACCTTGTTTCCCGTTTCGCGTTCAAACGATTCGGCGATTTTTTGCATGGGGGTGGTGAAGTTGGCGGCCACAGCCACAAGGACCTCGCCGGCCCATGAATTTCCCACCCAAAGGGAAAGGCACAAGACTAGGCTCATCGGCAATGTCAATTTCGATGTTAATTTCAATTTCAATGCTCTCTTTCCTAGGGTAAATGCCAGTATAACGAATTCACCAAGAAGCTTAAATTCATTCGAAATTTGATATTCAATATTCCATAGTCGATTGTGATTGCCGTTGCTTAGTCTGATAACATGAAAGTGCGATCATCACCTGGCTGACATGACTTTGTTGTGCTGTCTTGGGTGAGCCGCTCCCCCAATCATGTTTTACATCGGTTTAAATAGGATTGAATAGGATTGAATAGGATTGAATAGGATTAACATTGCAGGAAAAGGCTCGTCATTTTGTTATTTTATGGATCTAAAACCTTATCAAGATGAAATTACAAATTTCCGTATTTCTTTTTGTTTTGTTTGTGTCGATCCCGGGCTTTGCCCAAACGGCGAAATTTGAAGGCTTTGACCTGGACCTCAGTTCAGGTTTCATGCCAATGCACACCTCCAGCGCGATTGAAAATTATCCCAATCTCAGCATTCAAAGAGATGCGCCCAAAGACATCCCTTTCATCTTGAGGTTTGGATACACTAAGGCGGTGGATGAGCGTTATACCGTTGGCCTGTCAATCAATGACAATTTATTGCCCTCTAGAAAAGCCAATACCAGTATCTATTCGAACGGCACGCTCATCAATGCTGCGGGTTCAATTCAGTGGTTGGAGCATCGACAAGGGTTTACTTTTAAGTTTGGACGTTTGATGGACGAATCCAATCAAGTCTATTTTAAAGTGGGGCCCACATGGGCTTCTCAAAACGGGGTCAATAACAATGGCAGTGCATTCAACGGCGTCAGAATTCAATACACGACGCTTGGCTTGGGTGTGAAACGGCTCATCTCTCCAAAAGTCTTCGCCCTCGCGGAGATGGATTACGCTCGAATGCTGCCCACCACAACGCCCAAGACAATTGGCAATACACCGATGACAGTGAACACCCATGGCGAAGGGTATTCCTTGCTGCTTGGCCTCGGTTATCAGTTCTAACAAGTCATTCACTGCGTCCGAACCCAGCAGACCAAGCAAATCGAGCAGTCCGTCTACTCACGTTAGCAGTGATTAGTTGAATCTTTGGTGGTCCTGTTTGGCCAGTGACGAAGGATCGAGCCAAGGTTCAATAGGTGATCCATTTCCACTTGTTGTTATTTCTCATGGAGCTTTTCTAACTGTCTGAAGCCCTTGCGCGACTGCAGTGGCCGTTTTTTGAAGATGGTCTCGCATGAGTTCACAGGACTTTTGTTTGTCCCGTGATAGAACCGACTCCATGATCGCTCGGTGCTCCATTTCAATATCTCGCGCCATGAGGGTTGCCGACACTGTGCTAAGTAAGCGTGCTCGACGATAGCGTTCGGAGTGGTCAACCAATTGGGTGTGAAAACCAATCATCCAGCGCGAAGCACACGCTGCGATCAGGGAATCGTGAAAAGCTCGGTGCTTTTGCTCCCAGTTGAGAATTGCCACGGCATCGCTAGGACCACTGGGCACGGGCGCGCGGGACAACAGATGAAACGCGGACAAGATAGCCGCCTCCCAATCGGCGTCCCCTTTCTCGATGGACTCCGACAGCGCCACAGCCTCGATGTGCTGGCGCGT
>CAILYC010000022.1 GCA_903838355.1 uncultured Burkholderiales bacterium | reverse complement strand
GAGTGGAGGGAGTGGAGGGAGTGGAGGGAGTGGAGGTGGTCGGGTCATGCGGGCCTGGGGCCGCTGTGGGCAACGCGGCCTGGACCTCGGCCGTGGGAGTTTCTTGCTCACTGGGTTGGGGGGCAGTGTGCTTCAAGCCCAAGTCTCCAAGAGTTGAATCATCTCCAACGCCACCAAGGCCGCCTCTTGGCCCTTGACGCTTTGGCGCAAGAGCGCTTGCTCCAGGTTCTCGGTGGTCAAAATGGCGTTGGCCACGGGGATGTGGAAATCGAGGGCCACTTGGCTCACACCCGCACTGGACTCTTGGGACACCAACTCAAAGTGAAAGGTCTCCCCGCGAATGACGCAGCCCAGAGCAATAAGGGCGTGAAAGGGTTGGGGCTCATCTATTTGTGCCAAGGTTTGGAGTGCCAAGGGGATTTCCAAGGCGCCCGGCACTTCCACCAAGGTGATGTTGCTCTCGAGGACACCGCGTGCCAAGAGTTCGTGCACACAGGCGTTTTTGAGCTCATTGGTGATGTCATGGTTAAAGCGTGCTTGCACCAGACCAATCCTCAACGATTGAGCGACTTCAAGGGTAAGCGAGAGCGTGGGGGTCGCGGCCCTCTCGCTGCTCGAGAGCAAGTGCTCGGGCAGTGCGGTGCGTTCATGCACCGGGGTGCTGGACGTTTGTGGGGTGTTGCGTTCAAACATAGGGTCTTCCTTCAAGGGGACGGTTGTTTCGAATTCTTCAGCGCCGCTTAACTGGATGTTTGGCTTGACGTTGATCTCAAGGGTTGAATGAGGGCTTCAAGCTTGCACCAAGGCCTCCAGAAAAACTCTCCAGTGAAGCTCGCTTTAGTGAAGTTCTCCGATGGCTGGCCTCAAGCACGTGAAGCCTCTTGCGTTTTGGACAAATAGCCCACGATCTCAAGACCATAGCCCGTCATGCTGGGCATGCGTCTGGGGTGCCCCATCAAACGCATTTGTTCCACGCCGCAGTCTTTCAAAATTTGTGCCCCAACACCGTAAGTTCTGAGGTCCATTTGACCCCTCACGGGTGCTTGCGAGGATTGCGCCGTGCCTTGAAACTGGGCAAGGAGTTGTGTTGCATTCTCTCCTGCATTCAAGAGCACCATCACCCCCGCACCTTCCAGGGCAATGTGCGCCATGCTCTCATCCAAGCCCCAAGAGTGCATGCGTCGATGGGGTTCTAGCAAATCGAGCACCGACAAGGGTTCATGAACGCGCACGAGCACCGGGTCAGTGTGCCCCCACTGGCCTTTGACGAGTGCCAAATGAATGCCGCCAGAGGGACGATCTTGGTAGGCGTGGGCCATGAAGACGCCGTGCTGTGTTTGGAGTTCTCGCGAGTGCAGTTTGAGCAGCAAAGACTCGTTGCTGGCACGGTATTGGATCAAGTCGGCAATGGTGCCAATGTGCAGTCCGTGCTCTGCGGCAAAACGCTGCAAGTCGGGTAAACGCGCCATGGTGCCATCGTCGTTCATGATCTCGCAAATGACGGACGAGGCCGAGTGGCCTGCCAGGGCGGCAAAGTCGCAACCCGCCTCGGTGTGGCCCGCTCGCATGAGCACGCCGCCTTGCACGGCTTGCAGAGGAAACACGTGGCCGGGTTGCACCAAGTCGGCAGCGCGAGAATTGCGGTCCACCGCCACTTGGATGGTGCGGGCACGGTCGGCAGCAGAGATGCCGGTGGTCACACCGCTGGCGGCTTCAATGGAGACCGTGAACGCTGTGGCGAAGGCGGTGCCATTGCTTGCGGCCATGGGGGGCAGTTTTAAGAATTCACAGCGCTCCTTGGTGAGGGTCAAGCAGATGAGGCCGCGACCAAAACGGGCCATGAAATTGATGGCTTCAGGCGTCACGCAGTCGGCGGCGAGCACCAAGTCGCCCTCGTTTTCTCGATCCTCTTCGTCGACCAAAATCACCATGCGACCGTTTTTCATGTCCTCAATGATCACCTCCACACTTGAGATGGGGGTGGGGGCATTGTTCGTGTTTGCGCTCTCGCGCGGGATGGCCTTGCTCATGCTTTGCTCAGGTTGGGGTCGACTTGGAGGGCGCGGTGTACATAGCGCGCCACGGTGTCGATCTCGATGTTGATGGTGTCACCCACGCGAGTGTCTTTGAACGTGGTGTTTTGAAGGGTGTGGGCAATGAGGTTGATGCTGATCTCAACACCTTTGGCGAGATCGAGCACATCGTTGATGGTGAGGCTCACCCCATTGAGGGTCACCGAGCCTTTGTAAGCCAAGTAGCAAGCGAGCTCCAGCGGGGCCAAGACCTTCAAGGTCCAGCTCTCGCCAATGGGCTCGAGCACCACCACGCGAGCCGTGCCGTCGACATGGCCTGAGACCATGTGGCCTCCCAAGCGGTCCATGGGGCGAACGGCTTTTTCCAAATTCACCCACCTCTTTTGTGCCAAACCGTGGGTCTTGGCCAAGGACTCGGCCGAGATCTCAATGTCGAAGCGGTTGGCCTCTTTGTTCAAGGCGGTCACGGTCATGCACGCGCCATTCAAGGCAATGCTGTCGCCCAAGCCCACGTCGTCCAAGTAACCACTTGGGGGCTCCAAGGTGAGGCGTTTGCCATGAGAGGCCATGGTGCCGAGGTCTTCAACATTGACGATTTGGCCAAGACCAGTGATGATTCCAGTAAACATGCTTGTATTTTCGCTCAGAACGTGGCTTGAAGGGCTTTGAAGGCCGAATTATTCTTCTGGATAGGGGGCTAATCGCTGAGTTTTTGCTCAAAGCTCGCGCTTGATACGCGCGCGGATGCGCAAGTCCACCCCAAGTCGGTCGACCGTTTGCCACTCGAGTTCAAGCGCTTGGTGCAAATCGTTCAATGCCGGCATGACACTCATGGGTCGGCCCGGGCCCAGCCATTTGGGGGCCATGTAGATGAGCAACTCATCGATCAGCTGGGCCTCGAGCATGGCCCCATTGAGTCTGGCGCCTGCTTCGACATGGACTTCGTTGATTTCACGCTTGGCCAGATCCCTCGCCATGAAGGCCAGATCGACTTTGCGAGCCCAGGCGTCTGGGCCCCTAGGGTCATTTGGGCGTGGGCTTGGGTTTGGGCTTGGGCTGCCCACGACGCGCACGCCGCGCTCGGTGAGGGCATGGAGTTTTTCTTGCGTGGCTTCACGCCTGGCCGCTTCATCTCGGTGAGGGGAGGTTTTTAAAACGCCTTCAGACGGCTCAGGCCAGTGGCGGATGACTTGGGTGTGAGGCTCGATCCCCAAGGCACAGTAAACGATCACTTCTCGATGGGCGTCCAGAGCCGGGGCGTTCAAGGCAAGAAGCAACTGGCTGTCCACCACCACCAGTTTGGGTTGGCGAGGGGTCTCAAGATCGCGCACATCCAGTCTGGGTTGGTCTTGCAGCAAGGTGCCAATGCCCGTCAAAATGGCACAAGAGCGGGCCCGCCAGTGGTGGCCATCGAGTCTGGCCTCGGCACTGGTGATCCATTGGCTCATGCCGTTTTCCAAAGCGGTTTGGCCATCCAAGGAGGAGGCAATTTTGCTCCAGAACCAGGGCCTGTGCTCGGTCATGCGCTTGAAAAAACCGATGTTCAACTCTTGGGCCTCTTTGGCCAAGAGGCCAACGTGCACGCCGATGCCGCTCGCCTTGAGTCGCGCGAGGCCTTGCCCCGAGACCAAGGGGTTGGGGTCCAAGACGCTCACGTAGACCTCGGCCACTTGGGCCTCAATCAAGGCGTCACAACACGGCGGTGTGCGCCCAGTGTGTGAACACGGCTCGAGCGTCACGTAGACGGTGGCGCCCCGCGCACTCAGGCCCTTGGCTTTCACCGCGTTCAAGGCCGAAACTTCGGCATGGGCTGAGCCCGCCTTTTGCGTGTGACCTTCGCCCAAGAGCGACCCCTCAGGGCCCACGATCACGCAACCCACCCTCGGGTTGGGGCTGGTGAGGAGGAGGGCGTGTTGGGCCTGTGACAAGGCCCGCTGCATCCACTTCAAATGCGGCTCAGTTGGCAGGAGTGTCGCTCGGGTGTTCATGGGCGAGGGGCCGTGTAGGCGTGCACGCTATTTGCGAAACTCGTCGACCACGATCTTGAACTCATCGATGTCTTCAAAATTGCGGTAAACACTGGCAAACCGCACATAGGCGACTTTGTCGAGTTTTCTGAGCTCGCGCATGACAAATTCGCCCAAGCGGTGTGAGCCCAATTCCCGAATGCCCAGGCCGAGCAGTTTTTCTTCAATGCGCTCGATGGCAGAGTCGACTTGTTCGGTGCTCACGGGGCGCTTGCGAAGGGCCAGGTTCATCGAGGCGCGCAATTTGGGGCGCTCAAACTCAATGCGACGGCCGTCTTTTTTGACGATCGCCGGAAAACTCACGTCGGCGCGTTCGTAGGTGGTGAAGCGTTTGTCACAGGCTTGGCACAAGCGGCGACGGCGCACGAAGTCCCCTTCTTCCGAAATGCGGGTCTCCATGACAGTGGTGTCAAGGTGGGAGCAAAAGGGGCACTTCATAGGAGGGGTAACGAAGCCTAGACGGGGGGGAAGGCGTTGTGGGTTTTTTAGCGATAGACGGGAAACGCTTGGGTGAGCGCACGCACTTTGGCGCGCACTTCGGCCAAGGTGGTTTCACTCTCGGGATGGTCGAGCACGTCGGCAATCAGGTGGGCGGTCATGGCGGCTTCTTTCTCGCCAAAGCCGCGCGTGGTCATGGCCGGGGTGCCGATTCGAATGCCGCTGGTGACCATGGGTTTTTCCGGGTCATTGGGGATGGCGTTTTTGTTGGTCGTGAGGTGCGCTTGTCCAAGACGCAGCTCGGCGACTTTGCCGGTGATGGATTTACTCCTCAAGTCCACGAGCATGACATGGCTTTGGGTGCCCCCGCTCACGATTCTGAGTCCCCGTGCGCTCAAGGTCTCGGCCATGGTGTGGGCATTTTTGAGGACCTGGGACTGGTAGGTTTTGAACTCAGGGCTCAAGGCTTCTTTGAAGGCCACGGCCTTTGCGGCAATCACGTGCATCAGGGGGCCGCCTTGAAGTCCGGGAAAGATGGCGCTGTTGATGACCTTTTCAAATTCGGATTTCATCAAGATGATGCCCCCGCGCGGGCCGCGCAAACTTTTGTGGGTGGTGGAGGTGACGACATCGGCATGGGGCACGGGGTTGGGGTAGACACCCGCGGCAATGAGACCGGCATAGTGGGCCATGTCGACCATGAGCACCGCCCCCACTTCCTTGGCCACTTTGGCAAAGAAGGGGAAATCAATGTGCAAGCTGTAGGCCGACGCTCCAGCGATGATCAGCTTGGGACGGGTTTCGTGTGCTTTTTTCTGCATCGCCGCGTAATCGATCTCTTCCTTGTCGTTCAAGCCGTAGCTCACCGCATTGAACCACTTGCCACTCATGTTGAGGGCCATGCCGTGGCTCAAGTGTCCGCCCTCGGCCAAGCTCATCCCCATGAAGGTGTCGCCGGGTTTGAGAAAGGCCATGAAGACCGCCATGTTGGCCGAGGCGCCGCAGTGCGGCTGCACATTGGCCGCTTCAGCGCCAAAGATCTCCTTGGCGCGGTCGATGGCGAGTTGCTCGGCCACATCGACAAATTCACATCCGCCGTAGTAGCGCTTGCCCGGATAGCCTTCGGCATACTTGTTGGTCATTTGTGAGCCTTGGGCCATCAAGACCGCGGGCGAGGCATAGTTTTCGCTTGCAATCAACTCAATGTGGTCTTCTTGGCGTTGGTTCTCGGCTTGGAGGGCACTCCAAAGCTCTGGGTCGGTTTGTTCGATGAGGTGATTTTTTTGAAACATGGTGGTGCTTGAATGAAAAAAAACGGGTCAGAAAGAATGGGCTTGCAGGGCTGACAGGTCTGGCAGGGCTGACAGATGAGAAGGGTCATCTGTCCATGGACGAAGGGCCCACGCAACCCAGGCCTTAGAAACTGTCACCCCCAAGGGGATGGTCAAATGGGGGGCATCAGCGCTGTCCTCAAGCGACAACAAAGGGTCCTGTGACAAAGCCCCTTTGCTCACGGGTCTCAAAAAGCTCAATCCCCTCAAGTCACCACCGTAAAAGACCCATCATGGAACCATCCGAGGCAAGGGCCAGGGGGGACTTCAAGCGCTTGCAATGCTGGGAATCGAAAACTTCGGGGGCCTAAGCCAGTGACCTGTTACAAAGAATCATTTTACTTTGTTTCGGGGTTTTCCTCATTAAACGAGGTCAGTTTCTGGGCTTTTTCCCATAAATTCCCCACCAAACCGCTTGACGCTGTGGTGAGAGTGGTCAAGGGAGTCAGGGGCGTGGTCGGTACCCGAATGCCTCTGGCGACTTCTTTCAGGCGGGCTTGTTCGGCCATCACTTTGGCAGAATAGGAGCCCTCTTCGCTGTTGCTGCTGTCGCCCACATAAAGTTTCAAGCCGCCTTGAACGCTGCCACTTCTGGTGATGTCGTCTTTGAGAATTTTGACCCCCACGCGCAAATTGGAGACCGGGTCAAAGGCGGCCAAATTGCCACCAAAGCCTTCATATTTTTCGCTGTGCATTCGCGTCATCACTTGCATCAAGCCTTGGGCGCCCACATTGCTTTGAGCAAACGGGTTGAAGCCCGATTCGATGGCCATCACCGCCAAAATCAAAGTCGGCTCGAGGTCGTTTTTGGGCCCCAAATCATAGGCCTCTTCAACCAAAGCGCTGATGGGCTCGGGGGCGACATGGTATTTTTTGCTCAACCAAAAGGCCACATTGGCTTGCTGCTTGGGCAGTCCCGAGGGGTCAGTGGCGGTGGCCCGGTCAACCGCGTCGACATCGGTGGCGAGGCCGGTCTCGTCGGCATGGCGTTCTTGCAGCCAACTGATCAGGGTGATTTCTGCGTTTTCACGAATCTCGGGTCGCAAGGTCATGAGCATGGAGGCAAAGAAAACCACCAATCCGACCAAGGCCAAGCTGCTATGGGTGATGAAAAAAAGTCCCTCCGCCACGTCGTGCACGAAGATCTTGGCACAGGTCCAACTTTGGTCCAGTGCTCTTGAGGCGCGGGCAGATAATGATCGGGATGGGTTCATCGAGAAAAACATCAGGGGAGAAAGGAAGAAATCAACTCTAGTGTTTGCAAGGGTTTGCAAGGGGTTGTGGGGTAAAGCCTTGAGAGCCGTCATGTTCAAGCACTAGTGCTCAAGCGTCATTCTCATCTGGCCTTTGCATTTTCCAATGAAGGAAACCCATTAGAGGAGGCCCTATTGGTGGCCAATTTAAACTGGGGGCATTGCCTCTATTTTAAAGGGTCTTGGGGATGTGGCGAAGGACTTTGGTAGTAATATGAGTCCTATAGTTCTATTTATTCGTTTTTTGTACATGAGATGGATCATGGTTTTGGGATTGAAGGGCTCATCGCGGGTGTGCTCCATGGGCTCGCTTTTTTAAACCGGTGGATTTGCGCTCCTGATGAGAAGGCGCCAAGCGCGGTCGGAGGTTTGGGGTGGTAGGTGCGGCAAGTTGTGGCAATGTGTGCCTTGGATGCTTGAGTCGAGTGCCAAAATCGATCGCCCATGAGCGCTCTGGGCACCTTTGAATCATGTTTTGGTGACGAATGTCCTCTATTTAGGATCGCGAAATTTGAAATCCGTCCCGAATGCGGAGACAATAACGGTTTGACCTTTGCCTGGTTCCCTGTTGGGATCAGTTGTTTATCTTCAGTGAGCTCTTAACACGTGACCGATCAAGCCCCAAATTCCAAAACCGTTTCTGTGCTGGACGCATTGACCCAGGGCGCCTTTAGTGCGCCCACTTCGGGCGAACGCTCAGCCAAACTCCGGGAGTGGTTGGCCAGCCAACCTCAGCCCGAGGTGATTCTTGAGGTTTACAAAGAAATGAGCGCCAAAGACAAGGGCGCGGCCAAGCCCTTGCGGGAAAAGCTCGATGAG
This sequence comes from uncultured Burkholderiales bacterium, assembly GCA_903838355.1. Lineage (GTDB taxonomy): Bacteria > Pseudomonadota > Gammaproteobacteria > Burkholderiales > Burkholderiaceae_C > Limnohabitans. The sequence continues at coordinate 22,586 of CAILYC010000022.1, read as the reverse complement.
CTCAAGCGCCTCAAAGCGCAGGAATCCTTGGCCCAAGAGTGGGTGCTCAAAGCGCAGGCCTTGCTCGCCGCCCCCAAGTTCCATGTGGCAGATGCCTTGGCTTGGCAGCGGGATGCGGCCAAAGCCGGCGCGCCCTTGTCCCGCGAGCCCTTGTCGGAGTTCAAGGTGCAGTTGAGCGACAGTATTAAGCGCGTGGAAGACCTCGAGCACCGCGCCCAAGTCCAACGCGAAGCCGCCGTCATGATGTCGCAGCGCATCGAGATTTTGTCCACCAAGTCATGGAAAGAAGGTTTGTCACTAAAAGGCAGCCTCGGGCAAGACGTCGCGGCCTGGGTGGGCGAGCAAGCGCGAATTACCGCTGACTCGCAATGGGGCAGTGTCGACTTGAAGTACCCCAGCGCCTTGATCAACAGCGGCCAACAACTCCAAGCGGTTTGGGACGCATTGAGCGCCGCCTTGCTGCAAGCGCAAAAAGCGTTTGATGACCCCCAAGAAGCCTTGCCGGCCGTGCCCGCATGGGCCGAAGAGATCAAAAATCACCGCTCGTCGCTGAACCCTGTCGCCCTTCAGGCGCCCAAGCAAAAAGTCGACCCAGAGCAAAAAGCCCACCATACTGAGCGCACCCAAGCGGCCATCAAAGAGCTCGAGACCGAGTTGGCTCAGGGGCACGGAAAAGCCAGTGCAGAGGCGGCCATGGAGCTCAGAAATGCTTTGAAAGAGGGCTCTCGCATGATCGATGAAAAACTCGATCACAAAGCGCAAGCGGTTTTGGCCGCGGCAAGCGAACTCGAAGGTTGGCAGCGTTGGAGGGCCGATCAGTTGCGCGCTGAGCTCTTGGCCAAGGCCGAAGCGCTCTTCAAGCGCGTGCCCGTCAAAGGCGACTCGCGTGAGCAAGTGGTCAAGGTGACCCGTGCGGAAGGCAAAAAGACGCTCGCTTCTGGTGCCGCGGGAAGTCACGCCAGGGACGAGTTGGCAGTCCATGAACCGCTCACTTTACCAGAGCACGCCGTCATCAAAACAATGACCGATCCAGTCACCGATTCAGTAACCCTTGCCGTAACCCTTGCCGTGACCCATGCAGTCACTGATACCGTTGCTGATCCTGTCTTGGATACACCCGAAGCGGTGGCAAGCGTTGAAGCCACTGCATCGGCTGCTCCTGCTGAGGCTGAGGCTGAGGCTGAGGCTGAGGCTGCGGCTGCGGCCGTCAACACCTTGCCCCCAGATGCACCAGCGCCAAGTCTCGTGCAAGAAATCATTGCCCCCAAAGCACAAGAGTACAGCTGGGTGCCGGTGGTGGGCGGGAGAAAAATGCAAGAAGCCCTGCGCGACTTGAGAGAGCAGTGGAAGCTCACCGACCAAGGTGGTTTGCCCAACCATGCGCTTTGGAAGCGATTTGACCAAGCCTGCAACCGAGCGTTCAAGGTGGTCGAGGCTTGGCAAGACAAAGTCAGGCAAGAAAGTGCAGCGCACATAGCGCAGCGCAAAGCCCTGATCTTGGAGTTGCAAGCCTGGACGCTCGAGCATGCGCAAGGACCCGATTGGAAAAACATTGCCCGCCATTTGCACCAGTTCTCTGAGCGTTGGAGAGATTGTGGTCACGTGAGCGAAAAAGCATTTGTTGACTTGCAAGCCCAATGGAAGGCGGCCATGCAAGCCGCCCACGCACCGCTTGAAGCGGTGCAAGCTCAGAGTGTCGAGCGCCGCCAGGCCTTGATTGCCCAAGCCACGGCCTTGGGTGCCGAGGATTTTCTGCGCATCGACGCCGTCAAGGGCTTGCAGCAGCGCTGGCAAGTCGAGTCACAAAGCGTGGTGCTCGATCGCAAACAAGAGCAAAAACTCTGGGACGCATTCAGGCAACCCATCGACCAAGCCTTTGCCAAAAAAACCCAGCAGCGCGAGCAAGCCCATTCGGCCATGAGTGTCTTTGACGCGGCGGTGATCAAGGCCTCCAAAGCCCTGGAAGCGGCCAGCCAGTCCGAGGATGCTCAAGCCATCCGTGAAGCCATGAGCACCTTGCAAAACGTGCTCAACGGTCAGGTGAGCGAGACACCAGCCGCGAGCGCTGGCTTTGCAAGCCCTGCTGGTCTTGCAAATACGCACGCGAGCGACCCCGCCACGCTGTCTGCCTCCAATGCTGCGCCTTCTGCGCCTTCTGCGCCGTCTGCAAGCGCGACAAGCTCTGCAACCGAACCCGCCCTCGAAGTGGCTGCCACCGGAACTCACGCCGAGCTCGCCACCGAACCCACTGATGTCAGCACCCCTGTTGAACCGGCCCCAAGTTCGGACGGGTCTGCACCTGAGTCGCTGCCCAAAAGTGAACATGAGGCCCAAAGCGAGACTGGCCAAGACGCAGTGCCTGCGACAACAGAAGACGCAGTGACTGCGACAACAGAAGTCGCCGTGCCGCCCGTCATCAAGGCCCCGCCCAAGCCCGTGATTGCAGTGCGAGGCGATGATCGGCCTGGACAGAAAAAAACCGAACCCCAAAACGCCAAGATGGGATTTGGCAAAGGCGCCAAGCCTGGTTTTGCCAAAGGCAAACCCGGTGCGCCCGAGGGCCGTGGTGCGCCGCGAAGCGATGCCAGGGCAGACCCGCGCACCGATGCAAGATCGGATTCAAGAGGCGACCCAAGAGACTCAAAGTTCGCACCTCGAGGCGAGCGTGGCTTTGGTGCTGGAGACGGCGCATTTGCACCCCGTGGTCCACGCTTAGGGGATGCGGCCTACCGTGCGCAGCGCCAAGCGCTGGAGGCAGCGCAAAACACGATGAAAAAACTCTCGGTGATGGCCCATGGTGAGGCCTTGTCTCAGTTGATGGCCGCTTGGGAGTCGCGCGAGGGGCAAAAGGTTCCCGTGCTCAAGGACTTGAGCCCCAGGCTCACCGCCCAGCAGCGCCAAGAGATGGTCCAAGCCCTGCAAGCGCCGGACACCAGCGCCAAAGCGCAGAGCCTGGCCAGCGAGTCATTGCTGCGCCTAGAAATGGCCTCGGGCGTAGCAACACCGGCGAGCCACCTGAGCGAGCGCCGTGCTTTGCAGTTGCAGTTGCTCACGCGCAGAAATGACCCCTCTCCTGAGCAAACCTGGGTGCAAGACCTGTCCAAACTCTTGAAGAGCGAGTTTGATTCGGACCGAAGCACGCGGCTGCAAAACACGCTCAAAGTGCTGTTGAAAAAGTAAGGGTACCGCGCGCCGTGAGCAGTCGATGGACCCCTTGGTCCTTCTCGCTGGGCTGGTGCCTGGTTTTTAGCGGGCGCAGTCCGCGATCGCGTGGCGCTTGAGGGCGTTGCCCTCCAGGCGCAAGACCTCGAGTCTTGGTGGCACGGCCTTGGCATCCCAATCTGACAAGACCACCCGCTCTAAGCCGTCCCCGAGGTCATGGTTCATGGGGCGGTGGGTGTGGCCGTGAATCAAAGTCTGGCATTGGTGAACTTGAAGCCACTGGGTGCAGTTGGCCCTATCCAAATCGAAATATGTTGGCGTCTTGCCGTCTTGGTTTTCGCTTTGGAGCCGCTGCTGCGCCATACTTTGTGCCCGCATCTCTTGGGCCAAACGCAAACGCGTGTTCAGTGGCTGGGATAAAAAGTCGGTTTGCCAAGGGGCACTTCTGACCGTGCGTCGAAACGCTTGGTAGGGCAGATCGCCCGTGCACAAGGCATCTCCATGGGAGAGCAAATAACGCTTGTCTTGGGTTTGCAGCACACTGGGGTCCGAGACGGGTTGGACATGGGCGCACTCATAAAAACGGTTTCCGAGCAAAAAGTCTCGGTTGCCGGGCAAGAGAAAAAGCGCCATGCGCTGGCTCGCTGACTGCAAGGCGTTGACGCAGACTCGCGCAAAATCCCCGCTCTGGGCATCCAGCACGTCGTCACCCACCCACAATTCAAAGAGGTCACCCAAGATGAACAAGGCCTGGGCCCGAGTGTTTTTTAAAAAAAACTCAAACGCCTCAAAAGACCCGGGCTCTTGGGGCTGCAAGTGCAAGTCCGAGATGAAGTCGATGCGGCTCCAGTCCTGCCCCACGATCAGCCCAAGGCTGGGAGCGCTCTGTCTCAAGTCGGGTGTTACCCTGGCATTGACCCCGGCATTGACCCCGGTAGAGCTGCCGGTATTCACCGCTGTATTGGCTGTGGTCATGGACAAGACCGGGTCCATGGACGCTGCGTGTTAGAGTTTGACCGCTTTTTCAATGAGAACGGTCTCTTTGGGCACATCGTCATAAAACCCACTGGTGGTGGTCTTGACTTTGCCCAACTGGTCAACAATTTCTTGTCCTTGGACCACGCGGCCAAACACCGCATAGCCCCAGCCAGAAGGAGTGGGGGAGGTGTGGTTGAGAAAATCGTTGTCGCTCACGTTAATGAAAAATTGCGCTCCCGCTGAGTGGGGGTCTGAAGTGCGCGCCATGGCCACGGTGTAGTGGTTGTTTTTAAGGCCATTGTTGGCTTCATTGTCGACTTGGGCCGAGGCTTTTTTCTCTTTCATTTTGGCGTCAAAGCCACCGCCTTGGATCATGAAGCCATCAATGACCCGGTGAAAAATGGTGCCTTCGTAATGCCCTTGCTCGACATACGCCAAGAAGTTGGCCACCGTCTTGGGGGCTTTTTGCGCATCAAGCTCGAGCGTGATGATGCCGTGGTTGGCGATGTGCAATTCGACGAGATGTTCGCTCATGGTGTTGACTTTATGATGGTGGCCGATTGAATGGTGACCAGGGGTTTGGGGACATCGCTTGGGAGGGGCCCCATGGGCCCCGTGGGCAAGGCTTTGATGCGGTTGACCACGTCCATGCCTTGAATGACTTTCCCAAACACGGTGTATCCAACGAGTTGGGGGTTGCCCTCCAAATTCGCCCGTGGGATGTTATTGTAAGTTTTTCCTTGGTAGGTAAAGCTTGGCACCGGGTCGCCTGGGGGAATGGGGGTGGGGTCCAGGAACGCGTTGTCGGCCACATTGATGAAAAACTGGGCGGTGGCCGAGTTGGGCTCAGAGGTTCTGGCCATGGCCACGGTCCCCACGACGTTCTTGCTCCCGCCTTTGGCCAAAGCCGATTGACCTTCGTGGACCACGGGTGGGCGGGTTTTTTTTTCCTTGAGGTTGGCGCCATAGCCTCCGCCTTGGACCATGAAGTTGTTGATCACGCGGTGAAACACGGTGCCGTCGTAATGGTGGTCTTTGACGTATTGCAAGAAATTGGCCACGGTTTTGGGCGCTTTGTCGGGGTATAACTCCATCACGATGTCGCCCATGGAGGTGATGAATTTGACTTCGGGGTAGGCGCTTGAAGCGGCGGGCTCGCCGCTGGCATTGGCGGAGGCGTTGTTGCTCGCGACCGCGGCGTGGGCCGTGGGGGTTTGAGCGCGTGAGTCGCTCACAAAGAACGTGACCAGCATGAAAAGCGCAATACAAGCCCATTGAAAGGCTGAATTTTTTTCGCCATCAAGCACGCACTCAGGGGTGTGGCGGGGGGAGGATGGGCAAATCGTGGGGGTGGCGTAGGACATGAGGGATTGAAGGGAGGGAGAGGTCATAGGGTTTGAGGACTAAAGGACTAAAGGACTTGAGGACTTGAGGACTTGAGGACTTGAGGACTTGAGCCGGTGGGTCTTTAGCGTTGGTGGGCATTGAACTGGGTTTGAGAGCCAAAGGCGTCAAGCCCCTTGATGAAGGTGTCCACGGCTTGGAGTTGTGCGGCCAGTGAGTGCGACTGGGGGTTGAGGGTCAAGGCCTTTTGCAGGGTTTGTTGGGTCAACAAGAGGTAGACGTGGGACAAGTTTTCCATGGTATTGGCCAAGTCAGGTTGTTCGCGCAGGGCCATCTCAAACTCTGTTTTGGCTTCGTCGAGCTCTCCCGTCTTGGCCAAAAGGATGCCCAAATTGTTGTGTGGCTCAGGCAGTTCGGGGTACAACTGTGTGATTTCACGGTACACCTTGAGTGACTCTTGGGTTTGCCCCTTCTTGTTCAATAGGAGGGCCATCCAAAACTTCATTTGTGGATCGTTGGGGTGATCCGCCAGATAATTTTCAATGAAGTCTTGTGCATCGGTGAACTTCTCTTGTTTTAAGAGCTTCAAGGTGGTTTCGTGAGGCTCTGCTTGGGCGCAAAAAGGCGTGGCCAGCATGGCCAGCACCAAAAAAAAGACCCATGTCCCGCCTGAAATTGGGCGTGAAACCCAGTCTTTCAAAATGGGTGCAATGGGCTTGAATGCGGCAATCATGAAGGTCGTTGTGGGCCGTGGCTGACTCGAGGTTGACTTTAAAATGGGGTGGCGCTATAGAAGGCGAGGGCACACTGTGTCGGTTCGACATGGTGCTCACAGAGCCCACTCGACATTGGACAACGAGTGCCTTTGGGTCTTCTTGCTGATGGCCAGATTGCCTTCAGATCCAACGATCCCTCAGCTCCCCAGCCCAAGGACACACTGGCGTGACTGACCTTGCCTTTATACTCTGTGTGCATTGTAATAGACTCACGGCCATGGGGCCTGCCCAGGCGCCCAGGCCCCAAAAGCTCAAGGGCCTGTCTTTGCCACTTTGCCTGTTAGACTTTTTGGCCTGGTGCAAGACCTCTTTGGCAGGTCCTCACACCCAGCCCGGCATTTGCGAATTATTTTTTTCAATGACATTACGCCTCTACAACACCTTAAGCCGACAGCTCGAAGATTTCAAGCCCATGGCCCACCCCAGGGTGGGCATGTATGTGTGTGGCATGACCGTGTATGACCATTGCCATATTGGGCACGCAAGGTCCATGGTCGCATTCGATGTGATCAAGCGCTGGCTAGACGCCAGTGGATACGTCGTGAACTATGTGCGCAACATCACCGACATCGACGACAAGATCATCCGCCGCGCTTTTGAAAACGGTGAGTCCATCCGGGCCTTGACCGATCGCATGATCTTGGCGCTGCAAGAAGATTGCAGTCGGCTCAACATTCAAGCGCCCAACGCCCAGCCGCGTGCGACGGACTATGTGCCGCAGATGATGGACTTCATCCGTGTCTTGATGGACAAGGGATTGGCCTACAAAGCGGGTGACGATGTGAATTTTGCGGTTCGCCGCTTCTTGCCCTACGGGCAGCTGTCGGGCAAGTCCTTGGACGAGCTGCACGCGGGTGAACGTGTGGCGGTCTTGGCTGGCAAGGAAGACCCGCTGGATTTTGTGCTTTGGAAAGGCGGCAAAGTCGATGAGCCCGAGGAGGCCAAGTGGCAAGCCCCGTTTGGCCTGGGGCGACCTGGTTGGCACATCGAGTGCTCGGCCATGGCGTGTGAATTGCTGGGGCAAACCTTTGACATTCATGGCGGTGGGGCCGACTTGCAGTTTCCTCACCATGAAAACGAGATCGCGCAAAGCGTTGGTGCCCACGGCGTGCCGCTGGCCCAATATTGGATGCACAACGGCTTTGTCAATATCGACAATGAAAAGATGTCCAAAAGTTTGGGTAATTTTTTCACGATCCGAGAAGTCCTCGAGCACTGCCACCCCGAGACCTTGCGCTTTTTTATCGCAAGGTCTCACTATAGGAGTGCCCTCAATTACTCCGATGTGCATCTCGACGATGCCCATGGGGCCTTAAAGCGGCTTTATACCGCATTGGCTTTGGCCAGCCCTGAGGAGCTTCAACTCTCCGATGTGGATTGGACTGATGCCTATGCGGCCCGTTTTAAAGCGGCCATGGACGAGGATTTTGCAACCCCTGAAGCCGTGGCGGTGCTGTTTGATTTGGCCGGTGAGGTCAACCGCACCGGCTCAAGCGCTCGCGCGGGACTCTTGAAGGTTTTGGGTGCAGTCCTAGGCATCTTGCAATTGAACCCAACGGCGTTTTTGCAGTCGGGCGCCAAGTTGCAGTCCAGTGACATCGAGGCCCAGATTTTTGAGCGCGCGAGCGCCAAAGCGGCGAAGAATTTCGCCTTGGCCGATGAAATACGCCAGTCCTTATTGGCCCAGGGCATTGTGCTCAAAGACTCGGCCAGTGGCACGACTTGGGAGCAGCAGTCTTGAGTGCGATCAAGGTCCCGTCATTGGAATCCCCTGACTATTGGGACGAAGCGTGCCGGCATTTGTGTAAAAAAGACCGGGTGATGAAGCGCTTGATTCCGCAGTTTGGGCAAGCGCGCTTGGGCTCACGCGGCGACGCCTTTGTCACCTTGGCGCGAAGCATCGTGGGTCAACAAATCTCGGTGAAAGCGGCGCAAACGGTGTGGGAGCGGTTTTCACTCTTGAGCAAAAGCATGACGGCACAAAAGGTCTTGAAGCTCAACGTCGACGACATGCGAGGAGCGGGTTTGTCCGCGCGCAAAGTGGAGTACTTGGTGGATTTGTCACTGCACTTTGTCTCTGGCGACGTGCACCCGAGCAAATGGGCCACCATGGACGACGAGGCCATCATTGACGAGTTGGTGGCCATCCGCGGCATTGGGCGTTGGACGGCCGAGATGTTTTTGATTTTTCACCTGATGCGACCCGATGTGCTTCCCTTGGATGATGTGGGCTTGATCAATGGCATCAGTCGCAATTATTTTTCGGGGGAGTTGGTCTCTCGCAGTGACGCGCGCGAGGTGTCGCAAGCCTGGGTTCCGTTCCGAAGTGTGGCCACATGGTATTTGTGGCGCTCTTTGGACCCATTGCCCGTTGAGTATTGAACCACATGAGGATGAGCTGAATGGCCAAAAAAATGTTTCTCGACTTTGAGCAACCCATTGCGGAACTCGAGTCCAAGATTGACGAGCTGCGCTATGTGCAAAGCGAGTCTGCGGTGGACATCTCGCAAGAGATTGAACAGTTGTCCAAGAAAAGTCAGTTACTGACCAAGGACATTTACAGCAGTCTATCCGCCTGGCAAATCACCAAAATCGCCCGCCACCCCGAGCGTCCCTATACTTTGGATTATGTTGGCGAGCTCTTCACCGATTTTGTGGAAATGCACGGAGACCGCCATTTTGCCGATGACTTGAGCATTGTGGGCGGCTTGGCGCGCTTTAATGGCCACTCTTGCATGGTGCTCGGTCACCAAAAGGGGCGTGACACCAAAGAGCGTGCGGCCAGAAATTTTGGTATGTCTCGCCCAGAGGGCTATCGCAAAGCCTTGCGATTGATGAAGACGGCTGAGAAATTCAAAATCCCTGTCTTCACTTTTGTCGACACCCCCGGTGCTTATCCGGGGATTGATGCGGAAGAGCGAGGACAAAGTGAGGCGATTGGACGCAACATCTTTGAGATGTCGCAGCTCGAGGTGCCCATCATCACGACCATCATTGGTGAAGGGGGCTCAGGCGGGGCTTTGGCCATCAGTGTTGCCGACCAAGTCTTGATGCTGCAGTACTCGGTCTACTCGGTGATCAGTCCGGAGGGCTGTGCCTCGATTCTATGGAAAACCGCCGAGCGCATAGAAGACGCCGCCGAAGCCTTGGGGCTCACCGCGCATCGGCTCAAAGCTTTGGGACTCATTGACAAAATCGTCAACGAGCCCGTTGGTGGCGCTCACCGAGACAGCAAGCTCATGGCGTCCCAATTGAAGCGCGGCTTGAACGATGCTTGGCGGCAAGTCGCGGACTTGAAGACGAAAGAGCTTTTGGATCGTCGCTACGACCGGCTGCAAAGCTATGGTCGTTACACCGATACCAAAGTGGACACCCGCTAAAGGCGAAGGTTGAACGCTTTGGAGTTGCCCCATGCCGCCCTGTCCTCTGAGGCGCTGCCCAAGGCTTTAGAAACATTCAATCCCCAGCTGCCCCTGGCGGTGGCTTACAGTGGTGGGGCCGACTCCACGGCCTTGCTCTGGGCCTGCCACTTGAAGTGGCCCGGTCAGGTGCATGCGGTTCACATCAACCATGGGCTTCAAGCGGCGGCCGAAAATTTTGAAGTGCATGCCAGGGCGTTTTGCGCGGCCCGCACCATTCCTTTGGCGGTGCTGAGGGTCAACGCGAGCCATGCCATTGGACAAAGCCCCGAGGATGCGGCCAGGCGCGCAAGATACCAGGCTTTGGAGTTGGCTTTGAAACAAAATTGGGGAGGGCAGGTGCTTGACCTCGCATTGGCCCAGCACGCGCAAGACCAAATTGAGACCGTGGTGTTGGCACTCAGCCGTGGGGCGGGCCTGCCGGGCCTGAGTGGCATGCGCTCGCAATGGAGCCGCAACGGGGTGAGTTTTCACCGACCCATTTTGACCGTCTCTGTTAACGACCTTCGCGAGTACAACCGTGCGGCAGGTCTCGCCTGGGTCGAGGACCCGAGCAATTCAGACACACGCTTTACGCGCAACCGCATCCGACATCACATCTTGGCGCCTTTGCAAGCGGCTTTTCCTGAATTCGCCCCAATGCTCGCGCGCAGCGCCAAGCACATCGCCCAAGCCCAAAGGCTGCTTGACGAGGTGGCCCAGAGGGATCTCTTGGGTGTTGGGAATCCACCACGAATCAAGGCTTTGCAGGTCTTGGGCGTGGACCGCATGGGCAATGTGCTGAGGCACTGGCTGGCCCATGAGGTGTGGCAAGCCAGTGACGCACAGATGCAAGAGTTGATCCGCCAAGTCCAGGCTTGCCAAACGCGTGGGCACCGCATTGAGCTCAAAGTTGGGAATGGCCGGGTGGTGAGAAAAGGCGAAACCCTCACCCTTGTTACAATAGACGGTTTGCTTTAGACCCAGTGAGAGGCGAGATGGCATTGATCGTACATAAATATGGTGGTACTTCCATGGGAAGTACCGAAAGAATCAGCAATGTGGCCAAACGCGTGGCCAAGTGGCACCGTGCGGGTCACCAAATGGTGGTGGTGCCCTCGGCGATGAGTGGTGAGACCAACCGTCTCCTGGGTCTGGCCAAAGAGTTGGCCCCCAGTCTCATGAGCGAGGCTTATCACCGTGAGCTCGACATGCTGGCCTCCACCGGCGAGCAAGCCTCCTCGGCGCTCTTGGCCATTGCCCTGCAGGCCATCGGTATTGAGTCGATCAGTTACGCGGGCTGGCAAGTGGCCATCAAAACCAACAGCGCCTTCACCAAGGCTCGGATTGAATCGATCGAAGACCAAAAAGTATTGTCCGATTTGAACCAAGGCCGTGTGGTGATCATCACGGGCTTTCAAGGCGTGGACGAGCACGGCAACATCACGACCTTGGGCCGTGGCGGCTCGGACACCTCAGCCGTTGCCGTGGCTGCCGCCTTGAAGGCCAAAGAGTGTTTGATCTACACCGATGTGGACGGCGTCTACACCACCGACCCCAGAGTCGTGCCCCAAGCCAAGCGGCTCGCCACGGTGAGCTTTGAAGAGATGCTGGAGATGGCGTCCATGGGCAGCAAAGTGTTGCAAATTCGCTCGGTCGAATTTGCCGGCAAGTACCAGGTACCGCTCAGGGTTTTATCGAGCTTCACGCCTTGGGATATCGATTTGGAAGAAGAGGCCCGCTCGGGCACATTGATCAGTTTTGAGGAGGATGAAAAAATGGAACAAGCCGTCGTCTCAGGCATTGCCTTTAATCGCGATGAAGCGAAAATTTCTGTTCTTGGCGTCCCCGACAAGCCGGGGATTGCATACCAAATTTTGGGTGCTGTTGCGCAGGCCAACATCGAAGTGGACATGATCATTCAAAACATCAGCAAGGACGGTAAAACTGATTTCAGCTTTACCGTCCACCGCAACGATTACGCCAAAACCCTTGAGATACTTAAAACCAAAGTGATTCCTGACTTGGGGGCTTCTGAAGTCGTGGGGGACACCCAGACTTGCAAGGTCTCCATCGTGGGAATTGGCATGAGAAGCCATGTGGGCATCGCCAGTAAAATGTTCCAAACTTTGAGCCAAGAGGGCATCAATATTCAGATGATTTCGACCAGTGAGATCAAAACCTCGGTTGTGATCGATGAAAAATACATGGAATTGGCCGTGCGTGCACTGCACAAAACTTTTGATTTAGACCAAGTTCAGGCATAATAAGGTAATAAGGAAACGTGACCGAGAGGCCGAAGGTGCTCCCCTGCTAAGGGAGTATGCGGTGATGAGCTGCATCGAGGGTTCGAATCCCTCCGTTTCCGCCAATATGTCAATAAGTTCAACAACTTATTTTGATATTATTGATTTTCCCCACAGATTTCCCCATGCTAAAGGGGGCTCTTCTGGCCCTTGCCAATTAGGGGGCTCTTCCCAATTAACGGGGGATGAGCATTTATCAAACACGGTTGAATACTCCATTCCAACCACAGTGTGCCAAGACGCGCAGTCTGTAATTCTCGAAATTTCTAAACCCATACGCTCGTCTAGACATCATCTCCAATTATTATGATGGATGTAATTTATCAATAATATTATAAAAGGCAATATATCAAGTAGCTGGTTGGCCCATATATTGGGAGCAGGCCAAGTATGTTCTTGGGGGTCACTTTACTATAGCTTTCCCCTTATCGCTTCAGTAATGGGACCAGATTTGGGCTGGACGAAGTCAGATGTCTTTTTAGGAGCAACGCTCAGTATGTTGTCCACAGCACTATTCACTTATCCAGTGGGCATTGCTATGGATCGTGGCTTCGGCCGTTGGATCATGACAATAGCATCTTTTCTCACTGCAATCATGTTATTGGGGTGGTCACTTGTTACAGGCAAGTATATTTTTTACATTCTTTCCATCTTTATTGGCGGGCTTCAAGCTTGTCTGCTTTATGAAGCTGCGTTCGCTGTCATAGCGAGGAAAGTTGGAGCTTTGCATGCTAGATCGAGTATTACGATCGTAACGCTTTGGGGTGGTTTTGCCAGCACAGTCTTCATTCCGCTTGAACAGTTATTAATTGAGAACTATTCATGGCGCGTTTCGCTTTTGATCTTAGCTGTAATAAATCTAATTTGGGGGGTGATATATTGTTTTTGTATACAGCCACAATTTGATGCTGAACATCAAGAGAAAACAGACGAAGTTGAAAATAATAAAGTGAGAGATCGTGCTGTAGTGAACGAAACATTGAAAAATTCAGTTTTTTGGTTGCTCTTATTAGCTCTAACGCTGTACTCGATTATGTTTACGGTTTTTATTTTTCATGCCTACCCAATTTTGCAAGAAAAGGGACTGAGCACAAACGATGTGGTCAGGGTCTTAATGGTATTGGGACCAATGCAGTTCTTTGGTCGAGTCCTCATTGCTTATATGGCAAATAATGTACCGATGAGAGTTGTTGGTTCGGTTGTGGCGTGTGCCTTTCCATTTGTCTTTGGTTGCTTAGCTTTTGTGATTACAAAAAATATATGGTGGTTTACTGCATTAATTGCTTGCTATGGACTGTGTAATGGTATCTTTACGATTGTGCGTGGTTTGGTTGTGCCTGAAATGTTAAGTCCACATGCATATGGTTCAATCAATGGATTACTTACAATTCCGACCATGCTAGCTAGAGCGATAGGACCCGCAGTCGCTGCATCTATCTGGATGATCAACGGTTCATATCAGCCGGTTCTTTTTGGGGTTTGTCTAGTTGCTATACTTTTTACCTGTTCTTTTTGGATGGCTAGCCGTTTGAGTCGATCGACATCAAATAACTAAAAATATTTGTAGAAATGAAATTAAATGTATGCGTTTTAAAATAAGAAATAATTTAAAACTAGAGCGCTTGCATATGCAAATGTTCTCATCACAGGCGTAAAAAAATGGACATCAGATGCTCATAGCTGATCATTCATCAATCTTGCTGCGTGGTTAATACTTTTCGAAAACAACCATTTTCAAAGGTGAAAAATCAATTGCAGTTAAGTGATATACTTATAAAGTATTAAAAAATATTTTAAAATGAGCGCGACTTATTGTTGCAGGCCTTAATTACTTCTGTTTTCAATGTCTAAACCACTACTCGTATCAGTTTTGATCAGAAGTACAGATAGGAAGTCCTTCCTTGAGCAGGCGTTAACGAGTGTTGCTAATCAAACCTACAACTCAATTGAAGTTGTATTGATCTCTGCTATTCCTAGCCATAGCCAACCACCGACTCAAGCGGGAATTTTCCCTATTAGATTTATTGATTCTGATGTTTATTTAACAAGATCAGATGCAGCGAATCGAGGTCTTCAAAACAGCAGTGGCGATTATTTATTGATTTTGGATGATGATGACATTATATTTCCTGAGCATATTCAAAAGTTAGTCGAGGCAATGAAGGAGTTTGACTTAACTTGTGAAAAATTAGTTGCAGTTTTCACGGATTATGAAGTGGTAGACAGTGACCTAAAAAGTCCTCGTGCGAGTGGTTCCCCTCATTACAATCCGCTCAAGCTTTTGTGTGGAAACTTTATGACCACATTCAGTGTTTTATTCAAGCGACAAGTCCTTGATCAAGGATGTTCCTTTGATCGATCGCTGGCTGTTTATGAAGATTGGGATTTTTGGATACAACTGAGTCAATGTGGCGAGTTTAAAAAGGTTGAGGGTGTTTCTGCATACTATCGAATCCATGAGAGCTCTGGCGTACACAATATCAAGCCTTTTTATAGCATTGAGCACCAACGAGTTTATACAAAATGGATGGATGGTGAAAAAAATACAAATAGAACGAAATTAATAGAGTTCGCATGGAATTCTTTTGTTCAACTCGACGAACAGAAAGAAACGCTTACTCAATTAAAAAATGAAATTGATTCAGCTCATGTAAATCATGCGGACCGTTTGAAAAGGTTAAATGCTTTAACTGAGGCAAAATTATATGTAAACAATTTGAACCTTAAAGAGGCACTCAATGAAATGAAGCAACTACGTCATGATAATTCGATGCTTCAAAAAGATTACGCAGATATTTTAAGAAGTCGTAGCTGGAGATTAACAGCACCGTTTAGAGATAGTGTCTATCTTCTAAAAAGATTGATTGGTTTATTTAAAAGGCTAGCTTTTAAATTCACACCCTCTTTTATATCCAAAAAATTGAGATTTTATGTGGACATGCATGGGCTGTCATGGTTGATCAGAATTAGTAGCTCATTGCCCTGGAAAATGGGGGCACTCGTCTTACATATCACAAGTATCTATAAGAAAGCCCCAAATCACAAACTAATCCCTTTTGAAATATATAAAAATTTAAATACGCCAACTTTAGATCAAGATTTTGCTTTGCTTGTTACCTTTGCGCCGAACGGATTGATCAACGAACCCACAATTTACTATCTTGAGCAATTGGTCAAAAAATCAATTCATGTAGTGCTATGTATTCATGTCGATAATGATAATCTTGAATTTAAATATGATGAGCGTTTAGATTCGGCCTGTTCTATTTTGGTAAGAAAAAATTCGGGCTTTGATTTTCCTCTTTGGGCGAGCGCATTGACAGCCATGCCTGAATTATTTCAAGCTAAGAAAATAATTTTTACAAACGACAGTATATTGGGTCCGTTTTCAACATTCGATCAACTCTTGAAGAAAATAGAAAATAACTCCGCTGATTTCATAGCATTAACAGATTCACATCAACTTTTATATCATGTTCAAAGTTACTTTTTTGTACTCAAACAAAAGGCATTAATCAACCCCGTTGTCAGGGCATTTTGGAGTCAAGTTTTATCATTTCAAAGAAAGACAGATGTAATTCACGCCTATGAATTAAATTTAGCAAAAGTATTTGGATTAAACGGCAAAGTAAAACATGACGTTATTTTTAAAGCAAATGACTTAAAACAACATAAAAGAGGATTCAATCACGTGAACTTCAATCCTACACACCAAGAATGGCGAAATCTTGTGTCGTTAGGATTCCCGTTTATTAAGACCGAGCTGTTGCAGAAAAACCCTACGAATACATCAATTAAAGATTGGGATTTATTCATAGCCGAATATTGTAATGATTTAAAATTAATCACAATCATTAAGGACTATCTTGAATATTTATCTATATCACGCGTCAGGTAAGTTAGGGTGATTATTAAAATTCACTTAATTGAATAATTAACTTGTAGAGTTAGAGAGAATATCTGGAAAAATAAAAATCCGCAAGTGTAAAGTGAACGATAAAATCAAAAAAAATGAATATAGATAAAAAGAGAAACCATAAAGAACACAAGAAAATAAATCTATTTCAATATTTTTCTGAACGGTTGTTCAATGAATTTATATGTGATGTAGGATGAAATTAACAACACAATCAGCATGATGATGGTTATATAGATAAAAGTTAAATTCAAATCTTGGATTCCGGAGTCATTAAAGAATTCTAATTTTACAAATAAAACCAAAATAAGATAATGAAGTAAATAAATTGAGAACGATATTTTCCCAAAGAAATGCAAGATAGATGACTTTAAAAGGTAAGTAATAATGCCCTTATTGCAATACAGTGTGAGGATGAAAATAGCAGAGATGAATGGAATAAAATTACAAGGCAAAAAGTATTGAAAAAAATCATTTGAAAATAGGTTAAAGATAGAATAGTACTTTCCATCGGGATTTAAACTGTTGTAATTTTTTTGAATCAGCGTTTTATTTATACCAGTTATAGCCGATAACCTTGATACAGAAATATCGTTCTTGTCCATCAATATCGCAATTTCGATAAGCGGTGCTTTGTTATTTAGCTTCTCAAGAATAATCTTTTCGTTCTCAGAAACTGCGATTTCAGCAGCAATAACATTTTTTGCTTTGTAAAATCCGCCTAGGTTTCCAGAAGAAATAATGCACAATAACATAAGCAAAATGGATAAAAACTGAATTAAATTAGACCAATAATTGTTTAGAGTTAATCGATTGCTCAATTTCGATACGAAAACTCCAAGTAAAAATCCACTTATTCCTCTAAACGCTGCCCCCAGTCCAGTTGTTTCGCCTCTGAAGTATTGCTGGGTAAAAAACGAGGCGAGTACTACAACGGATATTTGAATAATTAATAGCTTACCTGATGGTTTATTCGTTGAGATTAATATAAATGGAAATAAAAAATAGCAAATTAATTCTATAGAAATCGACCATGACGGTGGATTATTAATGGCATTAAGGTCGTGAAATGCCTGCAATAAAAATATAGAGGAAAGATAATCAAAGTTAAATTCAAATTGGAAAGATGGGGAGACAACAATAGCGGTAAGAAGGATTAGAGAGAATAAATGTAATGGGAAAATTCGTAAAAAACGTTTCAAATAAAAAGAAAGAATATTTATAAAGCTAATTTTTTCATAAATCTTAGAAAGGATAAAGCCACTAAGAATAAAAAATATATCAACAGAAAAATAAGCATAACCAAAAAAATGATTCAAAATTGGGTTTTCAATTGAGTAAAACCAGTGGTGCCCAACTACCCACAGTGCTAAAACTCCTCTAATGGATGTAAGTTGTATGTTCTCTTTTTGCATTTTGAAGATGATATTACGAATGGCATTAAATTAAAAAATTATTTAAATCAATAAATATAAAGTTCAAAAGGTATATAGATTATTTATGAAATGGGTACTTTGGCAAAATACTTATTAAAAAAAGTTAATTATGAATTTAAAAATTTAAAGATTAACAAAATGTAAGGGAATTATTAGTTGAATTAAAAAATATGAAATAAATAAAACTAAGATCAAGACAATAACTTTTTTAAATAAATTCCTAATTCAATAATTTTAGTCAGTGGGAATTCACCCCGTTGAGAATCTTTTAGCTGGTGTACTAGAAAAGCTTCAGCATAGCGATCAAATCCTAGGTATAACCCGCGGTATGTGTTCAAAGCAGTAATACACCGAACATAGTCTCCGTATTTCATCGCACTTTCATGCTGCTGCAATGCTTTAACTTTAACATTCATCACATCAGTAATATCAAGTGTATGAGTTGCCGGAACAGGACACCAGGTTTCATAAAAAATAAGCTTTTCAATATTTTGATGATGTAAACATTGACTGCTAATTGCGTTTGAAGCTAACAAATGATCTTTGTGGTAATCAATAGGACTGGGCAATAAAACCCATTTCGGATTAAAGCTAGTGAGTATTGAATCGATTCTGCTGATAAATTCGTCGTTTAATTCGAAGCGTCCATCAGGATAATGTAAACATTCCAAATTTTGAATGCCAAGAATAGATAACGCTTTTCTCATTTCGTTTTCACGACGCGGACCCATATCAGGTTCTGGACTATTAGCTCCTCCATCTCCGTTGGTGATTAGAACTACTTTAATGTCTACTGCCGATTGCTGGGCTAGTAAAGCTAAGATACCGCCACAACCAATACACTCGTCATCAGGGTGAGGCGCAAATACTATAACTTCTCTTGCGTTTTCGATGTCTAATTTAAGAGGTAGTGATGCCTCCGGTTGCATTGCATTGAGATTGGTTGAAAATTCAATGAATTTCAATTTACGTTGATTTAGAATTTGATTGATAAATTTGAACATATGTTTGTGTAATTTCTTCTAGGTGTGGCCAAGTTGAAATAAGTCTTTCAGATGCCTTGAGAAGCAGTTCTTTTTGATTTGGATCGTTTAAAAGAAGTTGTAGACCACTAGTAATTGAAGATTGATTGGGTTCAACTAAAAGAGCTGCATCCTCAACAACCTCAGGTACACCTCCAACGCGTGTGCATATGCATGGAAGGCCACTTGTTAATGCCTCCAAGTTAGCCAATCCAAAAGACTCTGTTAAAGAGGCACTAATGTATATATCGGCGGCACTGTAATAAGAGTCAACTTGATTCGATGCGGCAAATGTGATTTTATGAAGGACACCTAGACTTTCAGCCAAGGATATCAAGAATGAGCGATCTCCACCACCCAAAATAATTAAATGTAAACTGTCTGATTGTTTGCTCAGATTGGCAAAAACCTTTATCACAACATCAAATTGTTTTAGAGGAGCAAGGCGGCCAACAGTCAAAATAATTTTAGCGTCTATAGGTAATTTTAATTCTTGTCGAGCTCTATGGTAGTCCACTTTATTAAAATCATGTTTAACATGCGGAACTTTAATCCAATTGTTTGGCAGTCTAGTTGATTCATAAGATTTGGCTTGAATTGTTTTGGTTTGATTCTGTTGAATTGATTGCGGTAATATACCTAAATCAATTGCCAATTGGTTTAAACAGAGTTGAGTGGGCGCTATCACGCGAATCATTTTTGAACACACCCACTTCTCGATCGTCTTCATGAATCGCAATGATTTTGAGCCAATTTTAACGCCGTCCATTTTTACGGCCTCACAATAAGCACCAAATCCATGCTGAGTTAAAAAAATATTTGGATTTAAAACTGAGTGATACGCAGTTGGTCTAATTGCAATTCTTACGAAGAGTCTTTCTATTCCTATGTATTGATGGAGCAAATAACCCAAAGCAATCCAAGGATCGTGGAAATGCACATGTGTACATTTGGTTTTCAATTGTAGGTGTGAGGCCAAATAGCCCATGTACATACGCTCTACAAGAGCATATATAAATGATTCATGCTTAAATCTCTTGGCCATTAAAAAATATTGAGCCAATTTGATATATTTACTTTTTTTATTAAATTGAGACTCGTTTAAATCGGCTTGGCTAAAGTAAGTGACGCGCCAACCCAAGGTAATTAACTGATTGTGAATAGGGGTAATGCTCTTTCCCAAGCCATAAATTTTATCGTCAGACATTTCACGTGTGACTGTGAGTAAATGCAGATTATCCATTAAACATAATCCATATCACCAGACATTAGCCACCATTGCTTAGTTAATAACTCTGCTGAAGGCCCTTGTGTGTGTATATTCGCAGGAATACTGATATCCAAAGAATTGATTGTTGAATCATCAGTTCGGAATATTTTTACAAAATTACTCGTGATTCTCAATAATAGTTTCTTGCTGACATGTTTGGTCGCAATATCTCTTGCCAAATTAACTAATAAAGGTATGTTCTTAATTGGTGCAATAATATCAATCAATTCGAATCGATTGATATCGTGATTGAAAATTAATAAGCCTTTGGGCAGGCCAATAAATCGGTTTTTTATCAGATATAGTTGATAATTTTTGCCCGGTCTATTGAAATAACGATGTTCAATATATGATGCATCTCTTACGCCCAAAATTGAATATTTCAAATCTAAACTCATTTTCTTCCAAAGTATTTCAAGAAAAATGGTGTATTTTGAATGATTATATTCATCGAGTTGGATTAATTCGTACCAGAAAGGAATCCTTAATTTTTGAGCCATCCACGAAATCTCATTCATAGATTCGACTTCACTGTACAAGCCTAAAAGTGTTGCAATTTTCATATGCTTTTGATTCGGAAAGCCAAATCCAAGCAATGCTTCACGTCCATAGCCTATATGCTGTTCTAAAAAAATGCTGACAAGGTTAAAGAAGGGGCCTTTTCGAGACAAAGATTTGATGCCCATTGCATCTACCATTACATCCCCAATTTGTAAAGCAAGTTTTGGTTCTCCAAAGTAGTGTATTTTCCGTTTTACTCCGCCATAGTGAGCGATTAATTTTGGAGGCTGGCCGTCATCTGTTTGTTCAAATAACCCAAGTGAATAACCTGACTTTTTATTGAATTTAAAATTCCACAGGCCTGGAGTCGGTTCATGTCCGAAACAATGTCTGAACAAAACGTCGTACTCGACTGCTGTTTTTTTGTTAATGTAACCCGCGTAGATGGTGTTTTTTGGGTGGGTGCCTCTTTCTGCAACAATACACTCATATGTTTCTAGATGCTTATCCGTTAGTATCGGATTCAATGAATTCATGGTCACAGTGTGAGGTTCATGATGATAATGTGACCACTCAAGGTAGAGTTTGTTCAATTCTTGAGATTCTCGCCCATTGTTTTTATTATTTAATGAGTCACTTGATATTGATTCGTATATTTCTGATGGATTGGGCTCAGATACCCCAAGTAAGTTGTAGCCAAACAATTGGAGCATTAGCTTCAGGTTTTTACTTGAATACAAATTTGAACTTATCGACCTATTTGTGCTCTCTGGCTTTTGATTAAATACAAATAGATGATGGGTCGACCCTATCAAATTTCTCAGCACATTAAAGCATTCAATCGTGTTCCGATGTTCGAACACATTAAAAAACACCACGGTTTGATAAGTTTGAGTTAACCTTTTTAAATCATAAAAGCCGGATGAATAATAATGACCGGTTGTATCAACTTGTAATATTTTTATTTCATCTTGTGACTTAGTAATTAATATTAAATCTGATTGATCACCTCTATAAATATCTTTAAATGATTTTAAAATAGACTCATAAATACTTGCTCTCGCCAAATCAGTTTTAAGATCTGTGGCATTTGTTATAAACTTATCCGAATCTAAAACTAATAAATTAGACTTCAAGGGTCAATATCCAAGTTGCATATCCTAAAAAAACAATGATTCAATTGTATTAAAAGTCGATAATTGGTTTGTTTGAAATCATTTTATCTGTCTCCCTTAATTTGTGAATTCAAAATGATACTCTATAAATTCAACCTCTCAGGGTCCACTTTTTAATCATTTCATCTGGGAATTTCATGGTTATTCAGTCATAATCTTTTTAATTTTCCTGAAAATCTTATTTTTTATTTTTTAGATTTTATTGTCAGTTCTTAATTAAGTCACAAGGTCTTTTGTTTTCATTTATTCAGCATGCAAGGCATTATTTTCAATAATACACAGCGAATTAGCTCTTTAGATGGCTTAAGGGGAATAGCTATTTTTTTTGTACTTGTTTTTCATACCTTTGCACATTGGGGACAAGTCATACCCTGGGCGACCTTTTCGGATTTTCCATTATTTAAGTACGGAAGTTTTGGCGTTGAATTATTTTTTCTGATTTCTGGTTTTGTTATTTATATGACGCTGGAAAAAACACTAACTTTAAGTGAATTTTTATTTCGAAGGTGGTTGCGATTATTTCCAGCCATGCTAATTGCTACACTTTTCATTTATGCGACATCCTTTTATCTTAAAGAAAGACCATTTGGTCAAATAAATTTCATTGATATTTTTCCTGGACTACTATTTATTGATCCTAACATCATAAATAAATTACAGTATTTTTTTAAATTAGATCCAATTGAAGGATCATTTTGGTCTTTATATGTCGAGGTTAAATTCTATATTTTGTTCGGTATTTTATATTTCATCAATAAGAAATCAGCCTTATTGAATTTGATCGCTATTTTCTTGATTGCTTTTACTTGCAAGATCCTGCAACAACTTTTATTTTTGTCTTTTCCTCCATTCATTAATTTTTTCATTTACGATTTTCTTTCTTTGCAATATTTCGGCTCTTTTTGTGTTGGAGCCTGTTTGTATCGTGCATTAAATGAGGCTAGTCAAAAATTCATCGTATTAAGTTTTATTTTGATGATTCCAACCGCATTAATTATCTTCACTGAATACGATGATTATTTAATTTCTGCAATCGTATATCTATTTTTTCTGTTGACTTTGTTCAACATAAAAGTAGCTCATCTAGTTGGCAATCAATACCTCACCTTTTTGGGTTTTATCAGCTATCCACTTTACTTGATACACGAAAATTCTCTAGTTGCTTTGACCGTAAAAACGCACAATTTTTTCTTATTTATACCTGATTTTTTGACTCCATTTCCAGGTATTTTTTTCATCCTTCTCGTTTCTTATTTAATCGCTAAATACTGCGAACCTTTTTTCAAGAATTATATGAGTTCT
>CAILYC010000021.1 GCA_903838355.1 uncultured Burkholderiales bacterium | reverse complement strand
TATCGACGGCGGTGTTTGGCACCTCGATGTCGGCTCATCTCATCCTGGGGCTGTAGCCGGTCCCAAGGGTATGGCTGTTCGCCATTTAAAGAGGTACGTGAGCTGGGTTTAAAACGTCGTGAGACAGTTTGGTCCCTATCTTCCGTGGGCGCTGCAGATTTGAGGAAGCCTGCTCCTAGTACGAGAGGACCGGAGTGGACACACCTCTGGTGTATCGGTTGTCACGCCAGTGGCATTGCCGAGTAGCTATGTGTGGAAGAGATAACCGCTGAAAGCATCTAAGCGGGAAACTCGTTTCAAGATTAGATCTGCCGGGGCCTTGAGCCCCCTAAAGAGTCGTTCAAGACCAGGACGTTGATAGGTCAGGTGTGGAAGCGCAGTAATGTGTTAAGCTAACTGATACTAATTGCTCGTGCGGCTTGACCCTATAACTTTGATCGTTAGATCAGGTTGTTATGCCAAGTGACGCATTCAAAAATGATGAAGCTGATTTGCTCTATGAATTCTTTGTGTTGAAGTTTCTTCAATACAAGTCAAAGTTATGCCTGATGACCATAGCAAAGTGGTACCACTCCTTCCCATCCCGAACAGGACCGTGAAACGCTTTAGCGCCGATGATAGTGCGGGTTCCCGTGTGAAAGTAGGACATCGTCAGGCTTTTATAGCCAGAAAAACCCCCAGCCCAAAAGTCTGGGGGTTTTTTGTTGGGCGATCGAAAAGACGGATTGTTCTTTGGTGTATAGGATTGTCGCCGGGTTGCAAGGTTTCAGGAGTGTTTCAGAATTTCTTCTGTTCAAACATCGATGACGTGACCCTGCTTCATGCGCAATGCTTTTTTTAAGCACAAGGATTCAATGCGGTGCATGAACCAGGTGTCAAAGGTGTCTTCGCCGTGAAAATCTTGGTGAATGCGCTGTAAAAGTCGCACCTCTTGGGCCCATTGCAGTAAATGCGCGACGGCGATGCTCTGGCGGACCATGAGATGAAACTTGATGAGCACGTGGGCTGCATGTTGTGCATGTGATTGGGGCTCGTGACGCCAATGCGCAAGCCGCCCTCTGGCCCTGGTGATGGCGCTTTTTATATCATTAAAGGGACCCCCGTGTCCCGGCAAGACCCATTGTGGATTGAGGGACTCGATCAAATCCAAGGTTTTTTCTTGTTGATCAAAGCCGGACAAGTTCTGCAACGCATCAAACAACACCCCAAAACCGTTTTCCCACAAAGCGTCTGCACTGATGAGGATGCGCTCATGGGGGGCAAATAACAACACACTGTCGGCATCGTGGCCCGGGCCATCGTGTATTTCCCATACGCGTTTGTTCAAGAGGAGGGTTTGGCCTGCCTCCAATGGGGACTGTGCTTTAAAGCGTGGGCAGTGTTGACCCAAATCGGCGAAGGTGAGTCGGTGCTCGTCCCACATATTTGTGGCGTTCAACACACGCTGAGGGACCCATGTGTCGAGTTGAGGCCAGATGTCAAGAAGATGGGCATTGCCGCCGCAGTGATCGCTGTGCAAATGCGTGTTGATCAGTTTCGTGGGTGCCTGTGGTCCCAACCGATGTTGAATCAAGCTTGCAAGAAGCTTGGCGTGCGAGGTGTGGCCAGAGTCAATGACGACCGGATCATCGCCCCGCAACAACACCGTGTTGGAGCTCAACCATCCTCGCTCAAAAAAAACCAAATCTTGCGGTAGATCTTTGGGTGTCAAGGGTTGAGGCTTTATAAAAAATTCATCAAAACGTGGAGTGTTTCATCCAAGCCACTTTATGCAACGCCATTGGCGCAAGCAAACTAGGGCAAGCATCTACGATAAAGCATCTTCGATAAAGCATCTTCGATAAAGCATCTACGATAAAGTATCTACGATAAAGTATCTTAGCGCAAAGCGCGGCGCAACACTTTGCCAACATTGGTTTTGGGCAAAGAGTCGCGAAACTCAATGGATTTGGGGATTTTGTAGGCGGTTAAATGTTCTTTGCAGTAGGCCAGTACGTCTTGCTCAGTCAAGTGCGGGTGGTGGCTGTCTTTGACCACGTAGAGCTTGACCGACTCCCCCTGTAGTTCGTTTTCAAGGCCGATGGCGGCGCACTCCAAAACGCCAGGGCAGTTGGATGCAGCAGCCTCTATTTCACTGGGGTAAACATTAAAGCCACTGACCAAGATCATGTCTTTTTTGCGGTCGACTATGCGAGTTTTGCCCTGGGCGTTTTGAGAGCCCAAGTCACCGGTGCGCAAAAACCCATCTTTCGTGAAAGCCTGTGCATTTTCCACGGGCTGCTCAAAATAGCCGCGCATCACATTGGGCCCTTTGATGCAAATTTCACCCAAAGTATCGGCCCCCAAGGTGTGGCCCTCATCGTCTTTGATGACGACCTCTATGCTCGACAGGGGCAGACCAATGTCTCCCGTGAAGGCCGTGTTCAAGACGTCGTTGTTGGTGCCCACGGCACAGGACTCGGTCATGCCCCAGCCTTCGATCATGACGCTGCCAGTCACCGCGTACCAAGCCTGCGCGGTATGCTCAGACGCGGCCATGCCGCCGGCCTGGGTTAAACACAGACTAGAAAAATCGAGGGTTTTGAAATCGGGGTGCTGCATCAAGGCATTGAAGAGGGTGTTGACCCCTGGCAAAATGTGGAACGGCCGTTGAGCCAGAACTTGGATGAATTTTTTGATGTCTCTCGGGTTGGGAATCAGGGTCAGATGGGAGCCGAGTTGTATGCTTAAAAAACAAAAAGTGAGGGCGAAGATGTGGTACAGCGGCAAAGCCGCGATGCCATTGATGGATTGGGGCGACCCGGCTTTGGCCAGGGCCGGCATGAACCAGGCATGGGCTTGCAAAGTGGCACTGATGATGTTGCCATGGCTCAAAATCGCACCTTTGGACAGGCCCGTTGTGCCGCCGGTGTACTGCAAAAAAGCAGTGTCTTCGTGGCCAAGTCTCACGGGTTTAAAACTCAACTTGGCGCCTGAGCGAAGGACCGCAGAGAAATCAATCAGGGCTTGTTGACCCGGGTGGTCCCAGGGCTGATCAGCAAGGGCATTGGGGCCAAGTGAATGTTTGGGAACCTTGCGCGCCAAGTGTTTCACGGCAAAAGACAGCCAAGTGCCCTTCCACGCCCCGAGCAAGTCGCCAAGCGCAGTCATCACCACCGCTTTGAGCGCGGTGCGAGAGACAACGCGCTCCAAAGTGTGCGCAAAGTTCTCCAATATGACCAGCACCTCGCATCCGGAGTCGGTGAGTTGGTGCTCGAGTTCGGAGGCGGTGTACAAGGGATTGATGTTGACGCAAACCATGCCTGCTCGCAAAACCCCGCACATCACCACAGGAAACTGGGGCAAGTTGGGCAGCATAAGGCCCACCCGTGTGCCAAGGGGGAGCCCCAAACTTTGCAGCCAAGCGGCAAAGGCTTGGGACTGCTCGTCAAGGTCTCGGTAGCTTTGCCTCACCCCCATGCAGTATGAAAACGTCAAATCGGCATGCTTTTTAAAAGACTGCTCCAGCAACTCGACCATGGAGGCATAAGCGCCAGGCTCAATGGTGAGCGGAACGGCTGAAGGGTAATGGTAGATCCAAGGTTTGTCCAAAAAATAACTCCAACAAAAGGGGCAACAAAAAGACAACAAAAAGGGAAAGAGAAGGACAAAAAAACGCAATCATTGAGCAGCAGTAGGGCAAGAAATCAACAAGCTTGGGGCCTGGGGCGTCTGGCTGTTGCCCGCAAAAACATGGCCGATGTTTGAAATAAGCAGCTCGCTTGTCCGCACCTGAACGCTTGGATTGTAAAGAGTTGAAGCCCCCCAAAAGCGAGCCCAATTCCGGCGAGCCCTTGGCTTGCTGAGGCCATGGTGCACTGAAAGCAACACAAAAACCATGAGGAAAGCCTGCGGTCAAAGACAAAACTAGGGAAAACCCTTATGATGGTTGCATGACCATGTTGAAGTCCTCTCCTTTAGGCCAAGACGCCGGTGTTTCACCGTTGGCGGTGCAATGGCCAGCCCAGTCTTGGCTGCAGACCTTTGAGGTGCTGGACTTGGGGCTAGGGGAGATGCAGTGGCCGATTTTGGACTTGACTGAAAAGCACCGCCCACAAGTGTTGGCACACTTGCTCCAACTCAACGAGGCCGACCGCTATTTGCGCTTTGGCTACATCGCGCACGATGAGCAAATTGCCCAATATGTGGGCAGCATCGATTTTCAACGCGACGTGATGTCAGGGATTTTCAATGAGGCCAAAGAACTCCTTGCCTTGTCGCATTTGGCTTTGCCCCATGCATTGAAGGAGGCCAAGGCTTTTGAGACGGCAAGGGAGGCGCCCGCACAGGACTGCGCCGAATGGGGTGGCTCTGTTGTCTCCCCGTGGCGAGGGCGCGGTCTGGGCAAGCGACTCTTTCGGCATGCCTGTGTCTTGGCCAGAAACGCCAATGTTCACCGTTTGTTCATCCAGGCCCTCACCGAAAACGCCTCCATGATCCATATTGTCAAGTCCCATGGTGCCACCTTGGAGAGAAGGGGCTCAGAAACCCAAGCCACCGTGGTGCTGCCCCAAAAAGACTTCTTGAGCCAGTGGGCCCAGTGGGTCTCCTCTTGTTATGGCAAAGCCTTTTATGCCAGCAGTGCCCAAGTGCAGCGCTTTTGGCACAGCGCGAGTGAGCAACGCGTCAGACAAGCCTGAGCGACGGGCGGGTCTTGAAGCGAGAGCGAGCTGCGCGCGCCTCACGCTTGGGACAACGGGTGCGTCACGCAAATCGGCTATGCTAGGGGTTTACAGTTTCACACCCTAAGGGCGTTCGGCCCTTGCACCATGGCGACCCAGCAGTCTTACGTTTCACCCCCATTGAGTTGGTTTTCTCGGCTCGGGCGTTTTCTTGCCGCCCCCTTTCACCGCACCCCTGAGGGGCTGCAAGATGTACTGCAGTTGCTCGCTCAGGCCCAGAACAACAAAATCATTCGAAGCGAATCGCGTCAAATGATTGAAGGGGTGTTGAAGATCGCCGATTTGACGGCCAATGATGTGATGATCTCAGCGGCTCGCATGGACATGATCAACATTGAAGATCCTCTAGAGCAAATTCTCAACGAAGTCATCGACATTGCCCACTCGCGCTATCCCGTGTACGAGACCGAGCGTGATCACATCATCGGTATATTGCTCTCCAAAGATTTGCTCAAACGTCAGCGCTCGCCCAATTTGAACCTGCGCGCCTTGCTCAGACCCGTGGTGATGGTGCCCCAAAGCAAAGGTCTGCTCGAGTTGCTCAAAGACTTTCGGGTCAATCGCAACCACTTGGCCGTGGTGATCGATGAATTTGGGCGGGTCGCGGGTTTGCTCACCATCGAAGATGTGCTCGAGCAAATTGTTGGCGACATTGAGGACGAGTTTGACACCGACGAAGAGGCTGGCGACATTTTTGGCCTGGGTGAGCAAACCTATCGCATCGCGGGCAACACGAGTATTGCACGCGTTCTTCAGGCTTTTGGTTTGGTCAACGAGCCCCAAGGAGAAGCGCAGTCCTTCGAGACCATCGGAGGCTGGGTCGCGCATGAAATGGGCCATGTGCCCACCAAGGGCGAGAGCCATATGCTCATGGGCTTGCGTTTTGAGGTGATGCACACCCGCGCGGGCGCGGTCAAGTGGTTCAAGGTCAAGGCTTTGCCGAAAGACACAACGGTATGAGTCGCTCTCGCGGGCCTTGGGTTGGGCCGCTGCTGGGGGTTGTCGGTGGTGTCATGCAAGCGCTCTCCATGGGTTTGCCCCATCACCTGGGCCCCAGCGGTGCTTTGCAGTGGTGCGCCATGCTGGTGTTGGCCACCGGTGTGATCCAATCCTTGGGCAGCATCAAGCGAGTGGCGGGTTTTGCCTTTGTGTTTCAATGCACGGCGCTCTTGGCCACGGTGTGGTGGCTCTTCATCGCCTTGCACGTCTATGGCGAGATGCCGATTGTTTTGTCCGTGTTTGGGCTGGCTGTCCTTTGTGGGGGTTTGGCGCTTTATTGGGCGGGCTTTGCTGCCTTGTATGCCTTCTTGGTGAATGGGGGAAAGGAGAAAGTGACCCAAAGCGCTTGGACTCGCACCTTCTTGCTCGCTCTTGGATTTGGTGCTTCTTGGACCTTGTCTGAGCTGGCCCGAGGGGTGTGGTTCACCGGTTTTCCTTGGGGATCCTCGGGCTATGCGCACACCGACACGTGGCTGGGGCAACTCGCCGCTTGGGGTGGTGTTTATACACTCGGGTGGGTGAGTGCGAGCTTGGCCATGGGGTGTGTGCTCCTGGCCACGCACACGCGCAAAGGCCACAAGGCATTGGCCGGTGTTTTGGCGCTGGCCATGCTCCTGAGCCTGCTCGGGTGGCCTGTGACAAGGACCGATCAACCCACTCCCCGCCCAATACCCGAGCGAGGCCTGAGTGTGAGCTTGCTGCAAGGCAATGTGCCGCAAGACAGCCAACTGATCCACGCGCGCGAAGACGGCGGCGTTTGGTACCGTGATCAAATTGCCCGCTCCTCGAGCGATTTGGTGATCACGCCGGAGACGGCCTTTGCCAAACCGCCGCAAGCCTATGCGGGCCAATTTTTCCCCAGTCTGGTCACGCTTCTTTTGGCCCAGCACCGCATGGCCTTGATTGGCATGCCACTCCTTGATGGCCAGGGCTACACCAATTCGGCCGTGGGGGTGGGGGAGAGCGCCCGAGACGTGTACCGCTATGACAAATCGCATTTGGTGCCTTTTGGGGAGTTTGTGCCACCCATGTTCAAGTGGTTTACCGATCAGCTGAGCAACCCTTTGGGGTTTTTCCGCCATGGTGACACGCTTGAGGCCTCATGGTCTGTCATGGGTGAGCGCATCGCCCCCAATATTTGCTATGAAGATTTGTTTGGTGAAGAGTTGGCCAAGCGTTTTGTGCAAGAAAACACGGCGCCCACCCTCTTGGTCAACATGAGCAACATCGCCTGGTTTGGCGACACTGTGGTGATCGATCAACACATTCAAATAGCTCGCATGCGCACCTTGGAGTTGCACCGCCCGATGCTCAGATCGACCAATGCGGGGGCGACCATGGTCATCGATGAAAACGCCCGCGTGCTGGCGAGTTTGCCGAGTTTTACGCAAGGCATTTTGACGACGCGAGTCTCTGGGGTGCACGAGGGCGTGACGTTTTTTGCCTGGTGGGCGGGTCGCTTTGGCTTGTGGCCTGTGTGGCTGGGCGCTTTGGGCGCTTTGCTCTTGCTGGCTTGGCGTGGCCACACCCGGCCAAGCCGCTGAGGGCCATCAAGGTGTTGGGGTCCTCCTCAGCCGGCCTTGCCCAGCCCAGCTCAGCCCAGCTCAGCTCAGCTCAGCTCAGCTCAGCTCAGCTCAGCGGTTAAAATTGACACACCTGGGTCTGTGGTCCAGCCTCTTGGTGCTCATAGGTGCCCCTCGCTCACCCCCCACTCACCATGGGCGAGCGACGCTGAAATCTGGGGTCGGTCCTTTGCAGAGCTTTTTTACCCACCATTAACACGCCAAAGACGAGATGCTTCATTTTCAACAAATCATTTTGACGCTTCAGACGTATTGGGCCGAGCACGGCTGCGCTTTGCTGCAGCCCTACGACATGGAAGTGGGGGCGGGCACCTCACACACCGCCACGTTTTTGCGTGCCTTGGGGCCAGAGCCTTGGCGTGCGGCCTACGTTCAGCCCTCTCGCCGCCCCAAGGATGGACGCTATGGCGAAAATCCCAATCGGCTGCAGCATTACTACCAATACCAAGTGGTCTTGAAGCCCGCGCCTGAAAATATTTTGGATTTGTATTTGGGCTCCTTGGTGGCCTTGGGGTTTGATTTGAAGCGCAATGACATCCGTTTTGTCGAAGACGATTGGGAGAACCCCACCTTGGGCGCCTGGGGGCTGGGTTGGGAGGTTTGGTTAAACGGCATGGAGGTGACGCAGTTCACTTATTTTCAACAAGTCGGTGGCGTCAACTGTCAGCCGATCACGGGTGAGATCACCTATGGATTGGAGCGTTTGGCGATGTATTTGCAAGGCGTGGACAATGTCTATGACCTGGTGTGGACCCAGGGTTTGAGTTATGGTGACGTGTATTTGCAAAATGAAAAAGAACAATCGGCCTACAACTTTGAGCACAGCGACCAGGCCTTTTTGTTTCAGGCCTTCAACGCCCACGAAAAACAAGCGCTTCATTTGATGACCGAGCAGTTGGCGCTGCCTGCCTATGAGCAAGTCCTCAAAGCCGCGCACACCTTTAATTTGCTCGACGCCAGAGGCAGCATCAGTGTGACCGAGCGTGCAGGCTACATCACGCGCATTCGCAATTTGGCCAAATCGGTCGCTCAAAGTTATCTTGAGAGTCGCGAGCGTTTGGGCTTTCCCATGGCCCCCCCCGATTGGGTGGCCGCGATGCCGCCAAAGGCGGTGCAAGCATGAGCACCACCCTCAATAGCGCCGAAGTCGGGCAAGACCTGCTCATCGAAATCTTGGCCGAAGAGTTGCCTCCCAAGGCCTTGAAGACTTTGGGCGAGGCATTTGCCAAAGGACTCTTTGATGGCTTGGTGAGTCAGGGACTCACGCTCGCAGATGCGCGTTTTGAAGGCTTTGCCACGCCAAGGCGTTTGGCCGTGCGCGTGCACGGTGTGCGCGCCCAAGCCAGCGACAAAGCACTTGAACAAAAGTTAATGCCCTTGGCGGTGGGCTTGGACGCGGCAGGTGAGCCGACGCCGGCCTTGACCAAGAAGCTCACAGCGCTGGGTTTGTCCCATTTGAAGGGCTCAGACTTGGTGCGAATAGAGGACGGCAAACAAGTCAATTTGTGGGCCAAGACCCAGCAAGCGGGTGTCTCTCTTGCCGAGGGGGCGCAAAAAGCGTTGAATGACAGTTTGAAAGCCCTCCCCATCCCCAAGCTCATGAGTTACCAGTTGCACCGCGATTGCGCCTTGCCAGGCTGGAGCAGTGTGCATTTTGTGCGACCCGTGCACGGGCTCTTGGCGCTTTATGGCACCGAGGTCTTGGCCCTGAGCGCACTCGGTCTGCACGCCACGAACCACACCCAGGGGCACAGGTTTGAGGCTTTAAAGCCCAGTTTGACCATCGCCAAACCGGGCGACTATGAGGCGGTGCTTCTCCAAGAGGGCCGCGTCATGGCCAGTTTTGAGGCTCGGCGCGAATCGATACGCCACCAGTTAAAAAGTGTGGCCCACAGTCTCGCAGCGTCCTTGAGTGTGTTGGAGGATGAGGCGTTGCTTGACGAAGTTTGCGCATTGGTGGAGCACCCCAACGTCTTGGCCTGCCAATTTGACCCCGAGTTTTTGAGTGTCCCGCCACAGTGCTTGATTTTGACCATGAAGGCCAATCAAAAATATTTTCCCTTGATGGACAAGCGTGGCCAACTGAGCCACCATTTTTTGGTGGTGAGCAACATCTCTCCCATGGATGCCAGCGCCGTGATTGAAGGCAATGAGCGTGTGGTCAGACCGCGTTTGGCCGATGCGCAGTTCTTTTTCAAACAAGATCAGAAAAAAACCTTGCTCTCGCGCGTGCCCGCATTGGGTCAAGTGGTGTATCACCAAAAACTGGGCACCCAGGCCGAGCGCAGTTTGCGGGTGTGTGCCTTGGCCGATTTGATCGCACGAGACTTGACGGCGGCGGGCGTCATCACTGCCGAGCAGCGCACTTGGGTGAACGAGGCCGCGCGGGTGGCCAAGGTCGATTTGCTCACCGACATGGTGGGCGAGTTCCCTGAGCTCCAAGGCACCATGGGGAACTATTACGCTTTGCACGACGGCTATGCTTTGAGTGTGGCCCAGGCCATTGAGGACCACTACAAGCCGCGTTTTGCAGGGGATGATTTGCCCCGAGATCGGGTCGGTCAAATTTTGGCCTTGGCCGACAAGCTCGAGGTCTTGGTTGGTCTTTTTGGCATTGGCCAGCAGCCCACGGGCGACAAGGATCCGTATGCTTTGCGCCGCCAAGCTCTCGGGGTGATCCGTTTGCTCATGGCCAATGGCTTGAATCTGTCGCTGAGCACCTTGCTGCAACAAGCCCAATCGGTGTTTGATGGCACTACGCTGGCCTTGAACTGGGGCGAGTCGATGGCCCAGTTGCTGGCGTTTGTGGGCGAGAGGCTCACGGGTGTCTTCAAAGACGCAGGATTGAGCAGCGCACAAATTGATGCGGTTTTGTCCTTGAGCTTTGACCGGCTCGACGATGTCGACAAACGCCTTGAAGCTGTCAAACAGTTTGCCTTGATGCCCGAAGCGAGTGCGCTGGCGGGGGCAAACAAACGCATCGGCAATATATTGAAAAAATCCACTCTGCCCACCGCGTTGACGCTGCAAGTGGCCTTGTTCCAAGAGGAGGCCGAGCGCGCGCTCTTTGACGCCATGGCCGTGAGCCTCGCGCGCTCCCAGGCCTTGTTTGAGCAGGGCCAGTATGCGCCCTCGCTGGCAAGCCTGGCCGAGCTCAAGGTTCCGGTGGACCGTTTCTTTGAGCACGTCATGGTCAACGCGCCAGACCCGGCATTGCGAGACAACCGCTTGGCCCTCTTGCGTGAACTCTACACCGCCATGAACCGGGTGGCCGATTTGTCGCGTTTGGCTTGAATTGAAAACCATTGAAGGAGCATTCAAAGATGCGCGGCCGCTTGAATTTGAGTTTCTTCACGGCTTCATGACTTGAGACCACCCCATGACCAAACTGATCATCTTGGACCGCGACGGCACGATCAATGAAGATCGCGACGATTATGTGAAATCCCCCGACGAGTGGCGCCCCTTACCGCGCGCCTTGGAAGCCATCGCGAAGATGAACCATGCGGGTTGGCGCGTGGTGGTGGCGTCAAACCAATCGGGCTTGGGCCGAGGGCTTTTTGATGTGGCCACCTTGAACGCCATGCACGACAAGATGAATCACCTCTTGGCGCAAGAAGGCGCTCGGGTGGAGGCCATCTTCTTTTGTCCGCACACCAACGACGATCGGTGCGATTGCAGAAAACCGCTCTCGGGGCTTTTTGAGCAAATTGCCAGACGCACCGGTGTCGACCTCAAGGCTGTGCACACGGTGGGGGACTCCTTGCGGGACTTGCAAGCGGGGGCGCTGGTGGGTTGCATGCCGCACTTGGTTCTCACCGGAAAAGGTGAGCCGTTTCGGACCCAATCGCTCACACCCGATTTCCCCAAGAACACCCGTGTCCATGCAGATTTGTTTGCGTTTTCTGAGTGGCTACTGAACGAGGGGGAAAATGCTTCCCAAAAAACCTTGAGCGAGCGCGCATTGCGGGTTTCGCCATGAGACGCGGCTTTTATTTTCTTCGCTCCTGTGTGCACTTGCTCTGGATGGGGGTCACGGTGGTGCCCTATTCACTCGCCATCGTGGTGCTTGGGGGCTTGGGCGCCTCCAAGGTGCGACTTTATCCATGGGCCCGGGCTTGGCTCAAAAGCAGTGTCGATGCGGCGCAATGGTTTTGTGGGGTGCGTTACCGGTTGCAGGGTCTGGAGCGGGTGTTGGCCCTTGGGGACGTGCCCGTCGTTTTGCTCATGAAACATCAATCGGCCTACGAGACTTTGTTGATGCCCGCCATCATGCCCAAGCCGCTGGCCTATGTTTTTAAAAAAGAGCTGCTTGCCATTCCCTTTTTCGGTTGGTCCATAGGTCGACTCGACATGATCCACATTGATCGCGCTGACCGTGCTCGTGCCTTTGCCAAGGTGGTGAGTCAAGGTCGTGATTTGTTGGCCCGCGGTGTATGGGTCATCATGTTTCCAGAAGGCACCCGCACCCCTCGAGGTGAGGTGGGGTCTTATAAGCTCGGCGGTGCTCGCTTGGCGATTGAGACGCAGGCCTATGTGGTGCCGGTGGCGGTGACCTCAGGACGGTGTTGGCCGCGGCGTGCTTTTGTGAAAATCCCCGGCCTTGTGGAGGTCTCCATGGGGCCACCGATCTCGAGTGTGGGGCGAAGTGCGCAAGACTTGATGCTCGAGGTTCAGGACTGGATCGAGCGGGAAATGCAGCGATTGGATCCTGAGGCCTATGTCAAAGGTGAGCCATAGAGGCTTGCGTGACACGCGGGTGCTGCCCAAGCGGTTTGCGTGCAGTGTCTTCGACTTAAACGGTATTGGGCGGTGGGGGTCAAATAGAAGGGTGGATACGCAATGGGGTTGGGTGGCTACGTTCAAATGGCATTTGATTTTTTGACGGCGAGTCCTCTAAAGACTGGGTCTGCACTTGAGCCTACACCTGAGTGTGTACCTGAGTGTGTGCCTGAGCCTGTGCCTGAACTTGTTCCAGCACTTGTTCCAGCACCGGTCGCCTCCAAGACTGCTGCCCCCAACCCAACTCCGAGCCGCGTCGAGCAGCCCTTCGCTGGCGCTCTTGTTCGGCCGCAAAGGGCTCTTGAACGCCTTGAATATGTTCACCCAAGCGCCAACCGCACCTTGGAGTGGTCCGACGCTCGCGTTCATTACTGGCTCAAGCGAAGTTCGCGAAAAACCATCGGCATGGTGGTGGGCCCCAAGGGACTCGAGGTGTCTGCCCCGAGGTGGGTCAGTGTGGCGCAAATCTTGGACGCTTTGACAGAAAAGCAAAGTTGGATATTGTGTCAATTGAAACTCATGCGCACAAGACAGCTTGAGCTCTCGGCCCGGGCGCTGCCCCTGAGCTCGCCCCTGGTGTTGCCTTTGCTCGGCGTGCCCATGGAGGTGGTGCTCAGCACCGAGGGCGATCAAGGTGTTCACGGTGTTCACGCTGTTCAAGGCCAAGCCAGGCGCGCGCTTGGGCAGCAGAGTCGGCAAAGCTTGGACAAGGCGCGCTTGTGGGTCATGCGTCAAGGGCAATGGACAGAGGCGGCGCCAGCTTGGTGGCTTGAGCGCGAAGCGAGTTCGCCGTTTTCTTGGCAAGCCGATGGCACAGGTCCTACGCTGCGGTTGGTTTTGCCCTGGAGTTTGAATTCGAGTTCGAGTTCGAGTTCGAGTTCGGATTCGGATTCGGATTCGGATTCGGGCTCGGGCTCGGGCTCGGGCTCAGAATCAGGGTCAGGCTCGGGGGGCGCGGTGGTGTTGATTGAAGACCTCCCTGATCGGCACAAATGTCTGTTGGTCGATTGGATTCATGCCTGGTTGTCCAGCGTCTTGTTGGCCATCATCGAGTCCCGGGTCCAACATTTTTCCTCGATGGTGGGGGTGAGTTGGTCGCAGATCAAACTCAGCCGAGCGGCCACTCGGTGGGGGAGCGCCAATGCCCGCGGCGTGCTTGCCTTTAATCGCCAATTGGCCCATGTGCCGATGGTCCTCTTGGACTATGTGGTGGTGCACGAGTTGAGTCACTTCTTGCACATGAATCACAGCCCTGAGTTTTGGGCGGTGGTGGCGCGCGTGATGCCCGACTATGAGTCGCGGCGAGCCTTGCTCCAAAAAACGCCCATGCCCAATTGGCAAGCGTGGCAGGCGCTGAGGCAAACCTGAACAAAGAGGGCAAAGAGGGAAAAAGGGAAAAAGGGAAATGGGGGTATGGGTTGTAAAAGGGTGTGGTAAGGATGTGGTGAGGATGTGGTGAGGGGCCTCGCGGTTTGGATGCCTGGGTCAATCTGCCAATCACGCAGGGATCGTGAGGTTGATGGGGCCCGCGCGCAGAGCATTCAAGCAAAACCGGTAAACTTGACAGCCCGACCTTGAATTTTTCAGCGCACCCCGCTTTCCCCCATTCATGACCTCTGCACTGCAACAACTTCTGGACAACAACCGCACCTGGGCGCTCAAGATGGAGGCCTTGCGCCCTGGATTTTTTCAGCACTTGGCGCAACAACAAAGCCCCAAATACTTGTGGATCGGTTGCTCGGACTCTCGTGTGCCGGCCAACGAGATCACGGGACTCGACCCAGGCGAGGTGTTTGTGCACCGCAATGTCGCCAATGTGGTGGTGCACTCGGATTTGAATGCTTTGTCGGTAATCCAGTTTGCCGTTGAGCAATTGAAGGTGGAGCACATCATGGTGGTGGGACATTACGGCTGCTCAGGCGTGTTGGCCGCCACCCGTGGGGCCCGCATTGGTTTGGCCGACAACTGGCTCAGACACGTGAAGGATGTGCGCTTTCGCCACCGAAAGCGGCTCGACCATTTGCATGAGCATGCCTTGGAAGACGCCATGTGTGAGATGAATGTGATTGAACAAGTGGGCAATGTGGCCGAGTCCAATGTCATGCAAGACGCTTGGCGTCGAGGGCAAGCGATCAGCGTGCACGGCTGGATTTATGGCTTGAAGGATGGTCTTTTGAAAGACTTGGAGGTGAGCGTCAATGCGCCCGAGCAGTTGAGCCCGGCATTGACGCGGGCCTACCAGCGCTACCCCCAGGTGACTGACTCGGATCTGACCTCGCCACAACAGCCCTCATCAAAACCACCTTTTGACCTCGCTTAGTCGGTACGGCATGACAGCTTTTGCGGCCCTCTTCTTCGATTGTGATGGTGTGCTGGTCGACAGCGAGCCCATCACCCACCGAGTGCTCCAGCGCTGTTTGCGTGAACTCGGCTGGGATTTGAGTTTGACCGAATGTGAGTTCCTTTTCATGGGCCGTGCGGTCAAGGATCAAAAGGCCCGAATCGCCCAGGAAACCGGCGTCGAGATTGGGCAAGCCTGGCTGCAGGACTTTCGCCACCACCGTGACGAGGCCCTTCGAAGTGAGCTTCAGGCCATTGAGCACGCCTGCGACGTGGTGAAAACCTTGCATGCCCATTACCCCAACAGGCTGGCCTGCGTTTCAGGGGCAGACCGGGGCAAAGTGGAGATGCAACTCGATCTCGTGGGTTTGACCGCGTGTTTTGAGGGGCGAATCTTTTCGGGGCACGAGGTCGCCAAGACCAAACCCGCCCCAGACGTTTACTGGGCCGCGCTCCAAGCCTTGGAGGTGCCTGCTCAGCAATGTGTGGCCATTGAGGACACCCCGTCTGGTGTGCAAGCGGCGAGTTCGGCGGGCTTGGCCGTCTGGGCCTATTTGGCGCGGGGGCAGGAGCACGGCGTGTGCACCGTGGAGAACTTGCGCGCAGCCGGTGCGCAAAAGGTGTTTGGCTCGATGGCCGAGGTCACGGCGTGGTGCCTATGAGCGACGAGCAAAGGGTGCGCATTGAGAGGCTTCGCGACAAGTCGGCGCTGGTCTTGGAGGCGGGGGAGGACTCGGACTTCGTGGTGTCGCCTTGCATCGCTGTTTGTGACATGGACGCGAGCACGGGTCTGTGCTTGGGCTGCTACCGCAGCCTTGAAGAAATTGCGCGTTGGAGCCGCTCGACCCCAGGGGTCAAACGCCAAGTTTGGCAAACACTATTGGATCGATTGCCGACTTGAGTGCCCGTGGTGTGGACCTGTGGCGGCGTGGCCAACGCGCCTTTGGGGAGGGCAAACGGCATACACCTGAGGGCCGGGCAAAAATACCCTGCATTTTTATAAACTAGGGAAAATACCGAGTAAAAAGCGAACCTTTTATTGACAAAAATCTAAAAACTGGCACGACATTGCTTAATATGTAAGTTTCGTGTCAGCGTATTCCGTGATATTGGAAACAGCGCAAAATTGGAGTTTCATGGCATTAGTGCATGGCTGTTTTGACGCGCAGATCAACCCAGCAATAACTTTTCAGGAGACAACATCTATGGCTGCACATGCACCGCACACCATGACATCAGAAGAGAAGAAGGTCGTTTTTGCGTCTTCTTTGGGCACTGTGTTTGAATGGTACGACTTCTATTTGTACGGCTCACTTGCGGCCATCATCGCCAAGCAGTTTTTCAGTGGACTTGACCCCCAGGCGGCGTTTATTTTTGCCTTGCTCGCCTTTGCCGCGGGCTTTTTGGTTCGACCCTTTGGTGCCATTTTCTTTGGCCGATTGGGCGACATGATCGGTCGCAAATACACATTCTTGGTGACCATCCTGATCATGGGTTCATCCACCTTCATCGTCGGGGTGCTGCCGAGTTATGCCAGCATTGGGGTGGCCGCGCCGGTCATTTTGATTGCCTTGCGACTCTTGCAGGGCTTGGCCCTGGGTGGCGAGTACGGCGGCGCCGCGACCTACGTGGCTGAGCATGCGCCGCATGGACACCGCGGCGTTTTCACCTCTTGGATTCAGACCACCGCAACCTTGGGTCTCTTTTTATCCTTGTTGGTGATTTTGGGAACCCGAAGCGCCATGCCGGAGGCGGACTTTGCTGCCTGGGGCTGGCGCGTTCCTTTCATCGTGTCGATTTTGTTGTTGGCGACTTCGGTCTACATCCGTTTGTCCATGAACGAGTCCCCCGCCTTTCAAAAGATGAAAGCCGAGGGCAAAACCTCCAAAGCGCCTTTGGCCGAGTCTTTTGGCGAGTGGAAAAACCTCAAGATCGTGATTTTGGCGTTGTTCGGTTTGACCGCAGGCCAAGCGGTGGTGTGGTACTCAGGACAGTTTTACGCGCTCTTTTTCTTGACCCAGACCTTGAAGGTGGACGCCACCACGGCCAATTTGTTGATCGCGGCTGCTTTGCTCATCGGCACCCCTTTCTTCGTGGTGTTTGGCGCCTTGTCTGACAAGATCGGCAGAAAGCCCATCATCATGCTCGGCATGCTGTTGGCCGTCCTCACTTACTTTCCCGTGTTTCAAGCCCTCACCAAAGCGGCCAATCCCGATTTGGCCGCGGCGCAAGCCTCGGCCAAGGTGGTGGTCACCCAAGACCCCGCACAGTGCTCCTTCCAAGGCAGTCCCATTGCCCGTGAAATCGACTTCAAGAGCTCGTGCGATGTGGCCAAGCGCTATTTGGCTCAAAACTCGGTGAGCTACGCCAACGAGTTGGCCCCAGCCGGTACACCGACCAAAGTGACGGTGGGCACAGTGGAGATCGAGGCGCCCAGTGCCAATGTTGTCAATTTCAAATTTGACGAAGACAGCGTGAAGAAGGTTACCGAGTTCAAGAAAGCCTTGGGTGCGGCCTTGAAAGATGCGGGCTACCCGCCCAAAGCCGACCCCGCCAAAATGGACAAGGTCACCATGACCATCATCCTCACCTATTTGGTGATTTTGGTGACCATGGTCTATGGTCCGATTGCGGCGATGTTGGTGGAGATGTTCCCCACACGCATTCGCTACACCTCTATGTCCTTGCCCTATCACATTGGCAACGGTTGGTTCGGCGGCTTGCTGCCCACCACCGCTTTTGCCATCGTGGCGCAAACCGGTGATATGTACAGTGGACTTTGGTACCCCGTCATTGTCGCTGGCGTCTGCTTCGTCATTGGGATGATCTTTGTCAAAGAAACCAAGGACGTGGACATTTATGCCGATGACTGAACAGTCCTAGGCTTTTGACTCGCCCTGCGCGTTTGACAAAGCTGGGCCCGTCACTGCACAAAACCAGCCCCCTGCGGATCGCGAGACCCCAGGGGGTTTTGCTTGTGGGTGAGCTCAAGCGATCAGATCTTGGCCTCGTGCGGCAAGGACTCATCCTTGGCGTGGGAGGGATAATGCAGGGATTCATCGCTTTGCCTTGGCCTGCCTCTACAATAAATTACCACCCCGATGGTGTCCTTTTGATCGCGCATGACGGCGATCAGAGGGGCTTTTGCAGCAAAAGCGCAAAATGCCATGTGGACTTTCCCAAAGCTCAGCCTAAGCTCGGCCAAAGAGTGAGGCCCTTTTTTTGATCACCCCCAACGACCGTGAGATGACATGACGCAAGGTTTGATTCGCATTCGAGGTGCTCGAGAGCACAACTTGAAGAATTTGAATTTGGACATCAAGACCGGTGACCTCACCGTGGTGACGGGCCCCTCCGGATCGGGCAAGTCAAGTTTGGTGTTTGATACCTTGTACGCCGAAGGCCAACGCCGCTATGTGGAGACCTTCAGCGCATACGCGCGCCAGTTCATGGACCGCATGGACCGCCCGCAGGTTGACCAGGTCGAAGGCGTGCCCCCGGCCATTGCCATTGATCAATCCAATCCGGTGCGCAGTTCACGCTCCACCGTGGGCACCATGACAGAGCTCAACGACCATTTGAAGTTGCTCTTTGCACGCTTGGGCCGGCTCTTTGACCGCCAAACGGCGCTTGAGGTCAAGCGCCACAGCGCCGAGACCTTGCTGGCAGACTTGCAGACCCAACTCGGCGCACAAGACCCGCGCTTGGTGGTCACCTTTGCCGTGGAGTTGCCTGCGGCCATTTCAGATGCAGAAGTCGAGCAGTGGCTGAGTGCATCGGGGTTCACCAAAGTTCAAGCCACCCGGCAAAGGGCCACCCCCACCGGAGCGCGCAAAGTGCTCGATGTGGTGGCCGACCGTTTTCGCTTGGGTTCGGTGGAGAAGTCCCGCGTGGTCGAAGCGCTGGAGACGGCTCTCAAACGTGGCAATGGGCGTGTGGCCATCTACGTCTTGCCTCAACGGCAACAAGAGCAGCAACAGCAGCAAGAGCAGCAAGAGCAGCATGAATTCCAAAATCAAGCCCCAGAAGATCTGCCTGCCCCGCAAGTGCTGCAGTTCTCCAGCGGTTTGCATTGCCCGCAAAGTGACCTCAGCTATCTTGAGCCCACCCCGTCCTTGTTCTCGTTCAACTCGGCCTTGGGCGCTTGTGAGAAGTGCCGCGGCTTTGGTCGCATCATTGG
Source organism: uncultured Burkholderiales bacterium (assembly GCA_903838355.1). Taxonomy (GTDB): domain Bacteria; phylum Pseudomonadota; class Gammaproteobacteria; order Burkholderiales; family Burkholderiaceae_C; genus Limnohabitans. The sequence goes on along the minus strand of CAILYC010000021.1, from coordinate 36,196 downwards.
GGTGGATTATGGCCTGGTGGTGCCCAATGACAAGCTGACCCTCAGGGGCGGGGCCATCAAGACCATTCAAACCCCGGCTTGGGCCGAGCAGCAAATTGATTTGATGCGCTTTGCCGAGAAAGCCGGCATTCCCAGAGACACCCCTTGGTACCAACTCACCGCCGTGCAGCGCGACTGGGTGATCAAAGGCTCTCCTGAGTGGAATGGCAAATGGAAGCAGCAGTGGTACGGCATAGACCGTTTCTTTGAGTACTTGGAGACCAAGGCCTACAAGATGCACATCCGCGTCTTGCTCTCCAAATACCGCAGCTACACGCGTTGCACGAGTTGTGAGGGCGCGCGCCTTCAGACGCAAAGCTTGCTCTGGCGCATCGGCAACCTTGAACAGGCCCAGGCGGCTCTTGGTGGCATTGCGCGCTTCATGCCCAGTGGGGTGAATTGGCAAGCTGAGCAATTGGACACGATGCCGGGGCTGTCGTTGCACGATTTGATGCGTTTGCCGATTGCGCGCATGAAAGTGTTTTTTGACAGCCTGCAAGCTGAGCAAGCGAGGCTCACTGCAGAGCAGTCGCAAAGCGCGCAAGCGCAGGCCATGGATTTGCTGCTGGGGGAAATTTGTTCTCGCTTGAAATACCTGGTCGACGTCGGCATCGGCTACCTCAACTTGGACCGGCAAAGCCGCACCTTGAGTGGCGGCGAAGTGCAGCGCATCAACTTGACCACCGCACTCGGAACTTCCTTGGTCAACACTTTGTTTGTGCTCGACGAGCCCAGCATCGGTTTGCACCCCACCGACATGGGGCGCATCAACCGCGCCATGCTCAATTTGAGAGACGCAGGCAACACCTTGGTGGTGGTTGAGCACGACCCCTTGGTGATGTTTTGTGCAGATCGCATCATTGACATGGGGCCCGGTCCAGGCGAGGGCGGTGGGCAAATTGTCTTTGACGGCAGCCTCGCCGACCTGGCCAAAACCGACACCCTCACGGGTCAATATCTTGGAGCTCGAAAGCAAGTGGGGCTCGGACTCAAGCGCTTGGTGCAAGACGCGACACCGCGCTTGATCATCGAAGGCGCGCGCGAGCACAACTTGAAGGACCTCACCATTGAGTTTCCCCTGCACCGATTGGTCAGTGTCACCGGGGTCTCGGGTTCGGGCAAATCCACCCTCATCCAAGATATTTTGGCGCCGGCTTTGCTGCGCTATTTTGGCCAAAGCACCGAGTCGCCCGGTGAGCATGACCGAATCTTGGGGGCGGATTATTTGAGCGATGTGGTTTTTGTCGACCAGTCGCCCATTGGCAAAACAGCACGCTCCAACCCCGTGAGTTATGTCGGGGCTTGGGATGCCATCCGGGAATTGTTCGCCACCACCCCCTTGGCGCGTGAGCGTGGCTACACCGCCTCCAAGTTCAGTTTCAACCACGGCGACGGAAGATGCCCGACCTGCGGGGGTTCTGGCTTTGAGCACATTGAGATGCAATTCTTGAGCGATGTCTACTTGAGGTGCCAAGACTGCCAAGGGGCACGCTATCGCCAAGAAATATTAGAGGTCAAGCTCGAGCGCGCGCTGCCCCAAGCGGCTGCGATGGGCATGTCGGTTGCCGATGTGCTCGAGTTGACCGTGAGCCAAGCCGCGAGCCTCTTTCGCCATGACCCCGATGTCATTCGCGCGCTCCAGCCCATTGTGGACGTGGGTCTCGAATACGTGAAGCTCGGCCAACCGGTGCCGACCTTGAGTGGTGGCGAATCGCAGCGCTTGAAGCTCGCGGGGCACTTGGCACAAGCGGCCAAGGCGCGCGCGCAGATGAGACAAGCCGTTGCCAAAAAAGGCTCCCTGTTTTTGTTTGATGAGCCCACCACAGGGCTGCATTTTGACGACATCGCCAAGCTCATGCGTGCCATGCGCAAACTCATTGACTCTGGGGCCTCGATCGTCCTCATTGAACACAACTTGGATGTGGTTCGCTCGAGTGACTGGGTGATTGATTTGGGGCCTGAGGGGGGGGAGGCCGGTGGCTTTTTGGTGGCCCAAGGCTCGCCCGACGACATCAAGTTGCACCCAAGCTCTCACACCGCGCAAGCGCTCAGAAGTTATGACCAAAACCTGGGCGCTTTGTCGCCCGAGGGTGGTCATGGTGCAGCCGCGGGTCTCCAAGGCATTTTGGGTCTGCTCGGCCAAGGCGAGAGCACGCGTGCACGACTCCCCAGTCTGCACTCGGGTGAGATCCAAATCATCAATGCCAAAGAGCACAACCTCAAAAACCTGAGCGTCAATATCCCCAGAGGACGCTTCAATGTGGTGACCGGGGTGTCGGGTTCGGGCAAATCGACCTTGGCCTTTGATATTTTGTTCAACGAGGGACAGCGCCGTTATTTGGAGAGTTTGAATGCGTACGCCAGGAGCATTGTGCAGCCCGCAGCGCGCCCCGAGGTCGACGCGGTTTATGGCATCCCGCCCACCGTTGCGATTGAGCAGCGGCTCTCGCGCGGGGGCAGAAAAAGCACGGTGGGCACCACCACCGAGGTGTGGCATTTTTTGCGCCTGCTGTATGTGAAGTTGGGTGTGCAGCACTGTGTGCACGATGGTCAAGCGGTCATGCCCCAAAGCGTGCAAAGCATTTGCGCGCAACTCATCACCCGCTTTAAGGGCCAAGAGATCGGTATTTTGAGCCCCTTGGTCATCAACCGAAAAGGCCTCTACACCGATTTGGCCGATTGGGCGCGCAACAAGGGCTACACCCATTTGCGGGTGGATGGTGAGTTTTTGCCCACGCAAAAATTTCCCCGCCTGGACCGCTTCAAAGAGCACATCGTGGAGCTGCCCGTCTTGAGTCTCACCGTGGACGTGGCGCAAGAAGAGATCCTGCGCCAAGCGGTGATGCTCGCTCTTGAGCACGGCAAAGGCGTGGTGCATGTCTTGACCCCACTCAAAGGCTTGTCCACGGCCATGATGTTGGGCACCAAAACGGCTGGGATAGGGTCGCTGCAGGTCTACTCCACCCGGCGCGCTTGTCCCGTTTGTGCCACCTCTTACAGCGAGCTCGATCCGAGGCTTTTCTCCTACAACTCCAAGCACGGCTGGTGCCCGAGCTGTGTGGGCACCGGTGTCAAGCTCAATGCCAAGCAGCGAGCGATCCTGGACGACACCACCCAAGATGCCTCACAAAAAGGGCGCGAGCAAACCTTTGCCGAACCGACCCTTGACGAGTTCGAGGAGCTCCCCTGTCCCACCTGTGAGGGGTCTCGCTTGAATGCGCTGGCGCGCAATGTTCGCTTTGAGGGTCAGGCCATCACGGCCTTGGCGCAATGGAGTGTGCAAGCATTGCATGCCTGGGTCAAGGCCTTGAAGCTGGTGGGTCGACAAGATCTCATTGCCCGCGACTTGGTCTCGGAGATTGCTTTGAGGCTGGAGTTTTTGGACCAAGTGGGGCTTGGCTATTTAACGCTTGAGCGAGGTGCGCCGACCCTGAGCGGTGGCGAGTCGCAGCGCATCCGCTTGGCCGCCCAACTGGGCAGTCACTTACAAGGCGTGTGCTACGTGCTCGATGAGCCCACCATCGGCCTTCATGCCCGCGACAACCAAATGCTGTTGAACGCGTTGACGCTTCTTTGTGAAAAGGGCAACACCTTGGTGGTGGTCGAGCACGATGAAGAGACGATGCGCCGCGCCGACCATTTGATTGACATTGGACCGGGCGCGGGCAAGAGGGGGGGGCACTTGGTCGCACAAGGCAGTGTGCAAGATTTGATGGACCAAAGCGAGTCGGTGACGGGGCGCTATTTGCGCGATGCCATGCGCCACCCCTTGCAAATGCGCCGTGGTGTTGAGCATTTGTCCATTCAGCCGTCGATAAAGGCTTCCATCAAAGCGTCCATCAAAGCGACCATCAAGCCGTCCATCTCGCTGCCCTTGACACCCTTGTCGCCCTTGACGCCGTCCGGTGCTTTGCGAGTTCTCGGCGCGAGTTTGCACAACTTGAAGACTGTGACCGTGGACTTCCCCTTGAAGCGCTTGGTGGCGGTGACGGGGGTGTCGGGCTCGGGCAAGTCGACCTTGGCGCGCGATATTTTGCTCGCCAACGTCGCCCAAGCCCTATCGGCAAGAAAAGCCCCCTCGCGGTGGTTGGGCTGCGAGGAGGTCTTGGGCTGGGAGCAGCTTGACCGGGTATTGGAGGTGGATCAAACGCCCATTGGCAAAACGCCGCGGAGTTGTCCTGCCACTTACATCGGTTTTTGGGACACGATTCGAAAGATGTTTGCGCAAACCTTGGAGGCCCAAGCGCGCGGCTATGGGCCGGCGCGTTTCAGCTTCAACACGGGTGAAGGCCGCTGCCACGGCTGCGAAGGCCAAGGCATGCGCACCATTGAGATGAGTTTTTTGCCCGATGTGAAGGTTCTGTGTGAGGTCTGCAAAGGCGCACGATTCAACGCCGAGACCCTTGGCGTGACGTGGAGGGGCAAAACCATCGGAGAGGTGCTGCAAATGCAAGTCGACGAGGCCGTGGACTTCTTTGCCAGCACACCCGTGATTGCCCACCCTTTGTCGCTTTTGAAAGACGTGGGGCTGGGGTATTTGACGCTAGGGCAGCCGTCCCCCACCCTGAGTGGCGGGGAGGCGCAGCGCATCAAGTTGGTGACGGAGCTGAGCAAAGTGCGCGACGATGTCGGCAAACGCGGCTACAAAGTGCCCCACACCTTGTATGTGCTCGATGAGCCGACGGTGGGCCTGCACATGTCGGACGTGGACAAACTCATCCGCGTGCTGCACCGCTTGGTGGACGCGGGCCACAGTGTGATTGTGATTGAGCACGATTTGGATGTGATTGCCGAGGCCGACTGGGTGCTGGACTTGGGACCCGAGGGCGGACAAGGCGGGGGCCATTTGGTGGCCGCGGGCACACCCGAGACCTTGGTCAAGCGGCGCACCCACACGGGGGTGGCCTTGCAGTCTGTGCTGGCGCGCTGAGGGGTCGGTTGACGAATGAGCCAGGGGTCCGGGTCGCACGCCTGATGGCGTGCCATACGAGCAGTGCGCTTTGCCGCAGTCTTCAGGACTGGGCGCTTTGCAGCGCCAAGCCGGCGTGCTCTCTGAGCGGATGAAACCGAATGTCGGGGAAACGCTCTTGGGCCAGTCTCACATCATAGGGCGAGGTGCACAAATAGGCCAAGGCGTTGGCCGCGTCGCTGGCCATGCGCGCGGGGTAGGCGTTGACGAACTCTTTGAGCTCTGATGCGGTCTTGGCGGTGATCCAGCGCGCCCCTGTGTACGGGCAAGACTCCAGGCGCACATCGCAGTCGTATTCGGCCTTCAATCGGTGCTGTACCACCTCGAACTGCAACTGTCCCACGGCACCCAAGAGCATCAAGCCACCCATCTCGGGGCGAAACACCTGGATGGCCCCTTCTTCACCGAGTTGGGCCAGCCCTGTTTGCAGCTGCTTGGTGCGAAGCGGGTTTTTGAGCACCACGGTCATGAAGAGCTCGGGCGCAAAAAACGGCAAACCGGTGAACTGCGCGGTGAGTCCGTCGGTGATGGTGTCGCCCAGTTGCACGCCACCATGGGTGGTAAAGCCAATGATGTCGCCGGCATAGGCCTCTTGCACGGCCTCTCTGCGTTGACTCAAAAAGGTGACGACCGAGGTGGGTCTGAGCTCCTTCATGGTGCGTTGCACTTTGAGTTTCATGCCCGGCGTGTAGCGCCCCGAGGCCACCCGCACAAAGGCGATGCGGTCGCGGTGAGAGGGGTCCATATTGGCTTGGACTTTGAAGACAACCCCAGAGAAGTCGCTTTGATCGGGCTCGATTGCGGTGAGCTCGGCTTGTCCCTTGGCGTTCAAGGAGCTGATGCGGGACTTGGGTGCCGGGGCCAAATCGACCAAGGCGTCGAGCACCTCCATCACACCAAAATTGTTCACGCCCGAGCCGAAAAACACCGGGGTTTGAAGGCCCGCCAAAAACGCTTCTCGGTCAAAACTCGGAGACGCCCCGCGGGCGAGTTCCATGCCATCAAGTGCCGTGGTGTACTCCTGTCCAAACCGTGCGATCAAGGCCTCGGGGTGATCGAGTGGCATGGTTTCAAAGTCTTGCGGGCGTCTCTCAGAGCCAGACTCGAACACTTTCATGCTGTGGGCATTCAAGTCCATGATGCCGCCAAAGGTTTTGCCTTGGCCCACCGGCCAGGTCATTGGCACGCAGGGCATGCCGAGTTCTCCCTCGACCTCGTCCAAGATGTCCAAGGGGTCGCGTACTTCGCGGTCCATCTTGTTGACAAAGGTGATGATGGGGGTGTTTCTTTGTCGACAGACCTCGATCAGGCGCCTCGTTTGCGCCTCCACCCCGTTGGCGGCGTCGATCACCATGAGGGCCGAGTCAACGGCGGTGAGCACGCGGTAGGTGTCTTCGGAGAAATCTTTGTGGCCTGGGGTGTCAAGCAAATTGATCACATGCTCACGGTAGAGCATTTGCATGACCGAGGAGGCCACCGAGATGCCGCGCTGCTTTTCAATCTCCATCCAGTCACTCGTGGCGTGGCGGGTGGCTTTGCGCGCTTTGACCGATCCGGCAATTTGGATGGCACCTGAAAATAGCAGGAGCTTTTCGGTGAGCGTGGTTTTGCCCGCATCGGGGTGGGAGATGATGGCAAAGGTGCGGCGACGCTTGACTTCATCGGTTAAGGGGCCGTTTTGCATGTCCAAATTCTCAAGGAAGGGGGGGAGGCAGTAAAAGGGTCTATTTTAGAGCCACGTGGCCCTCAAGCCTTGCTGATGCGCTCAGGCAACCTCTTTTGGCGTTCAAAAGGTCTTTTTGGCGGCGGGTCTTTGCGATCGTCTTGAAGTTTGGTTAGAATCCTGAGCGACCGAGGAGCGATGCAGTTTTTGTGGATGCTTCAAAGGGCCCTGTAGTTATCCTACAAGGCGTCCTTGAAGACCCGCTAAAAATGAGGCTCGGTTGATCCCATCATCAACGGCGCTCACCCACTGCGAGTTGGTGAGGTGATCCCGAGCTGCGCAGTGGTCTTAACCCTTCTCATTGGAGTATCAAGACATGAACGCTGCGATCAAGCCCCTGCACACCACCGATTATTGGGTGGCCGATTTATCCTTGGCCGATTGGGGCCGCAAAGAAATCAAAATCGCCGAAACCGAAATGCCCGGTTTGATGGCCATCCGCCAAGAGTTCGCCCAATCCAAGCCCTTGAAGGGCGCTCGCATCACTGGCTCATTGCACATGACCATCCAAACGGCGGTGTTGATCGAGACCTTGCAAGCTTTGGGCGCACAGGTGCGTTGGGCGTCGTGCAACATTTACTCCACCCAAGACCACGCTGCGGCGGCCATTGCCGTTGCAGGCACCCCGGTTTTTGCTAAAAAAGGCGAGAACCTCACGGAATATTGGGACTACACCCACCGCATCTTTGAGTTTGCCGCTGCCCATGCCCCTGGCGAAGGCCCCAATATGATTTTGGACGATGGTGGCGACGCCACACTGCTCATGCACTTGGGCAAGAGAGCCGAGAGCGATGCGTCGCTCCTGAGCAACCCCACCAGCGAAGAAGAGACCTGTTTGTACGCGGCGATCCAAGTCAAATTGGCGCAAGATCCCACCTGGTACAGTAGAAAAGGCGCGGAAATCATTGGCGTCACCGAAGAGACCACCACTGGCGTGCACCGCTTGAAAGAGATGTCGAACGACGGCAGCTTGATGTTCCGTGCGATCAATGTGAACGACTCGGTGACCAAGAGCAAGTTTGACAATTTGTACGGCTGCCGCGAGTCCTTGGTCGACGGTATCAAGCGCGCCACCGATGTGATGATTGCAGGCAAAGTGGCCGTTGTGGCCGGCTATGGCGATGTGGGCAAGGGTTCAGCCCAGGCCTTGCGCGCACTGAGCGCCCAAGTTTGGGTGACCGAGATCGACCCCATCAACGCCCTTCAAGCGGCCATGGAAGGCTACAAAGTGGTGACCATGGAGTACGCGGCCGACAAGGCCGATATCTTTGTGACGGCGACCGGCAACAAGCACGTGATCACGCATGAGCACATGCTGGCCATGAAAGACCAGGCCATCGTTTGCAACATTGGTCACTTTGACAATGAGATTGACATTGCCGCGATGGAAGCCTACACCTGGGAAGAAATCAAGCCGCAAGTGGACCATATTTTGTTGCCAGGCGGCAAGCGCATCATCATGCTGGCCAAAGGCCGCTTGGTGAATTTGGGCTGTGGCACGGGACACCCGAGCTTTGTGATGAGCTCCTCCTTTGCCAATCAAACGATTGCGCAAATTGAACTCTTCACCCACCCCGAGCGTTATGAGTCAGGCCAGGTCTATGTCTTGCCCAAGCACTTGGATGAGAAAGTGGCCCGACTGCATTTGATGAAGGTGGGCGCCATGTTGACACAATTGAGTGACATGCAAGCGTCCTACATCGGGGTGAACAAGTCGGGACCGTACAAGCCCGATACTTACCGCTATTGACCCCTTGGGTCTGCCCGTGGTGCGCAAAAAACGCAATGAATGACCAAGAGGCGCCAAGAGGCGCCAAGAGGTGACATGTTGCGCCATGTTGCGCCATCAGGCGAAGGTCAGCGCCCACAAAGCGTTGTCTTCGCCGCCTTGAGTTCCACGCCAGGACCCTCTTGGGCCCGTGTCCTGCGGCCCGTGCCCAGTTGCCCAGTGCCCTCTCGGCCTCGTTGCCAAGAGCTTGGGTCCTGGGCCCTGGGTCTAGGATCCTTGGCGTGGCCCCACAGCGCTTGGCCACAACGCTTGAGATGCCCCAGCGATGAGCTGGGATGGGCCAAGTCGGCCTGTCTCTGCTTGTCTCTGCCTGGCCCGCTGCCAACCCAATCGACACCCACATGACACACCCCAGCACCGCCAAACCCGCATTGAGCATTGAGTTTTTTCCGCCCAAGACCCCCCAGGGGGTGGAGCGCTTGAGGGCGGTTCGCCAAGAGCTCTACACCTTGAATCCTGAGTTTTGTTCCGTGACCTTTGGTGCGGGCGGCTCGACCCAAGAAGGCACCTTGAGGGCCGTTCAGGACATCATCAACGAGGGCCATGTGGGGGTGGCGCATTATTCTTGTGTTGGGGCCACCGCGGCGACGGCGCGCGAGCACTTGACGCGCTTGGCCGCCATGGGCGTGCACCGCATTGTGGCCTTGAGGGGGGACTTGCCCAGCGGCTATGGTTCGAACGGTGAGTTCACTTACGCCAAAGACTTGGTGGCCTTTGTGGTGCGCGAGTTTCCCGGGCGGTTCCACGTCGAAGTGGCGGCTTACCCCGAGACCCATCCCCAAGCGCGCTCCTACCCAGCAGATTTGCGGGCCTTTGTGGAAAAAGTCAAAGCTGGGGCGAACTCTGCCATCACCCAGTATTTTTTCAGCGCCCAGGCCTACTTCAGGTTCGTGGAAGATGTGAGCGCTCACTCTGTTCATATCCCCATCGTGCCCGGTCTCATGCCCATCACCAACTCCTCGCAACTGCTGCGTTTCTCAGACGCTTGTGGCGCTGAGGTGCCGCGTTGGATACGCCAACGCCTGGAGTCTTACGGTGACGATCAAGTCTCGATCAAGGCCTTTGGGCTCGAGGTCATGACGCGATTGTGTGAGGAGTTGCAGCGCGCAGGGGTGCCGGGCATCCATTTTTACAGCCTCAACCAAAGCGAGGCCATTTTGGGCATCTGTGACCATTTGGGCTGGCGGTGACCCAATGGGCCGCGCCAGGTCTCTCGCTTTGACCATGGGGTGAGTTCACTGAGGTGAGCGTTGTGCGCTCAGAGCACCCAGAGGTGGTCTTCAGCCGCCCGAGTCGATGACGAAATTGGCGTGATCGTCTTGCCCCAAGCGTTCGAGCAATTCGGGCATGGCCTCCTTGGCCAAACCCGCCAAGGTGTAGGGGGGGTTGATCACAAAAAGCCCAGACCCGGGCAAGCCAGGTCGTTTTTGACGATCCATCACGTCAACGAGTTGACCCGGTAGCGTCGTGAATTTGCTCGATTTCACGATCAAAGACAGGTGCAGCCAAGGGCGGCGGGCTTGTTGGGCCAGGGTTTTGAGGCGCTTGGGCAAATCGTGGGCATGTGCTCTTGCAATGAGGGGGTACCAGACGATGTAGGTGCCGGTCTCAAAGCGGCGCAAACAGTCCTGGATGCTCAGGGCCACTTTGGCGTAGTCGGATTTGATTTCGTAGCTCGGGTCCATGAGGACCAAGCCACGCCTGCTTTTTGGCGGCAGAAATTTCTTCATCCCCTCAAACCCGTCTTCGCGCAGGACCGCCACTTGGCGCGCGGCGCGCAATTGGGCGACGTGCTGCTCCAAGAGTCGGGTGTCGGTGGGGTGCAGCTCAAAGAGCTTCAAGCGGTCGCTCGCGTTCAAATAATGCTGGATGATGAAGGGTGAGCCCGGGTACAGCGTGGTTTTTTTGCCGGTGTTAAAGGCCGTGAGTGTCTCGACATAGTCTTTGAGCAAGGTGCTGCTCAAAGGACGGGGGTCTTTTAAAAACTGCTCAATGCCTTCCCCCGCTTCGCCGCTCAGCGCCAGGGCTTGGCTGTCGAGGCGATAAAGACCGGCGCCCGCGTGGCTGTCGATGACGGACAAGGGCACGGGCTTTTCTGTCATGTACTTGACAATGGAGATGAGCACACTGTGCTTTAAGACGTCGGCATGGTTGCCGGCATGGTAGGCGTGACGATAACTGAACATAGGGAAGCGATGGTAACCCCTAAGTCGGGTCCAAAAGGTGTTGGAAAACAACGTTTTTGGATTGAAGGTGTGGGTCTGTGTGGCCGCGAGAAGCCAGACACGGGTCCTGCTCCAGCCCAAAACTTGCCCAAACGCTCACGGCCATCGTATAATGGAGGGCTCTGCAGCGTTTAGGTATCCCGCGGTGGAGTGAAACAATTCACCACCTAAGAGGTTCTCGTCAGAAGAACGCCGACCGTGGCAAAAGGATCCAACAAACCCAACTCTAGGAAATTTTCCATGTCTACTTTCAGCGCAAAACCCGCTGACGTGGTGCACGAGTGGTTTGTGATTGACGCCACCGATTTGGTGCTCGGACGTGTTGCCAGCGAAGCTGCACTCCGTTTACGCGGCAAACACAAGGCCATTTATACGCCTCACGTCGATACCGGCGACTTCATAGTCGTCATCAACGCTTCCAAATTGCGTGTCACGGGCAACAAGGCCTTGGACAAAATGTATTACCGTCACTCGGGCTACCCGGGCGGTATTTACTCCACCAATTTCCGCGATATGCAAGCCAAGCACCCTGGTCGTGCGCTTGAAAAAGCGGTCAAGGGCATGCTGCCCAAAGGTCCTTTGGGCTACGCCATGATCAAAAAACTCAAGGTCTATGGGGGCGCCGAGCATCCCCACAGTGCTCAACAACCCAAAGCGCTAACCCTCAAAGGAGCCTGACATGATTGGTGAATGGAACAATGGCACGGGACGCCGCAAGTCCTCTGTCGCTCGGGTTTTCCTCAAAAAAGGATCGGGCAAAATCACGATCAACGGCAAAGACATCGCCGAGTACTTCGGCCGTCAAACCTCGATCATGATCTCCAAGCAACCCTTGGTCTTGACCCAGCATGTGGAGAATTTTGACATTCAAGTCAATCTCCACGGTGGTGGTGAGTCGGGCCAAGCCGGCGCGGTGCGCCATGGCATCACCCGTGCTTTGATTGACTACGATGCAAGCTTGAAGCCTGTGCTGTCTGCTGCGGGTTACGTCACGCGCGACGCGCGTGAGGTCGAGCGTAAAAAGGTCGGCTTGCACGGTGCACGTCGCAGGAAACAGTTCTCCAAACGCTGATCCCAGTCGCCCACGAGGCGTTTCAGCCAGGTGCCAAACTCTTACACGGGGCTTGGCACTTTTTTTTGCCTGGATTTGACCTGGTTGGGTGGTGGAGAGGTTGGGCAAGTCCCTGATTTGATCAGGGTTTTTGGGTTAAATCACCACACAAGTTCAGCGGGAAAAACCATTTGATCGGTGATGTTGGGCATAATTTGTTAGGATGCACCTGTAAAAGATGAACTTTTTGATTTGAATTGACCTGAAGGGGATGCTATGAGCGCAGTTGCCGAAAACATTGAAACCACCATGCCCGAGCCCATCGTCTTCACCGACAGTGCGGCGGCCAAAGTGGCCGATTTGATTGCAGAAGAGGGCAATCCATCCCTGAAGTTGCGCGTGTTTGTCCAAGGCGGGGGCTGCTCGGGTTTTCAGTATGGTTTCACCTTTGATGAAATCACCAACGAAGACGACACCACCATGACCAAAAATGGCGTGTCCTTGTTGATCGATGCCATGTCTTACCAGTACCTCTTGGGTGCAGAGATCGATTACAAAGAAGACCTGCAGGGCGCTCAGTTCGTCATCAAAAACCCCAATGCCACCACGACGTGTGGCTGCGGATCGTCGTTTTCAGTTTGATCCTCTCGATCGAGTTGTCCACTGACCACTGACCACTTTCCTTTGGACGGTGCTTTTGGTCAACCAACGCTTTAACGGTGTCCTCCATCGAGGCCCACAATTAGAAATAAAATCAGACCTCAGCCTCAAGAGCAAGGCCTGGGCCTAGGACTCATCTCAACGTCCACCGCCAGCATTCAACTTGGGATGCGGGATGCCAACCCAGAGCGTCTGTGCGATTGCGTATCGAGTCGCACGCGTCAATGGCCTGGCCGCTACAACACGGCATGGAATGCCAAAGAATGGCATTAACCCCATTAACCCCATTAACTCCATTGCAGTTCTTGATTGAAACCCAGCGACAGACTGCGGCACACGCTTGACCTACTTGGGTTGTCAAGAACCACGCTCAACCCTCAGGCTTTGACGAGGGAGCCCAAAACCCGGGGCCCTAAAGCACCCGTGACACTGGGTGCATTGGCGCATTCAAGCCGCACTCTTTTGTACGCTAACCAGGCAAAGGCCAAGGCTTCGATCAAATGCACGCCAATTCCCAACTGCGCTGAACTCTTCACTTGGGTGTGTGCCAAGACCGGGTCCTCGGCGCAGAGATCGGCCAAACGCGCCAAGAGGGTGTGGTTGTTGGCGCCTCCACCACACACGATGAGCGACTGCACGACTGCACCCGGTGGGGGGGTGCGGGCCAAAGCCTGCACACACGTGCGAGCGGTGAGCTCAAGCAAGGTGGCTTGGATATCTTGGGCGCTCGGCGTGAGTGCTGGGTTCTCCAGCCCAAAACACTGCTCCAATTGGGCCTCAAGCCAGGCTCGGTGAAAGAGGTCGCGCCCAGTGCTTTTGGGTGGGGGCAATTGGAAATAGGGATGGGCGAGGAGGGTTTCTAGCAAACCTCGATGAAGCTGGCCTTGGGCGGCCCAAAGGCCACCCCGGTCAAAGGGGGCGCCGGTGTGCTCTTGCACCCAAGCGTCCATCAATACATTGGCTGGCCCACAATCAAACCCCAGGAGCCTGCGCTTGACGCCTTGTGACAGGGGTGGGAGCCAACTGAGGTTGCTGATGCCGCCCAAATTCAAAACCGCCACGCCACCTTGCTCTTGGGCGAACAAAGCGTCGTGAAAAGCCGGCACCAAGGGGGCGCCTTGGCCTTGTGCGGCGACATCGCGGGCGCGAAAGTCATAGGCCACGTCGATGTCGGTCAGCTCGCACAAAAGCGCCGCGTTCAAGAGTTGTGTGGTGTAGCCCTCTGAGTCGTGCCGGCCAGGTTGGTGGCGCACGGTCTGGCCATGGGCCCCAAGCGCAGTGATGTCACTGGGCTTGAGGCAGACCTCACTGAGCAAGGCATTGACCGCTTGGGCGTAGAGGCGGGCGACCTCGTTGGCGGCCAGGGCGCTGGTGTGCAACTCGTTGGCGCCAGGGGTGTTCAAGGCCAAGAGGGTGGCTTTGAGCGCCGCAGGGTAGGAGACAAAGTGTTCAGCTCGGGCCTCAAACCCTCGGGAAAGATCGACCAAGACGGCGTCCACGCCGTCCATCGAGGTCCCCGACATCAAGCCAATATAAAGAGCATTGGGGGGAGTTGGCCTCATGAGGAAGGCTGGGTCAATAGGGGCCGTTGGCGCTCAATCAATGTCCACGGTTTCCAAGACGGAGGTCTCTTGGAGCACGTTTCGCGCTTGCAAGGCCTGGCGCTCAAAGGCGGGTTTGAGTTCAGTGGCCAAGGGAATGGGTGCGTTTTGCCGGGCCATGCGTTCGGGGTCTTGGTACTGGCCGTTGACACGGAACTCAAAGTGCAAATGCGGACCCGTTGCCCAGCCGGTTTGGCCCACTGCGCCAATTCTCTCGCCTTGCTCGACCGATTGGCCTTTGCGCACGCCGATTTGCGACAAGTGGGCATAGACCGTGGTCGTGCCTTGCGGGTGTTTGATCAAGATCACATTGCCATAGCCATTTTGCACACCCGCAAAGTCCACCACGCCATTGGCCACGGTGCGCACGGGCGTACCCGCGGGGGCGGCGTAATCCACCCCCAAATGGGCTTTCCACTCTTGCAAAATGGGGTGAAAACGCATCTTAAAACCGCTGGTGATGCGAGAAAACGCCAGGGGAGCGGCCAGATACAGGCGCTTTAAGGTCAGCCCCTCCATGGTGTAGTAGCCCGAGGTGGCGGTCTCGCCCGAATTGAACCAGATCGCTCGGTAGGGCTTGCCGCGGTTGACGAACTCGGCGCTCAAGACCCGGGCGGTTTGGAGGGGCTCGCCGTCTGCGGTCAAGGTCTCATAAAGGAGGGTGAAGTGGTCGCCTTTTCTGAGCGAGCGGTGAAAATCGATGTCGCCCGAGAAGATCTCCACCATCTGGTTGGCCAGGCGGTCCGGGATATGGGCCGCATCGGTGGCTTGGTAAAACGAGCTCTGAATGGTGGCCGCTGCGATTTGGGTCGACACCTCGAGCGGGGCGACGTCGATTTTGGCGGAGAAGCCGCTGGGGGTTTTGTGGATCACCAAGCGACTAAACGAGCGGTCCGAGTCGTGGGCCCAACGCACCACGATCTCCTCGAGTTCGTGCTGGGCATTGGTGTTGACGCTCACCAAACGCTGCGCTTTGCCCAGAAGATTGGCGCGCGCGAGCGGGTTGCTGGCGATGAACTCACGCGCTTTGGGGTCGCGCACGTCAAGTCGGGTGAGGAGGCTTTGAGCGCTGTCGTTGCTTCGAGACCAGTCGGTGCGGTAAAGCCCTAGGCCAGCACGGGCAGCGTTTGGGCCGGTATTTTTGAAGGGCTCTTGCGCGTCTTGGGGGCTGCCTTCGAGCATGGTTTGGGGTGAGTTGACCAAGTTGAGGTTGTCGGCCCCCGCCGGGGCCAGGGCTTGCAATTGTGCCCAGTTGAGGTCCAGCCTGAGGGTATGTGGAGCAAGGAGGGCGGCATCGGGGCCCAGACTGACCAAGGCATAGGAGGCGCCCGCACCCACGACCCAAAGTGCCAACAGGGCTTGCAAGAGGAGGGAGAGGGTTGCTCGCTCGCCGCGGCGCAATCGTTCGATTTGGTCGAGTCCCCAGTGCATCGATTGCAAGGCGGACTGTTTAAGTAAGAGCCACATGATCAAAAAAACCGAAGTGTCCCTTGGCGCCAAAGGCCCCAAGGTGCGGATCCATAAAAAAGCGTTGTCGACCCCAGGGTAAGGGGTCCTGGGTCTCAAAGGCCATTCAAGCCAGAAAGAACCACAGCCACGGGACAGGGCACTCTAGAAAAACACGGGCGTCAAGCTCTGCAGGAGTGTAGGGTGAGTCGCAAAGGGATAAAATAAGGGCTTGACTGAGCCAATAAGAGTTTTGCAGTATAGCACCGTGTTACGGTGTTACGGCTCGGGGCTTGGGATCCGGGCCCTTTTCACGTTAAAACCCGCGGATTTTGGTCTTCTTTGTTTTGGCCAGCGCATGTTTTTTGGCTTTTTTGGCTTTTTTGGCTTTTGCAAGGTCCTTTGCTGGCCGCCCCCGCCCGCCTCATTTTCGAACACATTTTTTTGTAGTCCCATTTTTTCGCCCCCCCCCATTCCATGAACGACAACGCCCCCCCGAGTCTTGCGCCCATCCCTTTGAGTTCTGCCGTGAAAGCCGCCTTGGAGGTGAGTTTGAAGGGCTGCGATGAGCTGCTTCCGATCGAACAATGGACGAACAAGCTCGTGCGTTCTGAAGCCACCGGCGTGCCGCTTCGCATCAAGCTCGGCCTGGACCCCACCTCGGCCGACATCCACTTGGGCCACACGGTGGTGCTCAACAAGATGCGCCAACTCCAAGACTTGGGTCACCAGGTGATTTTTTTGATTGGTGACTTCACCTCCATGATTGGAGACCCGTCGGGGCGCAACACGACGCGTCCGCCCTTGACCAAAGCACAAATTGAAGACAATGCCAAAACCTATTACGCCCAGGCGTCTCGGGTGCTTGACCCCGAAAAAACCGAGATTCGCTACAACAGCGAGTGGAGTGATCCCCTGGGAGCGCGAGGGATGATTGAGCTCGCCGCTCGCTACACGGTGGCGCGCATGATGGAGCGTGACGACTTCAACAAGAGATTCAAGTCGGGCCAGTCCATCAGCGTGCATGAATTTTTGTACCCCTTGATGCAAGGCTATGACAGCGTCGCCTTGAAGAGCGACTTGGAGCTCGGCGGCACCGATCAAAAGTTCAACCTCTTGATGGGTCGACATCTGCAGCAAGAGTACGGACAAGAGCCGCAGTGCATCTTGACCATGCCCTTGTTGGTGGGCTTGGACGGCGTGGACAAGATGTCCAAGAGCAAGAACAACTTCATTGGGATCACCGAGGACCCGAGCAGCATGTTCTCCAAGGTGCTGTCCATCAGCGACGAGTTGATGTGGGGTTGGTACCCCTTGCTCAGCTTTAAAACCATGGCCCAGATCGAGGCCTTGCGCAGCGAGGTGGCCCAGGGTTTGAATCCAAAGGTGGTGAAAGACGCGTTGGCCCTGGAAATCACCGAACGTTTTCATGGTGCGGCGGCGGCGGCCCAGGCCCAAGAGGATTTTGCGCTGAGGAGCAAGGGCGGCGTGCCCGAGAATTTGCCCGAGGTGGTGTTGAGCGGTGCACCACTTGGGGTGGGGGCCATGATCAAGGCCGCGGGATTGGCCGCGTCTGTCGGTGAAGCCAACCGATTGATCGCCGGCCAAGGCGTGAAGATCAACGGTGAGTTGGTCTCAGACCATGCGGTGAAACTCGAGGCGGGCGTCTTGGTGCTGCAAGTGGGCAAGCGCCGATTTGCCAGGGTGACGCTGTCGTGAACTGCACTGCTAATTTGCGCCAACTTTCGCAAACGTGCGACAGCGTGCAACAGCGCTGGGCAAGAGGTCATCAAAGCATGACCCACGGGATGCATACTCTCCAAAGTCCCAACGCAAAGCAAAGCCGGGTTGTGCAAAAGCCATGACCCTGCGCAAAGAAAGATTGATTTGACGACGTATTGGATCCAGTTTCGTGCCAGATGGTTCACACCCAAGGGTCTGTTGCGAGCCTCGGTGGTGGTGGCCATCATCACCATTGCCATGAAAACCTGGGCGTGGTGGATCACCGACTCGGTGGGATTGTTGTCGGACGCGATGGAGTCCTTGGTCAACTTGGCCAGTGCCATCTTTGGGCTCATGATGGTGACGCTTGCCAGCCTCCCTGCCGACGAGGAACACCCCTATGGGCATCACAAAGCCGAGTATTTTTCCTCTGGCTTTGAGGGGATCTTGATTGGGGTGGCGGCGCTGGGGATTGTTTGGGCCGCCGTGGAGCGTTTGCTTCACCCCCAGGCCGTGGGGCTTTTGGGCTGGGGCTTGACGCTATCGGTGCTCAGTTCAGCGCTCAATGGTCTTTTGTCTTGGATCATGAAAACCGTGGCCCAGGAACACCGCTCGATTGCCTTGATGGCCGACTCCAAGCATTTGATGGCCGATGTCTGGACCTCAGCTGGGGTGGTGGTGGGCTTGATCTTGGTGGCCCTCACCGGTTGGGGTTGGCTTGACTCGGTGGTGGCCTTGGGGGTGGCCTTGGTGATTTTGAAAGAGGGTCTGAGTCTGCTATGGGAGTCCTCGCAGGGTCTCATGGACGAGGCCTTGGAGCCGCAAGTGCAAGCGCAAATTCAAGCCGTGTTGGATCAATTTGCCCATCACAATGAGCGCAGTGAGGTGATCCGCTTTGACCATGTGGCGACCCGCCGTGCGGGGCAGCGCCGCTATGTCAGTTTGCACATGCACATGCCCGAGAGTTGGAGTCTCGGTCGTGCTGCCACTTTGCGCGGCAATGTGGAGCGCGAACTCATGAACGCGGTGCCTGGGCTCAGGGCCACCATTGAGCTCTTGCCCTCGCATTTGGAGTCCCATTTTGAGTCGCATTTTGAGGAGATGCAACCCGCTCATTCACCGCACGCGAGTGAGGGTGAGGGTGAGGGCGACGTCAAACCCTAGCGCTTAAAAGTCTTAGAGATTGGGGTCATCGAAGTCGACAAGGAGTTTTTGCTGCTTTGTGGCTTTGCGCTCACCCCTCTGGCCTTGCGCCTCACTTCTTGCGCCTAGGCCGCAAGGCGCTCTTTTTGTTGGCAGTCTTGGCGCGTGCATAAGGGTCGGCCACACCCAGGCCATTCAAAATCACCGTCTCCAGCGCCTCCATCTCTTGGGCCTCACGCCGTGAGGTCTCGTGGTCAAAACCCAAGGCGTGCAGTGAAGCGTGCACGAGCAAATGGGTGCAGTGGTCTTGAAGACGAATGCCCATCGCGCGGGCTTCGCGTTTGATCACAGGCGCGCACAGCACCACATCGGCCCAAATCTGCGGCGCCAAGCCGTAGGGGAAGGTGAGCACATTGGTGGCGTGGGCTTGTTTGCGGTAGGCGTGGTTAAGCGCAAGCCCCTCGTCCTCCCCCACCACACGCACCCCCAAGAGGGCGGGCAGGGCAAGGCTGGGGACTTGGGTGTGCTGCTGGCTTGGGTGCGGCAGCGCCGCACGCAAGGCGTGGCCGAGTGCGCGCTTGACCTGGTGACGAGCGAGGGCTTGGTGGAGCTTGGGGTCGAGCCGCGCGCTGTGCTCTGGGCTGAAGTGCAAAGACAGCTGAAGGGGGGGCAAGCCTGCTGGCAAGCGTTTGGGCATGGCTTCGAGTATGGGTTTGGGCACGGGTGTGGTGTTCCTCGAGTCGGTCAAGCTTTTCGGGGGAAACTCTTGGGTGCTGGCTTGGATGCTGGTTTGGAGGGGGGTGTTGAATTTGAATGGGCATCGTACGCGTCAACGATGCGTGCGACCAAAGGATGGCGCACCACATCGGCACTGGTGAAGGCGGTGAAGGAGATGCCCTCGACACCCTTGAGCACCGAGAGGGCCTCGACCAAGCCGCTCGCCTGCGCTTTGGGCAAATCAATCTGACTCACATCCCCCGTGATCACCGCTTTGGAGCCCACGCCCAAGCGCGTGAGCAGCATTTTCATTTGCTCCGGCGTCGTGTTTTGTGCCTCGTCCAAAATCACAAAGGAGTGGTTCAAGGTTCTTCCCCGCATGAAGGCCAAGGGGGCCACTTCCAAGGCCTGGCGCTCAAACGCTTTTTGCACGCGCTCAAAACCCATCAAGTCATACAAGGCGTCGTAGAGGGGGCGCAAATAAGGATCGACCTTTTGGCCGAGGTCGCCGGGTAAAAACCCCAATTTTTCACCGGCCTCGACCGCAGGGCGGGTGAGCACGATTCTCTGCACGCTTTGGCGCTCCAAGGCGTCAACGGCCATGGCAACCGCCAAATAGGTTTTGCCCGTTCCCGCCGGTCCCACACCAAAAGAGACATCATGGGCTTGGATGCGGTCCATGTAATGGCCTTGGGTTGGACTGCGAGGGCGCAGATCGCCGCGTTTGGTGAGGAGCGCCTGGGGCCCTTCCCTCAAGGTGTCGGTGTGCTGACTTTGCTGCAGCATCAATAAAATAAAAGAGGGCTCAATGGGCTTGCTGGCTTGTTCATAGAGGGCTTGTAAGATCAGCAGGGTTTGCTCGGCACGCGCTTTGGGGCCGTTCACCTTGAAGCGACCATTTTGATGGGTGATGCTGACCCCCAAGTGCGACTCCAGGGTTTTCAAATGGGCCTGAACGGGGCCACACAGCCTTGAGAGGCGAGAATTGTTGAGCGGGATGAAGTCGTGGGTCAGAATCAAGTCGATAATCCTAGAGGGAGAGATGAACACATGATTGGTCGATTAACGGGAATCTTGGGGGAGAAAATTCCGCCCCAAATTTTGGTGGATTGTGGCGGAGTGGGCTATGAGGTCTTGGTGCCCATGAGCACGTTTTACATGCTCCCCAGTGTAGGGGAAAAGACGACGCTCTTGACGCACATGGTGGTGAGGGAGGATGCGCAAATTTTATTTGGTTTTTTGAGCGGTGAGGAGCGTGACGCTTTCCGCCAGTTGATCAAGATCTCGGGCGTCGGCCCGCGCACCGCCTTGGGCGTTTTGAGTGGCATGAGTGTGAACGATTTGAGCCAAGCGGTGGTGTCGCAAGAAGCGGGGATGCTGGTGAAGATTCCCGGCATCGGCAAAAAAACCGCCGAGAGGCTGCTCTTGGAGTTGAAGGGCAAAATGTTGGGAGGTCTCACGCCCTTGGCGGGTCAGCGCCAGGGCGAGAGCCATGACAACGATGTTGAGCAAGCCCTGATGGCGCTTGGCTACAACGAGCGCGAGGCGCGTCAAGCACTTCGCAACTTGCCCCCTGGGCTCGGTGTGAGCGAGGGTATCAAATGGGCCTTGAAGGCTTTGTCGGTGTAGGTCCAGAGGACTCGCACCCGCGGTAAACAAAAGGTGAGCGTGATCCATGAGCGTACAGATTGATGACTTGAGTGCTTTGCCCGGCCCGTCTGAGCGCGGCACTCGACTGGGCCCGAATGACCCAAATGGCTTGAGTGGCTTGAGTGGTCCGGCAGGTTTGAACGAGGAGCGTCTTTTCGATGCCGCCTCTCAGTCTGCGCCCGAGGAGGCCTTGGAGCGCGCTTTGCGCCCCAAAAAGCTCGCCGACTACGTCGGGCAGGTCAAGGTGCGAGAACAATTGGAGATTTTCATCCAAGCCGCCCGCGCTCGAAGCGAATCCTTGGACCACGTGCTTCTCTTTGGGCCACCGGGCTTGGGTAAAACGACGCTCAGTCAAATCATCGCCTACGAGCTCGGTGTTAACCTGCGCCAAACCAGTGGCCCTGTGCTCGAAAAGCCCAAAGACCTCGCCGCTTTGCTCACCAGTTTAGAGAACCGCGATGTGCTTTTCATTGATGAGATTCACCGCCTCTCGCCGGTGGTGGAGGAGATTCTTTACCCGGCTCTCGAAGACTTCAAGATCGACATCATGATCGGTGAGGGGCCAGCGGCGAGAAGCATCAAACTCGATTTGCAACCCTTCACCTTGGTGGGGGCCACAACCCGCGCGGGCATGCTCACCAACCCGCTCAGAGACCGCTTTGGGATTGTCTCGCGTCTTGAGTTTTACACTGCCGAGGAGCTCCAGCGCATCGTCATGCGATCGGCAAGCCTCATGGCTGTGGGCATGCATGAGGACGCGGGTCTTGAGATGGCCAGACGCTCCAGGGGCACGCCTCGCATTGCCAACCGACTGCTGCGCCGGGTGCGCGATTATGCGCAAATCAAAGGCGATGGGGTCATTACACTGGAGATGGCGCACCTTGCCTTAAAGATGCTGGATGTGGACCAATTGGGTTTTGACTTGATGGATCGCAGATTTTTGGAAACGATGATTCACCGCTTTGATGGCGGGCCTGTGGGTTTGGACAACATGGCGGCCAGCATCGGTGAGGAGCGCGACACCATTGAAGACGTGATTGAGCCCTATTTGCTGCAACAAGGCTATTTGCAACGCACCCCCAGAGGTCGGGTGGCCACGGCCGCGGCTTATTTGCATTTGGGGCTGACGCCACCCTTGGTGCCAAAGTCTTGACAGAGTGGGGGGTTGGGTCGTTCGAGCGCCCCCTTAACTTAAAACCCCTTAAAACCCCTTAAAACCCCTTAAATCCACTTAAAACTCGCCCCGCCCCTGGGGCACACGCAAGCCTCAGCGTATTTGAAACCTCAGCCCAAGTGGGGTGAGTCCGAGGGCGTGCTGGGCAACTCCAAATGGGTGTGGTCGCCCCAGCCCACCAGGTGCAAGCCCTCACTCGACCACAAGAGGCGATTGATGTAGGTGTTGCCCAAGGCCCAAGTGCGGGGACTGGGGTCAAATTGATGGGTGGCGACGCGGTAAAGCACATCCAAGACGCCCCCGTGCGTGACCACGGCGATTTGTTGGTCGGCATGGCGCTTGGCCAAGTCCGCGATGCACGTCTCTATGCGCACTCGCAGTTGCGCCAAGCTCTCACCTTTGGGGGGACTCCAAACGGGGTCGCGCGACTTCCAGGCTTGGCTATCGACGGGGAACTGCGCCTCCAACTCTTGCCAGCTGAGGCCTTCGAATTGCCCAAAGTGGCGCTCTCTGAGGGCAGGCACCACCGTGGGGGTGAGACCCAGGGCCTGGGCCAAGGTGTGGGCGGTGGCGTGGGCCCGTGACAAGTCGCTGCAATAGACGGCGTCGATGGACTCGTGCGCCAAAGCGCGGCCGAGTTGCTCGGCTTGCCAGCGGCCCTTGTCATTGAGCTCAATGTCCAAGTGGCCCTGGATTCGGGTGTCCACATTCCAATCGGTTTCACCGTGTCGAATGGCTATGATGCGGGTGAGTTTCATAAAAAGGGGATTCTGGTGAAGAAGTTGGGGCTTATTTTAGCGTTGTGGGGTGGAGAAGTTAAAAGCAGTGCAGCCCGAGGCCTGTCTCTGTGTTTGCAATTGTGTCCTCGAATGCACCGACCAACGCATCTTCGAACGCATCTTCGAATGTGTCTGCGCTGGTTTTGTAGTCTGGCCCTGGCGAGCGTGGCTGCGTTCGCACGCCATGCCCATGCGTTTGACGAGACGACCCCAAGCGCGGCGGCGCTCTCCCAGGCGCGCTCTGTTCAAGACCGTCAAGACCGAGAGCGCGAGGCGATGCGGCCCGATGCCATGGCGTTGGGCTTGTGGGTCACCAAGGACGATGACTCCGAAGTGGCGATGGCCTGGGTCCGATTGAGCTTGGTGGGGGATCATTTGAGCGGGCGCATTGAAAAAATTCTGGACCCACAGGCCAAGCCCGACGAGCGCTGTACGCTGTGTGCAGGGGATCGTCACAACCAAAGTCTCTTGGGGCTGGAGATCATACGCTCGGGGCGGTGGGATGTGCAAAACCGTTCTTGGCAACAAGCCTTTATTTTGGACCCTGAAAACGGTCAAGAGTACCGGTTGAGTTTGAAGCTGATGGACGCTGGACGGACTTTGCAGGTGCGAGCGCATTGGGGGATTTTTTGGCGTCAGCAAACCTGGACTCGCCACCAGACTTACTAAAATTTCATTATATTATTTTGTATTAATAAATATCAATAAAAGCGAAATCAGCCTATCAAAATGAAGTACTTATAGCTATTAATGATAAAAATTAGATTCTAAATCAGTAGGTATAATACGAAAAATGTTTTAGTATTGAAAAATGCTTAAGATTTCCGCGTATTTATCGATTTGCGATTCGATTAAAGAGATCAACCTCCGCTACAAAGTCGCTGACAAAGAAGTGATGGTTTTGGACATTGTGGTCAAAAAATACATTGAACAAGAACAATTTCGGGTTCTGGACTTGATTTTGCTGAGTCAAATTGCCTCCCAGGCCACGTTGCACAATGTCATGACCCAACTGATTTCCAAAAAACTCCTGGAAACAGAGCCCAGCCAGAACGATGGTCGGGTGAAGTTTGTCAAACCCACAGCCCTGGCGCTGAGCCGTTTGGCCGAATGCGACTTGGCGGTGAGCTCCAGCGCTGAAAGCATGGCGAGTCCCGGCCAGGTTTGAGGCCAGCTGCGGTAAAGCGCTTGGGCCCTAGGGGCCAAGCTTTCGCGGCCTTCCTGGGTCAAAGAAAGCCCGACTTTTCGAAGTGCCAATGTGGCACCCGTTCGGCTGCCTAGGGCTTGGATGGCGTGGGCTTGGCTTGTTTGACTTTTTGCGATTCTTTGGCTACTTTGGCTACTTTGGCTACCTTGGCTTTTGCACGCTTGATCTTGACGGGTTTGCCCCGGGCGTCGAGCGCCACATAGGTGAGGCTGGCCTGGGTGACTTTTCGGTATTCGCCTTGGTTGTGCAATTTCTCAGAGAACACTTCCACGCTGACCGTGACCGAGGTGTTGCCCAAACGCTCGACCTTGGAGAAAAAGCTCAGCAAGTCTCCGGGCGTCACCGGCTCCTTGAACACAAACTCGTTGACCGCGACGGTTGCCAAGCGACCCTTGACCGTTCGCCAAGCCATGACAGCACCGGCCAAATCGACTTGCGCCATGACCCAGCCCCCAAAGATGTCACCGTTGACATTGCAGTCCGAGGGCATCGGGATGATGCGCATGACCAATTCTTGGTCTTCGGGCAGGCGTTTGAGGGTGTGGTGGGTTGTGCTGGCGCTCTTTTTGCCGGCCAAGGTGGCTTTTAACGTGTGGGTATTCATGGTCTTTGGAGAACGAAAGAGGGACTGGCGTTGATGCAACTTTGAAGGCAAGAGGTCCTAGTCGAGGCAAGGGTCGCGGCCAAATCCAAGGCGCAAGAACCAGAAACTGAGGGTGTCGAACGCGTGCGAGCCGTTCAAGAGCGAGTAGACTTGGGCGCCAAGGCCACAAGAATCGACCAGCGCAGTCACTCCAGGTTCTTGCCGTGTCCACGGCCAACTTGGCCCAATGCTCCCTCCTTTAGAAGGCTTCCCCGATTGTCTCACCATGCGCCACTTAGCTCAACCCAGCCCACCCACGCCACCTGCGCCACCCACACCACCGAGCCCACACCGCTCATCGAGTCCCGTCACTGCAGCCAAAGGCGCGAGCACCGCCTCGGCCCCTGAGCCCTCGGACGCGCACACGCTCAAACGGCTGGCGCCTTATTTGTGGCAGTACAAATACCGCGTGGGCTTGGCCTTGGTCTTCATGGTTGGCGCCAAGGTGGCCAATGTGGGGGTGCCCCTCCTGCTCAAAGACCTGGTCGACCAAATGACACCGCACCCGCTGCTCGGGCCACTGGTGGTGCCCTTGGCCTTGCTGCTGGGCTATGGACTGCTTCGCTTGTCGGTGTCGGTGTTCACCGAACTCAGAGAACTCGTCTTTGCCAAGGCCACGCAAGGCGCGGCCCGGCAAATTGCGCTCGAAACCTTTGAGCACTTGCATGGACTGAGCCTGCGTTTTCACTTGGAGCGCCAAACCGGGGGCATGACCCGAGACATTGAGCGGGGTGTGCGGGCCATTGAGTCGCTCATCTCTTACTCCCTTTATAGCATCATCCCGACCCTGATCGAGGTGAGTTTGGTTCTGGCGATCTTGTCCTACCGCTACGACGCTTGGTTTGCCCTGATCACCTTTGTGGCCTTGGGGGTCTACATCACATTCACGGTCAAGGTCACCGAGTGGCGAACGCACTTTCGCCGCGAAGTCAATGAGCTCGATTCCGCCGCACACACGCGGGCGATTGACTCCTTGCTCAATTACGAGACGGTGAAGTATTTCAACAACGAGGCCTTTGAGGCACGTCGCTACGATGAGAGTTTGGTGAAGTTAAGACAGGCGCGATTGAAAGCACAAACGTCGCTGAGCCTGCTCAACATGGGGCAGCAAATCATCATTGCCATCGCCTTGGTGTGTGTGCTTTGGCGAGCCACCCAGGGGGTGGCACAGGGGCGGCTCACCTTGGGCGACTTGGTCATGATCAATGCCTTCATGATTCAGCTCTACATTCCACTCAATTTCTTGGGTGTCATTTACCGTGAAATCAAGCAAAGTTTGACCGACTTGCACCGCATGTTTATGCTCTTGGAAAAAGAAAAAGAGGTTGCTGACCAAGACCGGGCGCTAGCCTTGCAATTGAACTCAGCACCCACCGTGCGCTTTGATCGGGTGAGCTTTTCCTATGAACCGAGCCGTGAGATTTTGCACAACATCAGTTTTGAGATTGCCTGCGGGCAGACCTTGGCGGTGGTGGGCGAGTCGGGCTCGGGCAAATCCACATTGGCGCGTTTACTATACCGTTTTTACGATGTGGGGTCCGGACGCATCGAGGTCAATGGACACGATTTGCGCGAGTTGACCCAGGAGAGTTTGCGCTCGCACATTGGCATCGTGCCCCAAGACACCGTGCTCTTCAATGACACGGTGCGCTACAACATCGCCTATGGGCGGGTAGAGGCCTCTGAGGAAGAGGTGAGGCAGGCTGCGCAAAGCGCTCGCATCCATGACTTCATCCAAAGCACCCCCTTGGGCTACCAGACCATGGTGGGCGAGCGGGGGCTCAAACTCTCTGGCGGTGAAAAGCAACGCGTGGCCATTGCCCGCACGCTGCTCAAAAATCCGCAAATATTGATCTTTGATGAGGCCACCTCCGCGCTCGACAGCGCCAACGAGCGGGAAATCCAAGAGGAGCTCAAAAGCGTTGCCCAAAACAAAACCACCTTGGTGATTGCCCACCGGCTCTCCACCATCGTGAACGCCCATGAGATCTTGGTTTTGCAGCAAGGCCACATCATAGAGCGGGGCAGCCATGCGCACCTCTTGAGCCTGGGGGGGCACTATGCCGGGATGTGGGCCCTGCAACAAAATGAGCCTGCTGAATTGGTGGTTTGATGGGTTGATTTAACGTGGCTTTAAACGTCAAGGCCGCGAACTCAAGGCAGCTCGGCCTCTAGCGGGGTGAGGACTGGACTGGCATTGGTGGCAATGTTGTTCAAATGGGCTTTGAGAGACTGCGGCTGCTGTGTCAAGACCCCAGCGTACAAGGTGGTGTTGCTCAGTACCTTTTTGACGTAGTCGCGCGTTTCAGAGAAGGGAATGTTTTCTACCCAAATGGCGCCCTCGCTGCCGGCGGTTTCACGCCATCTGCGCGCGCGAGACGGCCCAGCGTTGTAGGCAGCCGCGGCCAAGGCGGGCGAGCCGTCTAGGCTTTGCAGCACCAATCCCATGTAGCCCGTACCGATCGCCACATTGACTTCTTTGTCTTTGAGCATGGTGGGGGTGAACGGCTTCAAGCCAATTTTTTTGGCGGTCCAAATCGCGGTCTTGGGCATGACTTGCATGAGGCCCGAAGCCCCCACCACGGATCGCACGTTTTTGACAAAGCGGCTCTCTTGGCGAATGAGGCCATAAACAAAAGCCGGATCAATGCCATTGCTGATAGAGGCCGGCACCACCAACTCTTTGAAGGGCGTGGGAAACAAATAGTCGGCGTCCCAAAGTGTTTGAGTCTTCTCCGCACTATAAATGCAGCGATCAAACACCTCGCGTTTGAAAGCGAGCATGGCCGAGGCCAAGAGCTCAGTGTCGCTCATTCGACCTGGCGCACCTTGGTCATTGACCAAGGTGGTCGAGTAGTTCCATTCTTTGGCGCCTTGGGACTGAAGCCCCAAATTGATGGCGTACAAAGCCCGCTGTAGTCCAGGGTGGGCATTGACCCAACTGATTTCTGCAGCGGGAGGGTGGGGTGGTTTGGGCGATGGCGTGATCTGGTGCCCCAGGTCTTCCAAAGAGAGTTGCTCATAAAACCCGCGCACCGAGGCCAAGGCTTCGAGTTGGGCGGTGGCTTGGGCTTTGAGCTTGGCGTTGTTCGTGTGCAAATTCAAGCTCGCTTTGGCGCCCCAGTAAATCCAAGCCGGGTCTTTGCGGGTTTCTTCCCCCATGGCGGCGACCAATTGCTCGACCCTCTTCCAGTTCGGTGTCGGTTGAGCTTTTAAGGCCAAACGCGCCCACCACACCAGCATCTCGTCGTTCAAGTCACCCTCAGCACTCACGTGCTCGAAATAGTGCACCGCTTCAGGATCAAAACGCAAGGCGGCTTGCACGCCCGCGGCCCCCCAAAGCCAATGGCGCTCTTGGCTGGTGAGGTAGGGTCCCCAGCGCATTTGCAACAAGTCACCCGCCTGGGCGGGGTCAGTACCGGCGAGTCGGGCGAGCGCCAAGACGACCAATTCTTGGGGTGCTTTGTTGGGCGCGGCCCATTGGTCTTTCAAGTACTTGGCTGGCTGGCCCCACAAGGCTTTGAGCCCATTCAAGCCGTCGGCGTGGGCGATGTTGATCAAGTCGTGCGCCAAGCGCTGCTTGCCGGTGAAGGCCGCCCACCAGGCCTTTTGCCAGATCTCCAGAGCACTCACGCGTTTGGCATCGAACAAGCGGTCTAGGACTTGCGTGCAGCCGTCGTCGGCTTCTTTTTGCTTGAGCCAGAGGGATTTCATGATCGGCTCGAGCTCAGTTTTGCCAGTTGGCGTGGACTGCGTCCACTGCACCATCAATCCATAGCACTGCAGCTCGCGATCGTCACGCATGCGAAACATTGGATATTGTTCGGCAAAAGTGGTCCAGTCGCGCCGTGAGGCCAAGAGCAAGAGCCAATCATTTCTCAAACGGTCCTCAACATAGGTGCCGGCGTATTGGCTCAAAAAATCTTTGACCTCTTGAACGCTCGCCTCGTTAAGCCTTGCGCGCAGTGTCCAATAAGCGGCCCAAGGCTCCAAGGGGTGTTTGCTCACCTGTGGCAAAAGCCGGGAGAGTGTGCGTGTGTCTCCTTTTTTGAAGGCTTGCTCCATCTCGACAATGAGTTCATCGCCGTCACTGTTGGCGCTTGTGCCCTTCGTGCTGTAAGTCAAGAGGCTGTTCCATGAAGGGGGGCTGGCCATAGGAGCGCCGTAAGGGATGGCGGCATAAGCAGACGCGGGCCAAACCAGGCTGCCCAGGGCTTGGGCTCGGTTGATCGAGGGCAGGCCGTTGGCGGCTGGGCTGGGGTCTTGGGCCGGAGTGGCTGTTGAGGGTGAATTGGCGGCGGGGACCTCTGTTGGCGTTGCCGTTCCAAATCCACCAACTGCACCAACTGCGCCAACTGCGCCCATTGTCCCAAGCTTCCCAGGCTTCCCAGGTGCCCCAGCCGCGGCTTCGCTCCCTGGGCTGATGGGTTGTTTGGCATCTTTGCTGAGTTTGCTCTTGACGCCACCTTGGCCTTGCGGGTGGTGCGCCGGTTTGTGGTGTGCAGGGTGGTGCGTTTTGTTGCCCTGGTGCTGGCTGTGGTTTGCAGGTGCGGCGTCATTGGCCGGGCCTGGGGGTACCAGCGCGGTGTTGAGCGCAGCTTGGCCGTGAGCGAACAAGCTCATCGCCCCCAAGCAAAGCCCCAAAATGGCGTGTTGAGCGTTTTTTGGATGAACGCGGCCAGGTTTGGTGTTGAGGGATCCAAAGACCGGCATGCGACCTTTCTCTTTCATCATGGAAGTCTTGTTTCTCGCAAAGTATCCCTGATAATAACGCCAGAAGCTTGAAATCCCAATGCTGGCTTTTTTAGCTTGGAGCGGACTTGTTCCAAGAGAGCCAGATTTTGGGGATCCTGACTTTGAGTGTTCTTGCCCCATCGGGGTTGGGACGCCCTGGAGACGAGTGTTGCCCGTTGGAGCCGAAAATCACCATGACCCAAGCCTCAAAAAAAGCCTTGCGCAACCAACTCTTGGAGGAGCGGATGCGCTTGCCCGATCGGCTCGAACGCGCCGAGCAGTTGCAGCGCGTCATGCGCATTTGGCTGCTGGGTCGAGACGAGGCGGTGATTGGTGCTTATTGGCCCATCAAGGGGGAGTTTGATCCTTTGCCGGCCTTGCATCGATGGAAAGAGGATGGGGAACTGCTCGACCAGCCGCTTCGCCGTCGCATTGGGCTGCCGGTGGTCGATCCCGAGACCAAAACCTTGAGTTTTCACGTGTGGTACCCGGGTTGCCCCATGCAAGAGGATGCCTACAACATCCCCAAGCCCAAGGACACCGAAATGATTGTGCCCACCTTGCTCTTTGTACCCTGCGTGGGTTACGCCGCAGGCGGCTACCGACTCGGCTATGGGGGTGGTTTTTATGACCGCACCTTGGCCTCTTTGGAGCCCAGGCCTTTCACGGTGGGGGTGGGTTTTGCGCAAGGTTTTATCGAGGACTTTGAGCCCGAAGAGCACGATATGGCCCTTGATGCACTGCTCAACGAAAACGGGGTGGTTTGGCCCATTGCACCACCAACGCCCAGGCCTTTGTAGGGCAACCCTGTGCGCGCTCAGGTGCGATCAACAATCTTTAAGGAGCGGTGGCGAGCAAGGCCTGAAAATCCTGGGCGTAGCGCTTGAGCCTGAGTTTGGCATGCTGGCGCTGCTCTGGGGTCGTGAGCGCATGAAAGCGGCTCGATGACTGGCAGTTCATGTTCCAGCGCCGGGTGTTGTAGTCTCGCAAGTCGGGGTCTAGCGGTTGCAGCATTTTCTCGAGCCCATCGCGCACCAAAGCGACAGCTGCCGGCGCGTAAGGTTCTGCGAGTGGGGCGTCGCTGGGTTGCACCAGAGAGCTGCCTTTGCCGGGTGTTTTGGCCATCTGTCTCAACTGCTCGATGGTTTGCAGGGTCTGCTGTTGACGCGCATGTCGCAGGCCCAGGCTTTTTTGCGCGTCGTAACCCGATTCTTTGGCCAGTTGGCGCAAAGCGCCTTTTTGCGAGGCGCTCAATTTGCCATAAAGGTCTTGGGCCTGCTCAATGCCTTTGTCGGCTTGGTGTGCCAGTCGATCTTGGTCGCTCACCTCCAGCCACTCTTTGGACCAGTCTTTGTTTTTTCGCGCGAAAGCCTCTTGCAGGTGCTGGACCTGGCGCTGGCTCATGCTGGACAAGAAAATGCTCAAAGGCGGGCTCATTTGATCGAGCCAGGCGTTTTGGGTGTCCAAAAGTGTTTGCACCAGGCCGCAGCCGACTTCCGGCGTGATCTCGCCTTGGGCCAGGTCGGTGAGTTTTTTCACTTGCTCGAGGTAAATGGGCAACTGGCTCGAGCGGTGCCAGACCAGCAAATCGCTCAAACGAATTTTGACCCAGTCTTTTTGGTCCTGACGAAAGTCGACGTAGTCATCAAGCCACCAGTACACCAATTGCGGCGCATTGTTGTAGAGGGATTGCACCACACTGCATCCCGATAAAATCACGGCCATGAGTCCCACCCAGGCCGTGCGCTTGAATTTGCCCAAGTCCATGCCTGCAGCTTTGTTGGGGCAAACCAAAGCACCAGGGGTGTTAATTCCGTTCAAACTGGCCCTTTGAGGGTCGATAATGGCGTGGTTCATTAAAGGATACAAACAATGGGTGGGATGGATGTCGTGATCATGGCCGCTGGGAAAGGCACTCGAATGAAGAGTCGCATCCCCAAGGTCTTGCATGCTTTGGGGGGCGTCGCCTTGATTGAGCATGTTATCAAAGTCTCACAGGCTTTGGGCGCCAGACGCCAAGTGGTGGTGGTGGGCCATGGCTCGCAACAAGTTCAAGCGGCATTGGCCCAGCACCCGTCGTTGTTGTTTGCGCTCCAAGAGCCCCAGTTGGGAACGGGTCACGCTGTGCAAACCGCAGCCCAGCACCTCCCCCTTCTAACCCTGGCGGGTTGCACCTTGGTGCTGTCGGGTGACGTGCCCCTGATTGGTTTGCCCACACTTCAAGACTTGGTGGCTGCCTCGGCTGGGGAGCATTTGACACTACTCACCTTGAAGATGTCGAACCCCAAAGGCTATGGCCGGATTTTGCGACACCCTGAGGAGGGTCACCGCGTGATGGGCATTGTCGAAGAAAAAGATGCGACTCCTCTGGAACGCCTCATCGATGAGGTCTATGTGGGGGTGATGGTGATTCCCAATGCACGCCTGCACCGTTGGCTGTCTGCTTTAAAGAACAACAATGCGCAAGAAGAATATTATTTGACCGATTTGGTGGCCATGGCGGTCGGCGAGGGTCTGGAGGTTCACACCCATGCATGCGCCGATCCCACCGAGGTCGCTGGGGTCAATGACCCTGAGCAATTGGCCCAGTTGGAGCGAGCTTATCAAGGCAAAGTGGCCCAACGGTTGATGCGCGCGGGGGTGCGCTTGGCCGATCCAGCCCGCATCGATGTGAGGGGTGAGCTAGAAGCCGGCGAGGACGTCGAGATCGATGTGGGCTGTGTCTTTGAAGGCCGGGTGGTGCTCGAAGCCGGTGTCAAAATCGGTGCCCATTGTGTGATCTCCAATGCGCACCTGAGTGCCGATGTGGTGGTCAAGCCCTTTACCCACATTCAAGGCGAGAGTGTCAGCGCCTTGATCACGGTCGGTGCGGCGTCCCAGTTGGGGCCCTACGCCAGACTCAGGGCCGGTACGGTTCTTGGCGCGGAGGTGCACATTGGCAACTTTGTGGAGATCAAGAATTCAACGCTGGGTGTGGGTTCCAAAGCGAACCACTTGGCCTACGTGGGAGACGCACAGCTGGGCGATAGAGTCAATTATGGCGCTGGCAGCATCACCGCCAACTACGACGGGGCCAACAAGCACAAAACGGTCATTGAAGACGATGTGCATGTGGGTTCGAACTCGGTGTTGGTGGCTCCTGTCACCATTGCCCAAGGTGGGACGGTCGGGGCGGGCTCCGTGATCAGCAAAAACACCCAAGCGGGTGCATTGACGCTCACGCGTGCCAAGACGATAAGTCTTGCCCATTGGAGCCGTCCCCAGAAAAAATCCACCAATAAAGCATCAAGCTGAATGCGGCCGAGCTTTTATGCGCGACGTTGAGCAAAGAAGTACCAATCAAGGAGTGTAGGCATGTGTGGGATTGTGGCTGGGGTTTCCAATCAGAATATCGTCTCCGTGTTGGTCGAGGGCCTGAAGCGACTGGAGTACCGTGGCTACGACTCGTGTGGCGTGGCGGTTTACAGCCCCAATGCGCAAATGGGGCAAATTGCGGGTTTGCAACGCGCGAGAAGTACCCAGCGGGTGGCCGAATTGAGTGCGCAAGTCTCTGGGGACACCTTGCAAAACTCATTGCAAGGCCACTTGGGCATTGCCCACACCCGCTGGGCCACCCATGGAGCACCCTTGGTGCACAACGCACACCCGCACTTCAGTTCGCGAGCCGTGAGCATGGCCCAACACGGGCTTGGCAAAGAATCTCAAAAGTCAGTTCAAATTGGCTTGGTGCACAACGGCATCATTGAAAATTATGAAGCGATCAAAGCGCGGTTGGTGAAAGGGGGCTATGTCTTCATGAGCCAAACCGACACCGAAGTCGTGGCGCATCTCATCCATTCACACTATGCAGGCGACTTGATGCAGGCCTTTGAGGCCGCTTTGAGTGAGCTCAAAGGCGCCTATGCATTGGCAGTCATTTGTGATCAGGAACCGGGTCGTTTGGTGGGCGCGAGGCAGGGCTCGCCTTTGGTGCTGGGCTTGGGTGGTCAAAGCGGTGGCCAAGGTCATGGCCCATCAGGCGATCGAGCGAAGTTTGCGGGATACTTTTTGGCCAGCGATGCCATGGCGCTGGCGGGCGTGACCCCAGGGTTTGTGTTCTTGAATGAAGGCGATCGGGTGGATTTGAGCGCATCGTCTTATGCCATCGTGAATGCCCAAGGCCAGCGTGTCGAGCGCGAAGTGCGCGCCATGCAAGCCTATTCGCAAGGCGCACAACTCGGCCCTTATCAGCATTACATGCAAAAGGAAATTTTTGAGCAACCACAAGCCATCGCCGACACCTTGGAAGGCGTTCAAGGCATCGTCACTGATTTGTTTGATGCGCCCCGTGTGGAGGGTGGCGGCCAAACATCGTCAAATTCGACGCCAGCGCATGCTTTGGCAAGCGAGGTATTTGCGGGAACTGACCGCGTGCTCATTTTGGCGTGCGGTACCAGTTACTACAGTGGCCTCACCGCCAAGTATTGGCTCGAGAGCATCGCACAGTTGCCCACCAGTGTGGAGGTGGCCAGTGAATACCGCTACCGCGACTCGGTGCCAGACCCCAGGACGTTGGTGGTGTGCATCTCTCAGTCTGGCGAGACGGCCGACACCTTGGCGGCCCTCAAACATGCGCAAAGCTTAGGGATGCGCCACACCTTGACCATTTGCAATGTGGCGTCTTCTGCGATGGTGCGCGAGTGCGCCTTGGCCTATGTGACCCGAGCCGGTGTTGAGGTGGGGGTGGCCTCGACCAAGGCCTTCACCACCCAGTTGGCGGCCTTGTTTTTATTGACGCTGGTGCTGGCCAAGGTCAAGCATCGGTTGAGTGCCCAGGAAGAAGCCCGGCATTTGTATGCCATGCGCCATTTGCCTGCAGCCTTGCAAGCGGTGCTCGCTTTGGAGCCCTTGGTGATGTCTTGGGCCGAGGATTTCGCGAAAAAAGAAAATGCACTGTTTTTGGGGCGCGGCTTGCATTATCCGATTGCGCTTGAAGGGGCCTTGAAGCTCAAAGAGATCAGCTACATCCATGCCGAGGCCTATCCTGCGGGTGAATTGAAGCACGGCCCTTTGGCTCTGGTCACCCAGGCCATGCCCATTGTGACGGTCGCCCCCAACGATGTCTTGCTGGAAAAATTAAAGAGCAATATGCAAGAGGTGAGAGCAAGGGGTGGGGTGCTGTACGTGTTGGCCGATCAGGGGACGCACATCCAGTCCGAAGAGGGCTTGCACGTGATTCGCATGCCCGAGCATTACGGCGAGTTGTCGCCTCTTTTGCACGTGGTGCCCTTGCAATTGTTGGCCTATCACACGGCTCTTAAAAGAGGCTCGGATGTTGACAAGCCACGCAACTTGGCAAAGTCTGTCACAGTGGAGTAGTCCAGCAAGTGAGTATCTTTAGTAGTACAAAGAATCTAGAAATACTTGTTAAAATTACTACTAAAGCACTATATAAAATGGCATATTCAAGTCATTCTCAATGGCTTTATGAGCGAATCTGTGATCTGAGAGATAAAGATAATTTATCGTATGAAAAAATAGCAAAAAGGCTAACGGAAGAAGGTGTGAAGTCAGCTAGATACTGTACTTTGATGGCTGAACATGTTTTTTCAGCTTACAAAAAAGGAAAGATTAGAGAGGCAAGATTGACTGAAAGTGTGAAATACGAGCTGATTGATATTTCATATATCAAGTAAATTAGATTAAAACAATTGAAATATGTAAACGCTGAATAAAAATGGCTAAAAATAAATAGTCATTAGATTTGTTTTGTGAATTGGAAAAAATATAAGGATAGAACGTAATTTAAGCAAGAGAACAAAGATTTAATGGATAGCGTATCCAAAAGTTCTGCGAAAACAGTTTAGGACATTGGTGCTGTAAACGAAGAAGAAACAAGATATTGAGGTAATTTATGAACAAAGAATATTATAAAGAGCAGTATAAAAACTATAATATTGAGTATCTTATTCAACTGAAATCTTTAGGTTCAGAATTGAGTGAATCAGCGCATCTAGCTATTGAAGAAATACTAAAAGAGGATGGATATAAAAATCAGAAAATACCCACTAAAGACGATGAACCTATTGTTATAAAAACAGAGAAAAATATTAAACATACATTGTGGACAATACTTTGGCTCATATTCGGTACAGTTAGCTTAGCCGTATCTAAAATAATGGCAAATACAACTCCTAGCTATATTGCCATTGCAGTCTATTTGATATATTTAATATACTCGTGGTGGAATAAAAGAAAGAAAAGAAATTAAAAACATATGAATTTTTATAAATTATGCATATCATTTTTGGTATTTATATTCTCAACTAATCTAAGTGCGGCTGAGCAAAATGACATAGTTGTTTTTAGTGGAGGTGAAAGTGCAGGTGGTTTAACTCAAAATGAATTGACATCTGAAATGTTGTTAGCAATTGAATTAAAAACCAAAAAAACAATATTAGATAAGAATACAGCAATTATGAAAGCAGAGGGAGTTATCAATCCGTCTGTAAGCGTTGATTCGTCCGCAGTTTATGTGAATGTTGAAGGCTTAAAATTAGCTATTATTAAGGTAACTGTAGACTTATATCAATCAAAAGTTCATCAAATTCATTTCTTTGGAATTAAAGGTCCTCAACTTTTAAGATTAATTTGTATAAGCACCACTAAAGAGCCGGTACCAATTTCCTACGGAAAATGCTATGAAGAAATTAAAAAGGTTTATGGAGTGGATGTGCTTAAGGGTTCAAATTAATTCAAAAAGGTATAAGCCTATATAAATCTTATACATAAGCTAATGCTTTTAATTTCAAAATATTTGATAGAGTGCGTATTAATTATTTCTCCACTTTCGCTGGTTGTTGCTATACATTCATGTATTCAGCTTAAAAAAATAAATAAAGAACTAAAAAAATTAGGAGTTGAGAATATTGATTAAATCAACTC
>CAILYC010000020.1 GCA_903838355.1 uncultured Burkholderiales bacterium | reverse complement strand
GCCAGCTGGCGATTCGGAGCTGGGTCGATCCAACTTCTCAATCAAGGACCGCGCTTGCGCGGCTCTGGACGGATTGGCCGCGCGCAAAATCAACGAGTTGCTCCTGGGCTCGGCAATGATGGTGGTTTTGTAGCCACCCGAGTCGTTGCTGGGTGGTGCGCCTTGCACTTGCGGCCCGGTGTTGATGGCCGAGTCAATCAAGCGAGCCACCAAAGGGGCCAAGTCGATGGCGATGGCTGATTTCAGAGCAATCACCTCAACATCACTGGCATTGGCCACATCGAGTGTGGCGATGATGCGCGCCAAGCGTTGTAAATTATCGCCATAGTCCGTGATCACCAAGGCGTTCGAGTTGGGACTCACATTGATGGTGTTGTTGGGGCTGATCAAGGGACGAAGGACATTGAGCAAATTATTGGCGCTCTCGTGCTCGAGTCTGAAGATTTGCGTGACCACTTGGCTCGATCCTGGAACGGGGGCATTGGCACTCAAAGAGACCGAGCCGCCTTGCAGCTTGGCGTCTGCTTCGGGCAGGACCTTGTACAGCCCATTGACTTCCACCACACTGAACATTTGAAGTCTGAGGGCTGACACAAAGAGCCCCCAGGCTTGAGCCGTGCTCACCGGCTTGTCGGTGGAGAGGCTCAAGGTGCCGCGCACCTTGGGGTCCACCACCAGGTTTTTGTCAATGAGGCTGGCCATGGTTTTGGCAACGGCGTCGATGTCTGCGTTGACGAAGTTCAGGATCAGTCCTTGAGCGGTTTTTTCAACGGCGAGGTTGCCGCTGCTGCTCCCACTATTCGCATTATTCGCACTATTTGTAGCAGAATTGGCATTGGCTGTGGCCAAGGGGCTGCGGGCATTGAGCGCGCCTGGTAACGGGCCGTTGGCATTGGTGTTGTTGGTGGGCATGCCTTGTGGGAGGGTGGCCATTGGGGTTTGCGCCAAAGTGGCGGTTTCTCCAAGGACCATGGCGCCCAGGAAGAATGACACAACGGCGATTGATCGGTTCATGGGCTGGGCCATGAGCTCAGACATGAGCTGAGACATGGGTCGACTCCAAACACTGATCGTTGCCAGGGACAGGCTTGCCAACGGCAAACGAACCCGCCCCCCCAGTGGATTGGGCGACCCGTTGGGTTGTTGGGTGAAGGGAGAAATGTGACGCTTGATTTTCTGCATGACCATGACCTTAAGTTCTCATATTCCCAAATGGACCGCTTCACTCGAAGTGAAGTTGTGCCTCATTGCCGCGCCGCTGCCCAAGCACGTTGAGCAAATTGGACAAGGTGTTTTCGTCTCCAGCGGCCGTTTGCGCCACCCCATCAAACTGCCGTCGACCTTGCTTCCATTGACCCCCGCCTTTGAGGATCAGGCGACTGTTGTCCATCGTTGTCAAGTTCAGCCCCAAGGTGGGGCTGCCAGAGACCACCACAAGATACGATCCCAAGGGTTTGACCGTGGAGAGTCGAGAGGATAACCCATGGAGGCTCAGTTGAACTTGTCCAAGCAACGAGACGTCTTTGTCCTTGAGATT
>CAILYC010000019.1 GCA_903838355.1 uncultured Burkholderiales bacterium | reverse complement strand
CCTTGCAAGCGGACTTTGCCTCCGATGTGGTGCTCTTGAAGTTGGTCGGTATGAACCCCGTGGTGGTGCATGGTGGTGGTCCCCAGATTGAAACCGCTTTGAACCGTTTGGGTAAAAAAGGCGAATTCATTCAAGGCATGCGAGTGACGGATGCCGAGACCATGGAAGTGGTGGAGTGGGTGCTTGCTGGTGAAGTGCAGCAAGACATTGTGGGGCTCATCAACCAAGCGGGTGGCAAAGCGGTGGGGCTCACGGGGCGCGACGGCGCCATGATCCATGCCAGAAAACTCAAAATGACCGACAACAAGGACCCACACAAAGAGTATGACGTGGGTCAAGTGGGTGACATCATTGGCATTGACCCCAGTGTCGTGATCGCACTCCAAGACGATGCCTTCATCCCCGTCATCAGCCCGATCGGATACGGCGAAGACAACCAGGCCTACAACATCAACGCCGATGTGGTGGCGGCCAAACTGGCCACTGTCCTCAATGCAGAAAAGTTGGTGCTCTTGACCAACACCCCAGGTGTCTTGGACAAGGAGGGCAAACTGCTCACCGATTTGTCGGCGCGTCAAATTGACGAGCTCTTTGCCGATGGCACCATCAGTGGCGGGATGCTCCCGAAAATCAGTGGGGCTTTGGACGCTGCCAAAAGCGGCGTCAACTCGGTGCACATCATCGATGGGCGAGTGCCCCATGCCCTCCTTTTGGAGATTTTGACCGACCAAGCCTTTGGCACCATGATCAGGTCCTTTTGATTCCCCCCCTTGCGGATCAAGCTCCGTGAGCCTGGTTTTTTTCTGAAGCCCATGCTCACAGAGCCGTTCAGGGTCCACCGCAGGGCAAAACAGAGAAATTTTCTCAATTTGGCCAAAAAATCCAGCAAAACCACCTCGCATGGGGGGTCCCCATGTCGAATCTCGTCTTATTTCTGTGGTGAAATCGGGCTTGAACCTGAAGTAGAGCAGGATTTGCTCAATGCATGAAGGCTTGCACCTCCAACGCAGTGTTGATGTCACGGTGTTTGAGGTTCAAGCGGTGGCAGTATTTTGGGTTGTATTGGTTCAACTGAGCGCCTGTGTTAAAGCGCACACTCTGAACCCCCATTGGTTTGAAAGCGGTTTTTATGATCATGCCTGCCCCAAATTCCATCCCAAGTGTTGACCAAGATTTGAGCGATGCGTCCCCGCACCCAGTGGGCCACACGGGTCCTCACGCTGAAGTTCCCGCCCAAGACGTCTCTCATGACAGCCAGAGCGTGGGCACCAAGCGTTTGAAGCCTGGTGAGCGGCGCATTCAGATTTTGCAGACCTTGGCGGGGATGCTCGAGCAGCCCACGCAAGAGCGGGTCACCACCGCCACGTTGGCGGCCAAACTTGCTTTGAGCGAAGCGGCCCTGTACCGTCACTTTGCCAGCAAGGCACAGATGTTTGAAGGCTTGATCGAGTTCATCGAGGAGAGCATTTATCACCTGATTGGTCAAATCTCTGAGAGAGAAGGCTCGGCCGAAGGCAAGCAGCAAAAAATCGTGACCGTGGTGCTTCAATTCGCTCAGAAGAACCCTGGCATGGCGCGGGTGATGGTGGGGGATGCTTTGCTCACCGAAAACGAGCGTTTGATGTCACGCATGAACCATTTCTTTGACCGCATCGAGTCGAGTCTGCGCCAGGTTTTACGAGAGTCCTCGGCGGTCAAAGCCTCGTCAACCCCCAGCGTCGAAGCCAATCAACGAGCGGCTTTGTTGGTGAGCTTTTTACAAGGGCGCTTGCAGCGCTTTGTGCGCTCGGGCTTTAAAAAGTCAGCCCTCGATCACCTAGAGGCCAATTTGGCCGTGTTGGTGGGCTGAACGCCTTGAGGCCAACTTTTCTAGGCCTGTCTTTGTTCATCTGTTGAGATTTTGCCAGCCCTGGTTGATAGGGGGTGACCGAGTCCCAGCCCAACTGCCCAACGTCCCGACTTCCCGACTGTGCTGATGCTCTGCTGATGCTGTGCTGAGGCTGTGCTGAGGCTGTGCAGTTGAGCTACTTTGTTGCTCTGCGAGTCGATCAGAATCATTTCTGAGAGGTAAAGCCTCTGTCCATGGCGTCAAGTTTGCCCCTCTCAGGTCGATAATGACCCAGGCAAAAGAACGTTGAACAGAAACCTTGGGACGACTATGAGCTTGACCGTGACCGATTATGGCCTGGGAATTTTTAATTTCCTCTCGCCCAGCCAAACCATTGCCCAAAGTGCCTGGACCCTTTCAGGACCGCCCACGAGCCTAGAGATCGATGCGACGACGACTTTGTCGGGCGGCTACGCCCTGAAACTGTCCTACACCGGCAACTTCAATGTGTCTTCCATCCCCTCGAGCGCCAAAACCTTGGCCGATATCCCGTTTTTTACGCAACCGAGCACGACCTCGAGCGTGAGCGGCCAAGCCACCTATGTCGGTGGCGTTTTGGCGCAAACCGAGACCTTCAGCTCGCCGGTGAGTGTGGCTGCGTTTGAAGGCTCGACCATCACCTTGGCCAATGCCAATGCCGTCTATACGGGCCAAGAAACCTTCATCAGTTCGTCCAACAACTGGACCAATGACTGTGTTTTTGGCTATTCGGGTTATGCCACCTATTATGAAAACCACACGGCCGAAGCCGCCGGTTACAACGATGTTTTCGTCGGTGGCACGGGTGGCATCAACACAGCGGTGTTGGCCGCCCCTTATAAAAATTTTAGTTTGGCCATCACCCCAGTGTTTGACGCCGCGACGAAACAAAACGACTTGTCAGGCTTCACCCTCACCGACAACACCAATACTTTCAACACCTTGCAGTTGAGTGCGGTGCAACGTATTCAGTTCAGCAACGGGGTCTTGGCGCTTGACCTCTCGCCCGGTCAAAACGCCTTCAAAGCGGCCATGCTGGTGTCTGAAGCTTTTGGTGCGGCCAAGTTGAGCACCTATTTTCCTCAGGCCGTGTCTTTTGAGGACAAGGGCCAAACGGACGCGCAAACCTGTGCCTTGATCGTGCAACTGGGCTTGATTGAATCCCAGATCGGGTCCACGTCCAACCAGGCCTTTGTGGATTTTTTGTATTTGAACGCCACGGGCAACTCCATCGATACGGCAACCGAGACGCAATACGTGAATGCTTTGCAAAATGGCACTTACACCAAAACCTCACTGTTGACCTATGCGGTGAGCTCAGTGGGGCTTGGATTTGGCAATGTGGGCGCACAAATTGCTCTGACCGGTCTCCAAGGCAAGGGACTGTTTTATGTGCCGATGTCGTCTTGATCCTTGGATCTGCGTATTGAAGTATTGAAGTAACTATAGATCCAAAGAATCTTGATGGGTCGGCCGGCCCGGCTGGCTCAGTATGGCCCAAGAATGCCCCAAGTCGGCAGCAACAATGCTAGAAGGTCTTGGGTGCACTGGGTCGCCGTGCGCAGGACTTTTTTTAAGTTCTCCCGAGAGACCAAGCGCTCATTTGCACCAAAAATAACCTACATTAATGGGTGAGACTCAGGGCTGAATTCCAAGACGCATTCACCTTGAGCATTCAGTCTTCATTCCATAGAAAGGTTCATTCATGAAACTCGTTCGTTACGGCAAGCCCGGCAAAGAAAAACCCGGACTCATCGATGCAGAAGGTCATTTGAGAGATTTGAGTCACGTGGTGCCTGACATTGGCCCCGAGCAGTTGAGTGACAAGGTGCTGCACAAATTGGCCAAGCTCAAAACCAGCAAAC
Source organism: uncultured Burkholderiales bacterium (assembly GCA_903838355.1). GTDB lineage: Bacteria > Pseudomonadota > Gammaproteobacteria > Burkholderiales > Burkholderiaceae_C > Limnohabitans. Next base: position 1,356 of record CAILYC010000019.1, on the reverse strand, counting down.
TGCCCTTGGTCAAAGGCAACCCCCGTTTGGGCTGCCCCGTGAACCACATCAACAAATTCGTGGCCATCGGTTTGAACTATGCCGATCACGCCAAAGAGGCCGGCATGCCCTTGCCCAAAGAGCCGATCATTTTCTTGAAAACCAACACCTCCATTCAAGGTGCGTTTGATGACGTGATGTTGCCCAAAGGATCTGTGAAGACCGACTGGGAGGTGGAGCTGGGCATCATCATTGGGACCAAGGCGTCCTATGTGAGCCAAAAGGATGCCTTGAACTATGTCGCTGGTTTTTGCGTGGTCAACGACGTGAGCGAGCGCGAATACCAAATCGAGCGCGGCGGCACTTGGGACAAGGGCAAGGGGTGCGACACCTTTGGCCCCATTGGACCTTGGCTCGTGACCCGGGATGAAGTCCCCAACCCACAAAAGTTGGCCATGTGGACCGATGTCAATGGCGTTCGCATGCAAAACGGCAACACCAAGACCATGGTGTTTGGGGTGAGCAAGCTCATCAGCTATGTGAGCCAATTCATGACCTTGATGCCCGGTGACGTGATTGCCACTGGCACACCTCCAGGGGTGGGCATGGGCGTGAAGAAAGACGGCAAGCCCTCTCCCGTTTTCCTCAAAGCCGGTGACGTGATGACCCTGGGTCTAGAAGGCTTGGGCGAGCAAAAGCAACACGTGGTGGCTTACAAAAAGGCTTGATTCTGCATCACCCTCACCGCTCATCCTCCAGCATCAACGCCTGAGTGGAGGGTGTGTGTTGGAGTGTTGGACAGGGCCCCTCGTGGGCCCTGAGTTTTTTGGGGGGTGGGTCCAGCACACCTTCATGTTGACTGGCTTTGCTTTGCTCAAGGGCCAGTCCAATGAAAAGGTGTTTTTATTATCGAGGCTCAAGAGTGCGCATGGCGCAGCAGAAATTGAGACAACTCATGGGCTTTGCCGGTTGTTTTTGCTGGATTTTGAGCACTCAATTTGAGTTCAGTTCAGCTAAAAAACGCTTGGTTTGAGATTGAATGCCTTGAAATATTTTGTCAGCGACTTTGGGGGGGAAGTCATTGGGGAGTTGTTGTTGCACCGAATCAATGATGCTGTCGACGCTTTGAGCGAGTTCAAAGATAGCTTCCCAAACACTTGGCACCCAGCGCACGGGTCAGGCGTGGCACAAGCTCAATAAAAAGCAATGGGCTGAACTGCCAGTTGAACAATCGGTTCGTGATCAAACGCCTTGTCCCCTTGAGGATCCGGGACACCAGTGGTTTTGAGGCCCTTGAAGTCGTAGAGTTTGGGGTCGAGCAAATGCGATGGTGTGACGCGGGAGAGGGCGCTGAACATGGTGGCCACGCGTCCCGGG
>CAILYC010000018.1 GCA_903838355.1 uncultured Burkholderiales bacterium | reverse complement strand
GAGTCAGAAGAGCTTCATCGGCACATGATCCAAGGAACACAATTCTTTGGAATGATTGCTGCCTTTGCTCACCTTTTGGCTTATATCTATTCGCCATGGCTTAAATAAAAAGAAAGGTAACGCAAATGATTTACGGAAAAATGTGGTTGGTGGTCAAGCCCTCCGTGGGCGTGCCACTCATTATTGCCGCCGTGGCTGTTGCATCGTTTTCGGTGCATTTGGCCATTTTGAACAACACGACTTGGGTCAAAGCTTTCCTCAACGGAAATGCTGACAAGGTTGCTGTCTCAGCGCCTGCAGCTCCCAAGTAGCTGTTGGTTTTGCGCATGGATCCTGCCCTTCGGGGTTGGAGCCATGTGCGTTGATCGTTCATAGCAAGCATTGGCGCGTGTATCACAATGATCTTCAGACTTGAATCGGATCCAAATTGTCGTCAACCCTGAGCAAGAGTTCATACAGCCAGAAATTGATTTTTTCTTGGCTACAACGTGGGACAAAGTACTTACCTTTCTCCGATGCGGCCTCTGTTGACTTACCCCTTTCGAGGCTTCTCAGACTATCCCTTTTTCAAGTTTCGGTTGGCATGGCTTTGGCGTTGCTGATCGGAACCCTTAACCGCGTGATGATTGTTGAGCTTCATGTTCCAGCATCATGGGTCTCTGTCATGGTGGCCATGCCCATCGTCGTTGCCCCCTTCCGGGCCCTGATTGGTTTTAGCTCCGACACCCACCATTCAGAATTAGGGTGGAAGCGTGTTCCGTTCATTTGGAGAGGAACACTGTTGCAGTTTGGTGGTCTTGCCATGATGCCGTTTGCTCTTTTGGTCTTGTCTGGTCAAGGACATGCCTCTGAGGCCCCAGTATGGATTGGTCACTTGGGAGCGGGTGTCGCATTTTTGCTCGTTGGTGCAGGTCTTCACACCACCCAAACCGCAGGACTGGCCTTGGCCACCGATTTGGCACCCGAACAAACCAGACCCAAAGTGGTGGGCCTGATGTATGTGATGCTACTCATTGGCATGATGGTGAGCGCTGTGGGTTTTGGTTCGTTCTTGAGTGAATTTAACCCAGGGCGCCTCATTCAAGTGGTGCAGGCTTCTGCGGCTTTCACCATCATCTTGAATGTCATTGCCCTTTGGAAACAAGAAAGCCGAGTTCGTGTGCCTTTGAGTCAACGGCCCAAGGGTGAAACTTTTCAAGAATCATGGACGCGGTTTTGTCAGGGTGGCCAAGCCATTCGGCGCTTGGTTGCCGTGGGCTTGGGAACCATGGCTTTCAGCATGGAGGACATTTTACTAGAGCCCTATGGTGGAGAGATTCTGCACTTGAGCGTGGGCGCCACCACAGCCCTCACCGCCACCTTGGCCTTGGGGGGACTGTTTGGCTTTTCACTGGCGTCCAACGTCCTCAGCAAAGGATTTGATCCGTTTCGCATGGCCAGCATTGGCGCCTTTTGTGGCATTCCTGCTTTCTTGGCAGTCATTTTTTCTGCCACGGTGGGATCGACCTTGATGTTTGCCATTGGCATCTGTGCCATTGGCTTTGGTGGAGGTCTGTTTGGACACGGCACGCTCACGGCAACCATGAACCTCGCACCTCCTGGTCAAAGCGGCTTGGCGCTTGGTGCTTGGGGCGCCGTTCAAGCCACGGCGGCAGGGGTGGCCATTGCCGCTGGAGGGGTGATCAGAGACTTGTTAGATTCGCATTATCAAGCACCCTTTGGCTATGATATGGTCTATTCTATTGAAATTGCGATGCTGGCCATCACCATGATCACCATGGTGCCACTCATGAAAAAATGGCCTCGAACGGGGTGAGCCTAGTTTTTTTTAAAATTTTGCGATAATCATTTGTGTCACTTTATTAAAGGAAAAGAAATGCACACTACAACGTTGCTCTTTATTATGTGGGTCGTGGCTTGCTTGTTTTGGATTTTCAATCAATTTCACCGCAGCAATTTGCGCAGAGATTACCCCGGACAAATCAAGTAAAGACGCGCACACTTCTGTGTCTCCTGGGTGGACCACTTCGCTAGTTTGTAGAGGTGGCGGTCAGAAGTTGTTGCGGCTATTTAGCCAATTCATTTCTACCTCTTTTGGGGTCATTGAATTGATTTGCTCTTGAGTGTAGAGCCCAGTCGATAAAAGATGGACTTGTAGCCACTGATTTGTTTTTGCTCGAAGTATTGGTACACAGGAATGAGCCCCAAGATGGGGATCAAGAATAAGACCAGCCATAAGGGTATAGAGGCAATCCGACAAGGACACTCAACTTGTAAACCGCAAAAAGAATGGCCACAAAGGCCAGCGCAAACATAAAATTTTCTTCAACATTGCTTGCTCCCCTTTTTCGAAAACGATCGTTCACCACGAACCTTGACCAAGCCTCTCAGCCAATCACGACAATTCAAAGGACCTCAAATGAACTCACTCATGACACTGAATAAAGTTAGAAAATTTGTGGACAACAAAGCACTGATCTTTGTGAGCGCTTTGTTTGTGGCCTTTTGCGGTTTTTTCACGCTCGCTTATCTGATCAGCATGATTTGATCGCTCAAGCTCGCTAGAGACCGAGCAAAACCCGATTACAAAAAACCGTTGAGCACCACTGTTTGCCAGTTCAATTCAGCGGCAATGCAGACCCAGATCAAATAGGGCACCACCAACAAGGAGGCCAACTTGGAGTCTTTCCATTGAGTGATCATCAAAGCGACAATTGAGAGCCCCAAAAGACTGCACTCCCACAGTGACCAATCCGGGCGATGCATCTGGAAATACAAGAAACTCCAGACTTCATTAAGGGCCCCATTGATCAGATACAGGGAGAGATAAATATATTTATTTTTTTGCAGCTTCGCCGAGTTCCATGACAACCAGCCGGCAGCGGCGCAAAACGAAAAAATCAAACTCCAAATCAATCCAAATGCCGCATCCGGTGGCTTCCAACTGGGCTGGTTCAAATTGAAGTACCAACTGTCCAAGTTGGTGAGCAAAGCTCCCCCCAATGCAAAACCAACGCTCAATAGGCATGCAATGATCAAGGACTGCCAACGCTGTAGAAATTTCATGTCAAGGGTCTCTTGGATTGGAAAACGGTTGAGTGTTCAAGAGGCCTTGATATGGGGGGCCACGATGCGCTCAAGGATTGATGAATTCTAAAACACGAGCAAGCCCCAATTGGGGATTTTCTTCTTGCAACAAATGGCTCGCTTTGGGCAAAATCACCGTTTGCGAATGGCTCAACGCCTTTTGATAATCCACACTGTTGCTGCTGGGGATCATCGGGTCGTTCTCACCCCAGAGTAAGAGCGTGGGCGCAGTGATGCGGTGAAGTCGCGCGACGGGGTCGGAGTTCACTGTTTGGCGCATACGGTCCAAAATGGCGCGCCGAACCGTGGGAGCTCTGAGCAAATCGTAATAACGATTGAGCAAGCCGTCCGAGACCTTCTCAGCATTGAAAAAAGCTGGCTCCAAGCTTTTTTTGACCAGAAACTTGGGCATGACGACTTGGATCAGGTCAGCGAGCCGACCAAAGTCATAGGGCTTTTCACCCAGTTTTTGACCAGACACCGGAAAACCGTCTGGGGCCATGAGCACCAGGCGGCGAATGCGCTCGGGATAGGTGCTGGCAAAGTTCCAAGCAATTCGCCCACCCATGGAATGCCCCAGCAAAATGCAGTCAGACACACCCAATGCGTTTAAAAATTCCGACAAACGCTCGGTATCGGCCGCGTCGCTGTAATTGTGGTCTGGACTCTCCCCGGTGAGACCAAATCCCGCCAAATCCAGACGAACCACTCGGTGGTTCTTTTCAAGAACGCCCGACCAAGCGTCCCAAGTGTGCAGGCTTGAACCAAAACCGTGCAGCAAGACGATAGTGGATCTGTTTTTATCCCCAGTGTCACGGTAATGAACCCTCAAACCCTTGACCTCGATGAATTGACTCGGCGCCTGGGCGTAAGTCGCCTCCAAGTCATGGCGATTGAGATCGGGGGTAAAAAATATCATAAAAAGCAAACCCAAAAAAATCAAGCAACCCCACCCTAAAATCTTTTGCATTCACCCCCCCGACGTCAACACAGCACCAACCTTGACCCAAGCTTCGTGTAGCTCGTCCTATTCAAGCAAGTCCAATCCACTGACAGCACAAGACGCAGAAGTCGAGCTTGAAAGCTCTCCCTCAATCTTATCTGAAGGACGGAAAAACCTCATCCCAAGGGGATTCAAAAAAGATACAAAAAAACAAAGTTGCCTAGGGTTTTCCCTGTAAGTAAAATGAGGCCGACATATTCTAATGTCAACATATGTTTACAGTTTGTGTTCATTTTATTCTTAAAACAAAACGGCTTTGCAAATGAATCATCAAGAATCACTGCATTTGAAGACTCCTGCCTTGAGAGTCTTGCTCGTGACCATGGACACGCATTTGAACAGTGCCGTGAAACGAAGCATCGAGTCTTTGAAAAAGATAGCCCCCTCTATCAGCTTAAAAATTTACTCGGCCACAGAATACACCAAAGACCCCCGAGTCTTGGACAAACTCAAACAAGACATTCATCAATCCGATATTATCTTTGTCGGTATGTTGTTTATAGAAGACCAATATTTGCCAATCATCGACGACCTCAAAGCCCGGCGTGAGCAGTGCGACGCGATGGTCTGTGCCATCTCGGCCGCTGAGGTGGTGAAACTGACCAAAATCGGTAAATTCGACATGGGCAAACCCGCGTCGGGTCCGATGGCCTTTATCAAAAAACTCAAAGGCGACACCAGCAAAAAAGATGGCAGCTCAGGTGAGCGTCAGATGAAGATGCTCAAGCGTGTCCCCAAACTCCTGCGCTTCATTCCTGGTACTGCCCAAGACATGCGGGCCTACTTCCTGTGCCTGCAGTACTGGCTTGGGGGTTCAGAAGAAAACATGCTCAACATGGTGCTCTACTTGGCCTCGCGTTATGGCACGGGCTTGCAAGAAAAGAACCGTGCATTCTTTTCAAAACTCACCTTTGAGACACCGTTTGAATATCCTGAAGTGGGTGTCTATCATCCGAGGATGAAGCCGCGCTTGGCAGTCCAATCCAGTGTCTTGCCCAATGTGGTGAACAAAGACAAGAGCAAAGGCCGTGTGGGCGTCTTGATGCTGCGCTCCTACTTGCTTGCCAACAACACTGAACACTACGATGCAGTGATTGCGGCCCTTGAGGTCCAGGGCCTGCAAGTCATCCCAGCGTTTGCCGCTGGACTTGATGCCAGACCCGCCATCAAAGAATTTTTCATCAAAGACGGCGAGGTCTTGGTCGATGCCGTGATCTCACTCACTGGGTTCTCCTTGGTCGGCGGTCCGGCCTACAACGACGCCCATGCAGCCGAAGAAATGTTAGCCACGCTCGATGTCCCCTACATTGCAGCGCACCCTGTGGAATTCCAAACACTTGACCAATGGGGCGACTCGCAACGCGGACTCTTGCCGGTTGAGTCGACCATCATGATCGCCATCCCTGAGCTCGATGGCGCGGTGTTACCCATGGTGTTTGGGGGGCGACCTGGTGCACAAGGCGTGACCTGCAAAGGCTGCCACAAAGAATGCACCTTCACCAAAAATCAAGTCGAACAAGACATGTTCACCTGCACCGAGAGAACGGCCATGCTCTCGCTGCGCGTGGCCAAGCTCGTAGAGTTGCGACGCACCCAGCGGCAAAACAAGAAAGTCACGGTGGTGCTCTTTAATTTCCCACCGAATGCGGGCAATATCGGCACGGCCGCCTACCTCGCGGTGTTTGAATCGGTCTACCAAGTCCTATTGAAGCTCAAAAGCGAAGGCTACGCCATCGACATGCCAAGCGATGTGGAGCAACTGCAGCAAGACATTTTGCATGGCAATGCCAAAAGATACGGTGCCGACGCCAATGTGCACACCCTCATCCCCACCCAGGACCATGTCCGGCGTGAAAAACACCTCAAAGAAATTGAAGCCCAGTGGGGTGCGGCCCCTGGCAAACAACTCAACAATGGCTCCCATATTTTTGTATTGGGTAAACAATACGGCAATGTTTTGATCGCCATTCAACCCTCGTTTGGTTATGAGGGTGACCCCATGCGACTCTTGTTTGAAAAGGGCTTTGCACCCACCCATGCCTTCTCGGCGTTTTACCGCTTTCTCAGAGAAGACTTCAAAAGCAATGCCGTGCTTCACTTTGGCACCCATGGCGCCCTTGAGTTCATGCCCGGTAAGCAAAACGGTTTAACAGCCCAATGTTGGCCTGATCGTTTGATTGCCGAGATGCCCAACTTCTACCTTTACGCGGCGAACAACCCTTCCGAAGGCGCCATCGCCAAGCGACGCTCGGGAGCCGCCTTGATCAGCTACTTGACGCCGCCCATGACCGAGTCGGGACTCTACACCGGGCTTCTCGATTTGAAAGAGGGTCTTGAGCGCTACAGAACCCTTGAAATCGATCAACTCCAAGAGAGAAAAGAACTCGCTCTCATGGTCCAATCGCAAGCCGCCGAATTGGACTTGTTGCCGCCAAAGCCGCTCTGGATCGATGAAGCCGCTGCCCTCACACCCCAAATCCTTGCCTTGGTCGATGAACACATTCAAAAACTCATGCGCAAGATTTTAGAACTCGAGTACTCTCTCATCCCGAACGGCTTGCATGTCTTGGGCCAAGTCTCAACGCCTGAGGAAAAGCTCGAATTTCTAAAAATCATGGCCGAAGCCAGTTTTGATGGCGACTTGCCCTTGGAGGCCGTTCAGGCCATTGCACGCAACACGAGTGCAGAACAAGTGTTGAAACTCGCTCAACTGCCCAACGACGAGCTTCACCGCACCAAGATCGACAAGCTCCTGAGTTCGAGCAAACTGCTCAATGAGAACGCTGAACTCAACGGTATCTTGAGAGCCCTGGACGCCAAGTACATCCGCCCCGCCCCAGGGGGAGACATCATCCACAAGCCGGAAATTTTGCCCACCGGCAGAAACCTCCACGGCTTTGATCCGTTTCGCATCCCAAGCGCCTATGCGGTCAAGGATGGCGCCCTCCAAGCGGAGAAACTGCTCAAGCGTTTCTGTGAAGATGGGCAACCCTTGCCCGAGTCAATTGCCATGGTGCTGTGGGGCAGTGACAACTTAAAAACCGAAGGCGCCCAAATCGCCCAGGTGCTCAGACTCTACGGCGCAAAACCGCGCTTTGACAGCTTTGGCCGCTTGGTGGGTGCGAGTCTGATGACGCTGGAAGAACTCGGTCGCCCTAGGATTGATGTGGTCATTTCCCTGTCGGGGATTTTCCGCGACTTGATGCCGCTACAAATCAAACTGGTGGCCGAAGCCGCTTTATTGGCCGCCAGTGCCGATGAACCCTTGGAGCAAAACTTTGTCAGAAAACACGCCTTGGCCTATATGCAAACCCATGGCTGTGATTTACCCACCGCAGCCCTCAGAGTCTTTGGCAACGCCGACAGCGCCTATGGCGCCAATGTGAACAACTTGATAGAGAGTGGTGCTTGGTCCGATGAGAACGAATTGGGCGAGACCTATACACAAAGAAAAGGGTTCGCTTTTGGGGTCGATGGAATGGCCGTGAAGAATGCGGGCATCTTGAAGTCGGCCCTGGCCGATGTGCAACTCACCTACCAAAATCTCGACTCTGTAGAACTCGGTGTCACCACCATTGACAACTACTTTGATACCTTGGGTGGCATCACCAAAGCGGTTCAACAAGCCAATGGCGGCATCAGTAAGCCCGTCTTCATAGGCGACCAAACCCGAGGCGAGGGTAAAGTGAGGTCGCTGTCGGATCAAGTCGATCTCGAAACACGCACGCGGATTTTGAACCCAAAATGGTACGAGGGCATGCTCAAGCACGGTTTTGAAGGGGTGAGGCAAATTGAGGTCCACCTCACCAACACAATGGGCTGGTCAGCCACCACAGGCCAAGTCCAACCTTGGGTTTACAAACAAATCACCGAGACCTTTGTGCTCAATGCCCAGATGAGGCAGCGTCTCGCCGAGCTCAACCCCACTGCCTCCATGCGCTTGACCAACCGCTTACTTGAAGCATCACAGCGCAATTATTGGAAACCCACTGAAGAGATGCTCGAGCAACTCAAACTCGCCAGCGAAGAGCTTGAAGACCGTTTGGAAGGTGTTTATTGAAAGACGCTCAAGGCCAAGCGCAAAGGGTGCGACGGGTTTCTGATCGTTACAACTCCCCGCACCAATATCCTGTTTACCCGCACATTCATAGCCGGCCTAGACACACGGCCGACATTTTTCATTTCCCCATTTAGATCATGGCCATACCCTTTCCCTTTTCCGCCATCGTTGGTCAACACGACATGAAGACCGCCATTCAAATCGTGGCGGTTGATGCCAGTGTCAATGGTATCTTGGCACTGGGGGATCGCGGCACGGGCAAGTCCACGGCGGTGAGGGCCTTGGCCGATTTGCTGCCCCCCATCAAAGTGGTGAAACACTGCCCATATGGCTGCGACCCAAAGGACCACACGTCGGCGTGTGATCAGTGCGCGAAACTCAAAGGCACCCACGCCACAGTGCCCAGCGAAACGGTGAGCGTGCCGGTGGTGGATTTGCCCTTGGGCGCCTCCGAAGACCGAGTCGTGGGAGCCTTGGATTTGGAGAAGGCACTGAGTCTTGGGGTCAAATCGTTTTCACCGGGATTGCTTGCCAAAGCCAACCGAGGCTTTTTGTACATTGATGAGGTCAATTTGCTGGAAGACCACTTGGTCGACCTCTTGATTGATGTGGCGGCTTCAGGAGAAAACCTGGTCGAGCGCGAGGGTTTGAGTGTGCGCCACCCAGCTCGCTTTGTTTTGGTGGGCAGCGGAAACCCAGAGGAAGGCGAATTGAGGCCCCAGTTGCTCGATCGTTTTGGGTTGTGTGTAGAGGTGAGAACCCCCAAAGACCTCGACGAGCGCATCTTGGTGATCAAGCGTCGCGATGCCTTTGAAAAAAATCCCGCTCAATTTCAACAAGAGTGGCAAGCGGCCAATGAGGCCTTGCGCGACAAGATCATCAAGGCCAGAAAGCGCTTGGACAAAGTCGCATTGGACGATGACTTTTTGCGCCTTTGTTCGCAATTGTGCTTGACCCTGGGGACCGACGGCTTGAGGGCTGAGCTCACCCTCATGAGGGCGACACGCGCCTACGCGGCGCTTGAAGGCGACAAAAAAGTTGAGGCCAAGCACTTGAAGGTCATCGCCCCGATGGCCCTGTGCCATCGACTCCGACGCGACCCCTTGGACGACACTGGCTCGGCTGCGCGTGTGGAGCGTGCTCTCGACGAACTGGGCATTTGAGAGCGATGCGTTTCAATTCGAAATTAAAGCTGTCAACAAGGCCGACAACAAGACCGTCAACAAGACCGTCAACAAGGCCGTGAACTACGCCATGATCAGCACCATGATCCCCGATATGATGAATGCCTTCTACAAAGCCTCCCTCACCACGCTTAGTGCACCATGAGCAGCTTGGCCTTGGATGATGCACTCTGGGCCCTGGCCGCACTGGCAGTGGACCCCCGTGGGCTTAAAGGCATCTGGCTGCGCGCACCATTGGGACCGGTTCGCGAAGATTGGCTCCTTGGGTTAAAGGCCTTGCGACGCGACGTGATCAAAATTCCCAGCAATATTGACGCCGAGCGTCTCTTGGGTGGATTGGACTTGGCCAAGACCTTGCAACTCGGTCATCCGGTTAAGCAACAAGGGGTTTTGGCGCAAACCAAGGGACACATCTTGATCTGCCCCATGGCCGAGCGACTGCCTCCAGAAAGCGCCTCCATCTTGACCCAAGTGCTCGACACGGGTCTGGTGCATGCACATTTCGGTCATGACACCCAAGACACCCACTTTGGTTTGGTGGCTATCGATGAATCCTTGCCCGAGGAGCCCACTTTGGCCGTTGGCTTGGCTGAGCAGTTGGCCATCTGGTTGGATCTCACCACAATCAACCCCAAGGACCAGCCTTCGCTCGAGACCTTGGACCTGCTCGAGCGGGTCGAGAGAACCCTGCAAATCGATTCACGCGCCTATCAAGCGGACATCCAGCGGTTTTCATTGCTTGACACTGAGTTGCGCGACATTTGTGAGTTGGCCATGGGCTTTGCCATTGAAAGTCTCAGAGCCCCATGGTATGCCGCTCGCTTGGCCAGTGTCTTTGCCGTGCTCAGAGGCGCTCAGGCGGTCAGTGCCGAGGACATGGGGCGCGCAGCCCGAGTCGTTCTCACGCCCAGGGCCAAGGGGATGCCGGCACCCAGCGAGCCGCAGTCTGCGCCCGAGGACGCATCCACAAATCCACCGCCAGAACAAGCAGAGCCACCAAAAGCCCAAAGCGCCAATGAACCGGACCTCATTGAAGCAGACTCAGACTCAGACTCAGACGCAGGTCCCCAACTGTCCGAGGCCCCACCCCCCGATCGTGCGGATCAGACCGATCCGCCTGATCCATCCAACCCCCAGGTTCAGTCCCTGGAGAGCACCATCCTTGAGTCGGCCTTGGCCACCCTGCCCCTTGGGCTTTTGAATCAACTCGCACAGGGTCAGCGTTTGGCGAAAAAAAGCGCGTCGGGGCGCATGGGTCAAGTGCAAAAAGGGGCACAAAAGGGTCGCCCCTTGCCCCCCATGAAAGGATTGCCGCAAAATGGCAAACGCCTGCATGTCTTGGCCACCTTGCGACATGCTGCACCAAGACAAAAAATACGCGAGTCGACGACGTCAAGTGGCGCGACCTCAACCGCAAAAACAGGGCCTGGGGTCAAGAGGCTGCAAATCCGAGTTGAGGATTTTCATATTCAACGATTTGCCCAAAAAAGCGAGAGTTGCATCATTTTTTGCATCGACGCATCGGGCTCAGCGGCACTAGAGCGACTTGCCGAGGCCAAAGGTGCCGTGGAGTTGCTGCTCAAAGACTCCTACGCCAGGCGAGACCACATTTGCGTGATCAGCTTCAGGGACAAGAGTGCGCAACTTCAACTCCCCGCCACCCGCTCGCTCGTTCGCGCCAAGCGAGAACTGCAATCGCTCCCGGGAGGGGGCGGCACACCACTCGCCAGTGCGATCAAACTCGCCTTGGAGACGTCGCTGCAAGCGCGCCAACGCGGCATGACGCCCACGGTGGTGGTCTTGAGCGATGGACGCGCCAATGTCACCTTGGACGGCGTGGGCTCAAGACCGATTGCCAAAGCGCAATCCTTGTCTTGGGCACAGCAGTGTAAGGCAAGCGCACTTCAGTCGATTTGGCTCGACACCTCGGCTCGGCCTGACCCACAAGGCCAAGACATTGCTCGCGCCATGGGGGCGAATTATGTGCCTTTGCCTCTCGCCAACAGCCAACGCATGGCCAGCACCGTCAAGACACTCCAGGAAATTCAAGCCTAGGAGAGGTCGCGTCCAAGGAGCAGAGTGTGCAGGATCCAGGCCTGGGTGAGGCCTTAGGCAACCGGAGGCAACCGGAGGCAACCTGAGACCACCGGATACAACGAATGCATCAGGTGCGAATCATTCCAAACAAATGTGCCAAATCTTTGAAAAAGATTCTCACATGCGCCATCGGGTCTTTTCTGACCAACTCTTTGTTCATGTAGGCGTCAAAGGTGAGTTTTTGCACGTCCTTGTCTTCGCAGATTTTGACGAAACGCTCACGGCGTTTGTCGTTGATGTACCAGAAATACTGCATGATCCCGAGCACCCAAAAGACTTGGCCATGCAGCTTCATAAAGCGCTTTCTCGCGAGCTTGAGCTTTTGGGGGTTGCCACTCAGCAAGCACTCTCGAACCGCTTCTGCGGCAAAACGACCACCCACCATGGCGTAGTAAATGCCCTCACCTGAAGCGGGCGCAACGACGCCAGCGGCATCGCCTGCCAAAACCACATCGCGCTCGTTGTCCCATTTGGGCAAGGGCTTGATCGGAATGGGAGCGCCCTCTTTCCTCAAGGTCTCCACGTGACCAAGACCTGCAGTTTCCCGCAAACGCGTCACGGCCGACTTCAAGGAGTAGCCCTTGTCGGCGCTGCCCGTGCCAATGCTCATGGTGTCGCCATGGGGAAAGACCCAGCCGTAGAAATCGGGAGACAAGGAGCCACGGTAATACACATCACAACGATCGGGGTCGTGACTGGGATCGGCCGCAGGGGCTTTAACAATCTCATGATAGGCAAAGACGTATTTGGTTTTTTCTGCCCCTTCAATGGCTTGCTTGGCCACCTCAGACTTGGCACCATCGGCGCCAACGACAAAGCGCGCGCGCACACTTTTCATCTGCATCCCATCACGGCCATCACGCACACCAAAATGAACCCGCCGCACACCGTCCATGTCCTGCGTCAAACGCTCAAACGTGCCTTGCTCACGGTGCGCACCGTGGCCCACAGCGCGTTGCCTGAGCCACTCGTCGAACTCATTGCGGTTGACCATGCCGACAAAGCCACCCTCGATGGGAATGTCCACCCGGTTATCTTTGGGCGAGATCATCCGTGCTTTGCGTGACTTGGCCACCAGGAGGTGGTCGGGGATCTCGAAGTCTTTGATCAAGCGTGGAGGAATGGCACCCCCACAAGGCTTGATGCGGCCCATGCGATCGAGCATGAGCACATGATGCCCATTTTGCGCCAACTCATTGGCCGCGGTTGCACCCGCGGGTCCTGCACCCACCACCACCACGTCATAGGTTGTATCCATTTGTGTATCCACTTCTTTTAGATTGCGTTTAATGTGTGATTTGAACTGGCTTTGAAACTTACACGAACCTCACCTCGAAGGGGCCAGGCGCCTGAGGCCTCCAGCGCTGAGGCCTCTAGATGCTCTGGCGCAGGGTCTTCAGGGCGGATCGTTTTGACTCTCCAAGCAATGAAGGCCGAACACAAAAACATCACGACCTCCAATGCAAAAACACTGGCGTAAGCCAAAGAAGGGTTGCCCACCCAGTGGCGCGACAGGTCACTGGCCCCTGTACCCAACAGTCCCCCCAATCCAAAGGCCAGCGCTTGAGCTCCACCCCACAAACCCATTCTGAGACCGGGTTTGACACTGCCTTTGTTGGCAATGAAGCCATTGTTCGATAGGCTCTGCCTTGGACTCGGTTGCGTGGCCAAGCGCATCATGGTGCTGATGGCGGCAATGGAGAACAGGCCGTTGCCCACGCCCAAGACCCAAAGCACGGGTTGTAGGGGCAAAACCGGTGAGACACTGCCCAAGAAGCCGGCGGTGCAAAGACCGAACATCCCCAAGGCCGAGAGCAAGCAGCCAAGCACCATCCAAGTTGACACTCGGCCCCAGCGGCCTTTGACCCAGCGGCTACCCATCAAAGCCAAGAGTAGCATCCCGATCAACACGGCGACATGCAAGGTGCCTGAGAGTTGCGTCGTTTGTCCTGGTGTGTAGTGATAAATGAGAGCCGCAAAGGGCTCCAAAATCAAGTCTTGGGCACTGTAGGCCAGCATGGAGCTAAAGACAAAAAACGTAAAAAGCCGAGCCTGGGCATCAGACCATAGCATCTTCAACGCTTGTTTGAAGGCCTGATGTTTCTCACTATGAGACTCCCCCTCTGAACGTGTTGCATGGCTTGTTTCAGGAACGACCGCCGAATGCCCAACAGGCAAATCCTCAGCAACGATGGTCTCTCGCTTGAGCAAACGACCCTCGAGTCCCCACATGGCGAGGCTACTGATGACAACGGTGAGCACACTCACCACCAGACTCACGCCCAAGAGTCGATCAAAGGTAAACGGGTCGAGGAACTTACCACTTAGGATCGAGGTGAGCGCAAAACCAAAAATCATCATGGTCCACACCAAGGTGGCCGAGGTGGCCCGTTGGTGCTCTCCAACTCCCTTGGAGAGCAAGACAAGCAAGGTGGTGCCGCAGGCACTCACCCCCACGCCAATCAAGCCAAACGCCACCACAGCACAAAGAACACCGAGCACAAGGTGTGCCCCCATCCAGGTGGTGGCCAAGGCGGCCAACACGCCTCCTAAACTCAAGGTGACCATTCCCCCCAATATCCAGGGCGTGAAGCGCTGGGTTTGGTCCGCCCCAAAACCCATTCGAGGCCTCACGATTTGAACGAGGTAGTGCATGCCAATCAAAAAGCCCGGCAGCACGGCAGGAAGGTTGAGCTCCACCACCATCACACGGTTGAGCGTCGTGGTGGTGGTCACCACCACCGCGCCCATACAAGCTTGTACGAGCCCCAGGCAAGCCACATTGCGCCAAGCCGCCGAATCGGATGGGCTTGTTGGGCTTGTTGGGCTTTGGACGCTGTTCACACCATGCTCCTCAGTGCAAAGGCACTCACCATCATGCCGCTCACATACAGGGGCACGCCAAAAGCACTGACCCAGAGCGCTTTGCTCACGGGGTCCTTGATGAATTTGAACATCAGCGGCCATTGACACAGAGACAACAAAAATACGGCCAAAGCGCTCTTGTCCATGTGCCCTTGCAGGAGCAGCAAGGCCACCGACCACTGTGCCAAAGTCATGATCAAACTCGACATCCAGGCGGCCGCTTTCGCGCCCATCAAGACCGGCAAGGAGCGCACGTTCATCAAGCGGTCGCCCTCAATGGCTTTAAAATCATTCAGGGTCATGATGCCGTGCGCGCCAAAGCTGTAGATCAAGGCGAAGATGACGATCCCTTTGGCGGGGAATTGGTTGCCCAGCATCACCGCGGCCCCAGTCAGCCAGGCCAAGCCCTCGTAGCTCAGCGCACAAGCGGCGTTCCCAATCCAGCCATTTTGTTTGAAACGCAAAGGCGGTGCGGAATAGGCCCAAGCGAGCACCAATCCCAAGGCGGCCGCTTTGAAGGCCCAAGGCCCCAGACACCAAGCCCACAGCAGCGAGAGCACCGTCCAAAGCATGGCCAGCCAAAGCCCCCATTGTCCCGGCATGCGCCCTGAGGGAATCGGTCGGTTGGGCTCGTTGATGGCGTCTACATGGCGATCAAACCAGTCGTTGCTGGCTTGACTGCAAGCACACACCATGGGACCGGCCAAAATGATGCCCCACAGCAATAGACCCCAATGCGCTGTGATG
Source organism: uncultured Burkholderiales bacterium (assembly GCA_903838355.1). GTDB lineage: Bacteria > Pseudomonadota > Gammaproteobacteria > Burkholderiales > Burkholderiaceae_C > Limnohabitans. Next base: position 50,092 of record CAILYC010000018.1, on the reverse strand, counting down.
GACAAACCGGTCGACACAACACCGCAGGCATACGCCCACATGGGCGGAAACCAGGTGATGGGTTTGAAGAGCTCGGCAACGGCACTCAGCTTGGGAACGGTCATGTCAGCATTCTTAGCTTTACACAATACGATGTCAATAGTAGTTGACACTATTTTGTAGTCAAACAAAGTTCAATACAATGGAAAAAAGAAACAAGGTGTGTATTTTTGTATTCAAATTAAATTTAACGCCTCCAACCACCCCCACGCATTGAGAATCCAAACTTGGCGTGGGAAGACCGCCCATGACAACATGAATCACTCTGCCGCCCCCCGCCCAGTCCCACAGACACAGCCAGATTCAGCCGCCGCTCCACACCGGGGCTTGTGCACGGATTGCGGCATATCGCGCTCCTCAGACCCCAAGCGTTGTGCCAGCGCGTGTCAATTCATACAACCCCAGTACCCCGGCTTGGAAGAGCGTGTGCACGGCCGGCGAAGAGACCCCAGTCGCCCAGACGAATTGCATTTTGGGCCGTTCATTCAGATGCACAAGGCCAGTCTCAAGCAAGCGAGTGCGGGAGCACAGTGGAGTGGCATCACCACGCGCATTGCAGAAATCTTGCTACAAAACAAAGTCGTGGATGCTGTGCTCACCATGGAGGCCGACTCCAATGACCGCTGGCGCCCCTCACCCATTTTGATTGACAAGCCCGAGGACATGAAAAAGGCCCGCGGCATGCGCATGGGCTATGCGCCGCTCTTGTCCTTGCTCGAGCCCGCGCAAAGCAAGGGCTACAAGCGCTTGGCCGTCATTGGCATTCCTTGCCAGGTTTACGCCTTGAGGGCGCTTGAAAAAACGCTTGGGTTTGAAAAAATTTATGTCATTGGCACCCCTTGCTCCGACAATACCACCACAGAGAATTTCCATCAGTTTCTCAATTTGATCACGCCTGCCCCGCAGGAGGTCACCTACTTGGAGTTCAAGGCCAACTACCACGTGGAGTTGCGGTTTCAAAACGGCGGAACAAAAGAAATTCCGTTTTTGCAGTTGCCGCTCTCGGACTTGCCCAAGGACTTTTTTCCCTTGACTTGCCGCACGTGCGTGGACTACACCAATGTGCTGGCCGACATCACAGTGGGCTATATGGGGGGGGAAGGCGAGCAGTGGATCATTGTGCGAAACCAAACAGGACAACAATTGCTATCGTTGTTGGGCGATGAGGTGCAACTGAAAAAGACGGGCAGTGCTGGCAAAAGACACTCGGCGGTGCTGGGCTTTAAAAAAAATGTGGAGCTCGCCGCCGGTGGACTGCCGCTTCGGAAAATGCCCAATTGGCTCAGGCCCATCGTCTCATGGATCATGCCGCGATTGGGGCCCAGGGGTCTTGAATTTGCCAGGACAAGGGTGGAGATGAAAGCGATCGAATCGATTGTTCACTTAAGGCGTGAGCAACCTGCGCGCATGAAACACATGCTGCCCGATCACATCTGGCTTTTGGCCCAAGATTACGATTTAAAGCCTGAGGCCCATGAGGTCACCCCAAATACCCACAAAGAAGCTCACAAAGAGACCCTCAGAGGCGTTCAGGGTTCGCATGTTTGAGTGTCAAATTGAACAATCATCAAGCTCAGGGCTTGTCGCTGGGCTCGGTAATGCCGTAGCGGTGCAGTTTGATATAGAGACTTTGGCGCGAGAGCCCCAGCATTTCGGCCGCAGATGCGCGATTGTTTTGTGTGAGCTCGAGAGCTGACTGAATGCACATTTTTTCAATCATATCGGTGGTCTCACCCACGATGTCTTTCATCGGCATGCGACCCACGAGTTGAGACAGTTGTGACACGGATCCAGCCATGCTGCTAGAAGACACCGGTCCAGTTTGCGATAAGCGATGAACGTCACGGATAAAAAAGCCATAGCGCTTGTCATTGCCCGACAAGAGGCAAGCTGAAATGTCCACTTCCAGGGTCAAGTTCGACTGGCTCACCAGCTCGGTGGCAAAGTTTCGAAAGCTCGACAATTGCTTCAAATTGTTGACCATGACACCCCAATCCACCCCACCGCGCCCAAGCCAAGACTCAAAATGCTGGCCCACCACTTGGGACACAGAAATTGCACCTGTCAGGGACATGAACTCCTCATTGGCACTCAAGAGCTGACCCGAAGCATCGGTCACAACAAAACCGTAGGGCGCTTTTTGCAGGCCTTCGGTGTACCACGCTTGGAGGGGTTTGTCCAAAATTGTGGGGGAAGAAGACAATGTCGAGCCCAAACGCACCATGAGTTGCGCGCCACCTTCTTGCACAATCAAGTCGCTGGCGACGGTGTACTCTAGCCCTGAGGCAATGCCCTTGGCCTTGACGGGATTGGTTTTGCCTGCAGTCTGGGCCAAACTGAGCATGGATTCGATTTCTTCGCGCTGAACACTCTCAAAGCAATGAGAAAACTCGATGCCCACCAATTTTTTGGCGTCACTCAGCGCAAAAGCCTTGGCCGCGGACGCGTTGGCTTGAACGATTTTCCTGGTGGACAAGTCCACAATCAAGACCGGCTCAGAGGCGGCTTCAAACAACAATTTGTAACGCAACTCGGTGTGCCTGAGTCTCAAATAGTCGCGCTCCATCGAGCGGTGCGTGTCCATGAGTTTTTGTTGCATCTTGGACACGGAACCCAAGTCGCGCCCGATCATGACCAACTGTTCGTCGTTATGAAACTTGAACAAATGAATCAAAAAAGGCGCCGACAATTTGCTGGGTGACAAGAAGTTGATATGCCGCCACTGAAAATCAGCACCCTTGGCTACAAAGTCTTCAAGATGGGTGGGGTTTTTGAGCAAGCCCTTGAATTTATCAACGGAATCGGCTTGCGTCCACTCAGAGAGATTGACACCGACCCAACCGTCGAGTTTCATGCGTCCGAGCTCAAGTCCCTTGGTCTTGACTGAGAGCACTTGGTGAGTTTTGGCTTGTAAAACCACCACCAAGTCAGCCAACCCCATGACCAAGGACTCGGACAAGTTGAACTGTTGTGGTATTTCGAGCACGTTTTTCAAATCAACTCAACCCGTTTTGACGCGCACATGCGTCAATGTTAATAGACAAAATACCTGACAGAAAGCACACCGGCTCATGCGCACCATGTCCGTTCCAAAGAGCGCCATTTTTAGTACAAACCCTAAAGATCCATGTTCTATCAACAATTTTTTAACAACTTTTGTCCGCCAAACTCATTTTTTTTATTATAAATAATATTTACAAGTAAGGGTTAATTTACAGCAAAATATGTCTAACAATGTTACTTTTTTCATTACCCAGGTGTTGTTTTACCCGACCCTTTGAAGCAATCGCATAGGCTGCAAGCTTTCACGCTCGACGCCATTGATCTCATTGGACTTGGGCAAATTTGGGGATTTTCGGCTTTGGATAGCCCCCCGTTTCGGCTTGGCCAATGGATCGATGAAGGCCTCGCGCAAGGCTTGAGTCTGCGTCTGGCCCAACTCAGTGGCCGTCAAGGCATTGAGTTTCCTCGCCTTGCGGTGCACCTGAACAAGATTGAGCCCCAACGTATGCGCCTGTCGAACATTGTGGCAAAGCCCATGCACACCCATTTGATTTTGCAACTCAGGCTCCCAAGCCAACACGGGGCCGCCGAGCAAGCACTGAATGTTTTTATTTTTAGACATGGACTTGACGCGTTTGATCAAGGACTTCAGACCTGGCAGATCACTGCTGGTGGAGGCGCTCACACAAAACAAATCCACCCACTGAGTGCTCACCCTTTGAAGTGTTTCTTGTTCAGAGCGGTCAAAGCCTGGAATGACATTCCAGCCTTTTCTTTGCAGGTACTGAGACACCAACAAGGCCCCCAGGGTGTGTTGGGAGCCTGATGCCATGCAGACCATGGCTTGAAAGCGATGGACCGCAGGCGCGAGCGTCAAAACATCGGGGTGAACGAACTCGGAGCCGCCCAACAACACAAAGCGCTTGACAACCCAAGTCGCCCGGGTGACATCCAAAAAGGTTATCTCATCGCGCGCCCACAAATCGTGCAACAAGCGAACGGTCTGCGGGATCACGTCCAAATAAAACACTTCGATGTCCAAGCCCGCTGCCACCGTGTTTTGTGCAAACGCCATGAACTCTTCGGCATTGAATTGCAAACACGCCGCAGAGCATTGCTCCACATGGACCGTCAAATCCAATGAGGGGTTGGCTTCTGAAGCTGACGGGTGTTGACACTGATTGACGAGTGTAAGGACATGAGAGGCAACGGGTGCAGTGGAGAGAGTGGGGCTTGTGGACAGGGTGGACGTCGCAGGCGATACAGCAAGGCACTGCTCAGTCCCATCGGCGTGCGCACTCAAGCGAACCAAGCCAGGGATGATTTCGCTCAAAAGGGACGTGAACAGGTGGGACAAATGGGGTTGATTCAAGTACTGTTCCCTCTCGATGTGCTCCAAGTCATCAATGTTTTTGCTCAACGGATGGGCTCATTGAACTTGTCAATCCAACTCGATTGCAAGAACACGGGCCAGTTGTGTGCCAACAGTGTCCAATAAAAATGACGCATCAATACTAGTGAAAACCCCTAACATGTAATACAAATTCAACGTCAATTTAAGTTGACACCGCAAAGCTTCAAGCATAAAGTAAAGCCCTGTGAGAACCCATCCAACGAGCCCATGAGTCATCAAAACGAGTCACTCCCATTACCCGGCATGCTCTACACGCCCGAGCAAAGGGTTTTGCGAGACCAAACCATTTGGACGCCCATCCAAGGCGTCTTGGCCATCTTCCAATTTTTGGTCTTCATCGTGAGCTCATGGTTCGTCTTGCGTTGCCTCTATAGCAATGAAGGTGCTGAATGGGCCAAGTGGTCAATCATCTTAAAAACACTCACCTTGTACACCATCATGGTGACGGGCAGCTTTTGGGAAAAAGTGGTGTTTGGCAAGTACCTTTTTGCCAAAGCCTTTTTCTGGGAGGACGTGGTGAGCATGTTGGTGATTGCGCTTCACACCCTTTATATCGTCTCCTTGTTTTACACATTTTTAACACTGCAAGAACAACTGCTGTTGATTTTGTTCGCCTACGGGACCTATGCGATCAATGCCACGCAATTTGTCTTGAAGTTGCGTGCGGCCAGGCGCCAAGAAGCCAAGATGAAGTCGATAAGCCTGGTGCAAAGCGAACCCAACCATTCGACAATTCAATCATCACAGGGGTTGACCGCATGAACAGCGTCATTCCTATTCAAGTCGCCCAAAAAGAGGGCGGATCGCCCGCGGGATCAGGACACCAAATCAGCCAAGAGCGTGGTCAACGCGAGGTGTTTTGTGGGCTCACCGGAATTATCTGGTTACACCGCAAGATTCAAGATGCATTTTTTTTGGTTGTGGGATCCCGCACTTGTGCGCATTTGGTGCAGTCCGCTGCCGGGGTCATGATCTTTGCAGAACCCCGGTTTGGCACCGCCATCATTGATGACCGGGACTTGTCCGGGATTGCCGACGCCAACGAAGAACTCGACCGCGTGGTCAACCAATTGCTCAAGCGGCGCAAAGACATCAAGACCCTCTTTTTGGTGGGGTCCTGTCCGTCTGAGGTGATCAAGCTCGATCTCTCGCGCGCAGCCCAACGGCTCAATGTCCAGTTCAACCCCGCGGTGAGGGTGCTCAATTATTCGGGCTCAGGCATTGAGACCACCTTCACCCAAGGTGAGGATGCCTGTCTAGCAAGCTTGGTCGATTCATTCCCCGTTGGTGCGAAGACGCCAGCAGCGGACAGCAAAGCCAGGCTCAAAAAGCTATTGATCGTGGGCACCTTGGCCGATGTGGTCGAGGATCAAATGCAACGCATTTTCAAAAACATGGGCATCGAGGGTGTAGAGTTTTTCCCTGGCAGAAATTCAAAGCAAATGCTTGATATTGACGACAACACCGTTTATTTGCTGGCCCAGCCTTTCTTGGCCGACACAGCGAAACGACTCGACGCGCGGGGCGCCAGCCGTCTACCCGCACCTTTTCCGCTGGGCGTTGAAGGCACAAGCGCCTGGTTTGAAGCGGCCGCAGTGGCCCTGGGCGTGTCGACACAGATGTGCGATCAAGCCCTGAACGCACCTCGTGAGCGTGCGCAAATGGCCACAGCCAAACACAAAAGATTGCTGCAAGGCAAGAAGATTTTCTTCTTCCCAGATTCACAGTTAGAGATTCCACTCGCGCGTTTCTTGAGCAATGAGCTTGGCATGCAACTCACCGAAGTGGGCGTGCCCTACATTCACCGCCAACACTTGGCTCAAGAGCTTGAACTCTTGCCCGCCAACACCGTGATCGTAGAAGGTCAACACGTGGAGCGCCAACTCGAGCGCTGCGAAAAGGCCAACCCTGACTTGGTCGTGTGTGGTCTGGGGCTCGCCAATCCCTTGGAGGCCAAAGGCTTCACCACCAAGTGGTCCATTGAGTTGGTCTTCACGCCAATCCAAGGATTTGATCAAGCTGGAGACTTGGCCGAATTGTTCAGTCGGCCCTTGATCAGAAAACAAAAGATCGCCGCTTAAAACCACTCACCCCCCTCTTCACACCAACACCCAAACGCCCGCCTCAACTCTATGCAACTCACACTCTGGACTTACGAAGGCCCCCCGCACATCGGTGCGATGCGTTTGGCCACTTCCATGAAAGATGTTCATTACGTTTTGCATGCACCGCAAGGCGATACCTATGCGGACTTGCTGTTCACCATGATCGAGCGTTTACCCAGACGCCCGCCCGTGACCTACACCACCTTTCAAGCACGAGATCTTGGGGGTGACACGGCGCAACTCTTTATCGACGCTGTCCTTCAAGCCAATGAGCGATTCAAACCCAACGCCCTCTTGGTGGGTGCGTCTTGCACGGCCGAGCTCATCCAAGACGACCCGGGGGGATTGGCACTGGGTCTGCATCTTGACACCCCCGTGATTCCACTCGATTTGCCAGCCTACCAACGCAAAGAAAACTGGGGTTGTGCGGAGAGTTTTTATCATTTGGTGAGGCATCTTCTCAAGCGCCATCAACTCCAAATCCAACCCCAAGGTCAACCTCAAGAGCCAAGCTCTGCGGGTGAGAAACCCACGGGCCCGAGTTGCAATCTGCTCGGCCCCACAGCCCTTGGATTTCGCCACCGCGACGACGTGGTCGAAATCAGCAAATTGTTGAGCGACTTGGGGGTGCGCGTGAACGTTGTCGCGCCACTGAACGCGAGTGTAAACGACATTGAACGCCTGCCCCAGGCCGATTTCAATGTGGTGCTTTATCCAGAGACGGCCCACACCGTGGCGTCTTGGCTTGAGAGAGAGTTCAAACAACCTTTCACCAAAACCATCCCGATTGGGCACCGCGGCACCATCGCTTTCATCCGAGAGGTGTTGACCCTGGCCCATTTGCCAGTCAATGAAGCCTTGATTGAAGCTTTGTCAGCGCGATCGCATGCGTCTTGGTATGCGGCGTCGGTGGACTCGACTTACCTGACCAACAAGCGGGTGTTCATCTTTGGTGACGCCTCCCACGCCATTGCCGCTGCACGCGTGGCCCATGAAGAGATGGGGTTTCACGTGGTGGGACTGGGCACCTACAGCCGAGAGTTTGCCCGCGATATCCGAGAAGCCGCAGCCCTCTACAACATCAAAGCATTGATCACCGACGACTACTTGGAGGTTGAAGATCAAATCGCGGAATTGCACCCTGAACTGATTTTGGGCACCCAAATGGAGCGCCACATCGCCAAGCGCCACGGCATTCCTTGCACCGTGATTTCAGCGCCCATGCACGTCCAAGATTTTCCGGCGCGTTACGCGCCACAAATGGGATTTGAAGGCGCAAATGTGCTCTTTGACACCTGGGTTCATCCCTTGATGATGGGCTTAGAAGAGCACCTGCTTGGCATGTTCCGAGAGGACTTTGAATTCAATGACGAATCGGCCCCGTCGCATTTGGGCGGCGCAAAAAAATCCCTTGCAAGCAAAGCCCTGCACGACGAGGCTATAGAGCCCGCACAAGCCTTGCAAGCCGCCATGGTGCTCGATCCCTATGGAGCGCCACAAGACACGCCCCTTGCCAGCCCCAGTGGAGAACAAAAAATGCATGACTTGGTTCAGGTTTGGAGCCTAGACGCACAACTAGAACTCAAAAAAATTCCATTTTTTGTCCGTGGCAAAGCCAAACGCAACACCGAGAAATTTGCCAAAGAAACGGGCGTGATCAACATCACCGTCGAGACTTTGTACGATGCCAAAGCACACTTTAGCCGCTGAGAGCTGACCAAGCGATGACTTCCTCTACCCGCCCCCAAAACCCTAAGGCCAATCTATGAATGAAACTGTCGCATTCCCCGTGTCGAGCATCAAAAAGGGCTCACGCCCCGATGGTGAAGGCAGCGTGCAAGTGCAACTCGACCCCAATTTAAAAATTGGTAACGCCAAGGTCTTTGCCATTTACGGTAAAGGCGGAATTGGCAAAAGCACCACGTCCTCCAATTTATCGGTAGCCTTTAGCAAACTCGGTAAACGGGTGCTGCAAATTGGCTGCGACCCCAAGCACGATTCCACCTTCACGCTCACCAAAAAACTGGTGCCCACCGTCATCGATGCCTTGGAACAAGTGGACTTCCATTCCGAGGAGTTGCGACTCGAGGATTTTGTCTTCCCGGGCTACAACGGCGTGATGTGCGTGGAGGCCGGCGGCCCCCCAGCAGGAACGGGTTGCGGTGGCTACGTTGTGGGGCAAACCGTGAAGCTTTTGAAGGAACACCACCTGCTAGAAGACACCGATGTCGTGATCTTTGATGTGCTGGGCGATGTCGTGTGTGGTGGCTTTGCCGCACCACTGCAGCATGCAGATCGCGCCTTGATCGTGACGGCCAATGATTTTGATTCGATCTTTGCCATGAACCGCATCATCCAAGCCATTGGCGCCAAGTCCAAAAACTACAACGTGAGACTCGGAGGTGTGATTGCCAATCGCAGTGAGACCACCGACCAAATTGACAAATTCAACGCCGCTGTGGGTCTAAAGACCATGGCCCACTTCCCTCCTTTGGACGAAATCAGAAAAAGCCGACTCACCAAGTCCACCTTGTTTGAGCTCGAAGCCACGCCAAACGTGAAAGCGGTGCAAGACGAGTACATGCGCTTGGCCAGCCAGCTGTGGATTGGCAGCGACCCCTTGCCTGCAGTCCCCATGAAGGACCGCGATATTTTTGATTTACTCGGGTTTGATTGAACCCGACAGAAACGGCTTTTCCACCTTGAGTTTTGAGCACGAACATGAACCCATCCAATCCAGCTTATTTGCAACGTCGCGGCGAGATTGAGCACTATTTCGATCGCACCGCCAATAAAACCTGGGAGCGTTTGACCTCCACCGATCCGGTTGGGCGCATCCGCTCAAGCGTTCGTGCAGGAAGAGACGAGATGCGCGACACCCTCATGTCTTGGCTGCCCAAGGACATGAGCGGCATGCGGCTCTTGGACGCTGGTTGTGGCACCGGTGCATTGGCTTTGTGCGCGGTCGAGCGCGGCGCCCAGGTCTTGGCCATTGACTTGTCGGCCAATTTGATCCAAGTCGCCCAACAACGCTACGCCTCCTTTGCGCCCTTGTCCCCAAGGCAACCAGGAGAACTACCCCGGGGCAGTGTCGAATTCGCCAGTGGCGACATGCTTGACCCAGATCACGGTGAGTTCGATTATGTGGTGGGCATGGACTCCTTGATCCATTACGATGCGCCCGATCTCATTGGTGGCATTCAAGCACTGAGCGAGCGCACCCGAAAAGCCATCCTTTTCACCTTCCCACCGCGCAACCCCTTGCTCGCTTTGGCACACGGCATGGGACGATTCTTCCCACGCTCGGACCGCTCACCCACCCTGGCACCCGTGTCCCAGCAAAGGATACGCCAAGCCCTTGAAAAAACCATTGTCACCCGGGGGTGGCGTGAAGGCCAGACCACCCGAGTGTCTCGCGGCTTTTACACCTCACAAGCCTGGGAGTGGGTGCGCCAATGATCAAGCTGCCCATGTTGTTGCGCCAAAAACTCAGCATTTTCGCGCTTCGTTATGTGCCCTTTGCCGATGCCGCATCGGCGGAGTTGCCACTGCCGCGTCTTTTGCGTTTGTGCCTGTTTCAAACCGCCATTGGCATGACCATGGCCCTCTTGGTGGGCACGCTCAACCGGGTGATGATTGTCGAGCTGGGTGTCCCTGCTTGGTGGGTGGCCTTGTCGGTGGCAATCCCTTTGCTGTTTGCGCCACTGCGCGCGCTCATCGGCTACCGAAGCGACACTCACCCCTCGGCCTTGGGTCTTCGCCGACTGCCTTATTTGTGGATCGGCAACATCTTTCTTTTTGGCGGCTTGGCCATCATGCCCTTTGCCCTTTTGCTGCTCAACGACACCACCGTTCAGACCCTGTGGGTGGGGCGAGTGGGGGCCTGTTTGGCGTTTTTGCTCGTGGGTGCAGGCATGCAAACCACACAAACTGCGGGGCTGGCATTGGCCACCGACTTGGCCAGTCCTCACAAACGTCCCCGCGTCGTGGCCTTGCTCCACAGCGCCATGCTGGTGGGCTTGATCATTGGGAGCGCGCTGCTGGGTTGGATTTTAAAAGACTTCACCTCCACGAAATTGGTCCAAGTGGTACAAGGAAGTGCCTTGTTGGTGGGAGCCATGAATTTGGCGGCCCTTTGGAAACAAGAAGCGCGCCAGACCAAGCGCGGTGCACGTGAGGAGGGTGGGTTTTCCAAGAACTGGCAACAACTCATCTTGCTGCCCAACATGAAGCGATTTTTGTGGTCCGTGGGGATCGGTTCTTGCGCCTTCAGCATGCAAGACATCATTTTGGAGCCCTTTGGTGGTGAAGTGTTGCATTTGAACGTGAGCTTCACCAGCACCCTCACGGCATTGTCCGCAGCAGGCTCCCTCATTGCCTTTGCCTTTGCCGCCAAGCTCATGGGCAAAGGCCTCGATGCATGCAGGGTTTCGGCCATTGGACTCTTGATGGGCCTGCCTGGATTTGCCTGCGTGCTGCTGGCCTCCCCCATGGACTCGGCTTGGTTGTTTCGCTTGGGCACGGCATTGATTGGCTTTGGTGGGGGAATGTTCTCCGTAGGCATGCTGATCATTGCCATGGAAATGCCAGAAAAAGCCATGACCGGCATGGTCCTGGGAGCCTGGGGTGCCGTTCAGGCAACCTCCTCTGGCTTGTCCATGGCTGTGGGAGGGGTCTTGAAGGATGTGTTCACCGGTTTTGCCAACAGTGGCGTGCTCGGTGAGGCACTGATGAACCCATCCAGTGGCTACGGCTTGGTGTTTGTACTGGAGATGCTTCTCCTCTTTGCTGCACTGGTGGCGATGAGCCCCTTGTCCAGAAAAAGCCACCGCGCAATCTCGCAACCCCTGACATTTGGACTGGCGGAGTTGCCCAATTGAACATTTTTTATCAATCTCAACCTTAGGAGATGAGCTTATGGAAACGGGCGCTATCACCCAATACATTGATGTTGCACAAATCGTTTTGTACCTCTTTTGGGCATTTTTTGCGGGCATCATTTACTACCTCTTGCGAGAGAATCACCGAGAGGGCTATCCACTGGACAACGGCCGAGAAAACGGACCCCTTCAAATCGGCTGGCCCGGCTTGCCCGACCCAGTCACCTACAAGCTCGAAGACGGGCGCGAGATCAAGATCCCTGATGTGAACCGCCCCGACGGCCAATATGCCTTCACGCCCTCTCACGGCTGGCTGGGCGCCCCCTTAGAGCCCAAGGGAGATCCCTTGACCTCGGGGATGGGACCCGGCGCTTGGGCCGCACGGGAGGACATTGTTGAAAAAGACCCCCACGGTCACCCCAAAATTGTGCCGCTTCGCGCCGCCCCCGAGCATGGCGTGGCCCATCAAGACAACGACCCCAGGGGTTTCATGGTTTATGACGCGAAAGAGCAGCCCGTGGGTGAAGTCAAAGACCTGTGGGTGGACCGCATGGAGATGCTGTTTCGCTACATCGAGGTGAGTTTAAAGAGCGGCAAAACGGTCTTGCTGCCGGTGAACTTCTCTTTGATCAACCGCTTCAACATTCACGTCAACGCCCTCTTGGCAGCGCAATTTGAAAATGTCCCTGCCCTTAAAAACCCTGAGCAAATCACCCGCTTGGAAGAAGAAAAAATCTGCGCCTATTACGGTGCGGGCACACTCTACGCCACGCCTGAGCGGCAGGAGCCCTTGGTATGAAAGCCACCCACGAACACGAGTTCGAAGCGCAGTTGGGTTTACCTGAAAAGCTACCCCAGGGCGAAAAGATCTTGTGGCAAGGCTCACCCGACTGGAAGGCCTTGGGGGTGCACGCCTTTCACCTGAAGAGTTTGAGCCTGTATTTCGCGCTCATGCTTGCACTGCAAGCGAGCTATTTGAGCGGGCAAGACGAGGTCATGAGCTTCAAGCCCATGCTGATCACGCTCTCGCTCGTTGTCCTCACCTTGGGCAGCTTGGCCGCTTGGGCCTGGATGAGTGCCAGAGCGAGCATGTACACCCTCACCAACAAACGCTTGGTCATGCGCGTGGGCGTGGTCTTTAGTTTGACCTTCAATTTGCCCTTGCACCAAATCGTTGGTGCGCAGGAGTTGCACAGGAAAGACGCAAGCTCAGACATCAGTCTCAATCTCAAAAAAACCGATCGCATCGCTTGGCTACACCTGTGGCCCCATGCCCGGCCTTGGGTGCTCAATCACCCAGAACCGACCTTGCGTTGCATCAAAGATGGCGTTCGGTGTGCCCAAATCCTCAAGTCAGCTTGGACGGCCTTAATCGCCACGCGAGAAGGGACAGACGCACAACCGAGCAGTTTCAGTCCATCCCCAGCGCAGCCAACTCACCCAAGCACTTCAGTCTCCCCCTCGATGAAGACCGTGATGGAAAGTGCTTAAAGCCATGATTGAATTCGCCTTGCCCAATTCTCAACCACCCAGCCAATACCCCAAGGCTTCCCCGGTCCCAGGACCCATTGGGTGGCGTCATTTTCTAATGATGTTGGCGGTGATGCTGGCCACGCTCTTTTATGTCACCTGTGTCACGCAATGGAGCAGCAAGGAAACTGTAGACTCTGCGCGTTCGGTCATGACCGAGCAACTCGTGTTCAAAGATGATCCCAATGGCGACATCTTGATCGAGGTGCTGCCCACGCCAACAAAACCCGGTCTCACTGGAGAGTCAAGCCTGCGTTTTTCAGGTGAGCAAGGCTTTTTAAGGGGAACCTTGAGGGCCCTTGCGAGAGACAGAAAAGTCCGCCACCTGAGTCCCGAGGCACCCTTCGAATTGGCACTTCACCAAGATGGACATCTCTCCATCACCGACACCCTCACCCACCATGGCATTGACCTCGAAGCCTTTGGACCCGACAACCTTGCTGTCTTTGTCAAGATCCTTCAGGCGTGCGCCCAAGCAACTTCTCCAAGCGTCACCACGATCTCACACACCAATACCTCAAAGGAAAACCAATGAACGCCCAAACCGCCTTCATGGAAACTGACTTCACCCAGTTGCTCGTGAGCCATGTGGAGTCGGCCGCCGACGCCAACAAAAGAGCGCTCACCAACACCGTGATTTCACCGCGTTTTTACACCACCGATTTTGCCGCCATGAACAAACTCGACGTGAGCTCGGTGCGCCAAGAGTGGGACCTCATGATGCAAGAGTATGAGGGCGACAACAACCACGATCACTTTCAAAGAGACGCCGATTTTGCCCAGGAGGTGAACACTTTGATGGCCAAGCTCGATGAGAAATTAAAGCAAGAGTTCTATGATTTTTTAATCGGCTCGCTCACCTCCGAGTTCTCGGGCTGCATTTTGTACAACGAGGTCAGAAAAAATGTCTCCAACCCTGACATCAAAAAACTCATGACCTACATGGCGCGTGACGAGTCACGTCATGCGGGGTTTTTAAATTCATCGCTCAAGGATTTCAATTTCGGTATCGACCTGGGGGAGTTGAAAAAATCCAAGTCCTACACTTTTTTTCGACCCAAGTTCATTTTCTACGCCACCTACCTTTCGGAAAAAATTGGCTATGCACGCTACATCACCATCTTTCGCCAATTGGAGAGACACCCCGACAAGCGCTTTCACCCCATCTTTCGCTGGTTTGAGAGATGGTGCAATGACGAGTTTCGCCATGGCGAATCTTTTGCACTGATCATGCGCGCCAACCCCAAACTACTCCAAGGCATCAACGTCTGGTGGATTCGGTTTTTCTTGGTTGCGGTGTATGCCACCATGTATGTGCGCGACCATACCCGACCGGCCTTGCACGACGCCATGGGCTTCAAATCCACAGAGTACGATTTTGAAGTGTTTCGCATCACGTCTGAGATTTCACGCCAAGTCTTTCCCATCCTCCTTGACATTGATCACCCTCAATTCAAAGTGAGTTTGGATAAATTGACCACCTTGTCGATGACCATGACACAAGCCAAGATTCAAGGCGGACTGTTGAACAAGATCAAACAAGGGGGGGTGGCCTTGTCAGCGTGCATTGAGTTCGCCAAGCTCTACTTTATCCCTGTCATCAAATCCAAGCTCCCTCAACAAGTGCGACTAGTGCCTTCTTGGTAACGCACCGCACTCGCGCCCATGCAAGATTACGTCAGCCTCATCATTGAACCCGCACTGATTGCCTTGGTGTCGTGGTGGTTTGGCACGGGGATCATCTTGCTCTTGGTGAGACTGCCCAAGGCGTGGTTTGCCCTGGCGAGGGGGGGGTGGACACTCCTGAGCATCGGTGCACTATTCTTTTGCGTGCAGTCGATGCAAGACAACTCCGTGGCCAATGCCTATTTGGGCTTCATCAGCACCATTGTGATCTGGGGCTGGCATGAGTTGGCTTTTCTCACGGGTTGGATTTCTGGGCCACGCAAAACGGCACTTGAAGATCATTTACCCCTTGGCGGACGGTTCAAGCAGTCGGTTGAAGTGATTTGGCACCACGAGCTCGCCCTCGTTCTTAACTTTTTGTTGTTGATCGCTCTTCAAATGGGCAACCCCAATCACACGGCCTTGTGCACCTTTGCCTTGCTGTGGCTCATGCGACTGAGCTCGAAATTCAATTTGTTTTTTGGCGTCCCGCAAGTGGGCGAGCAGTATCTACCCACGCAACTGGCTTACTTGGGGAGTTATTTCCGCAAGAAACCCGTGGGGGTGTTTTTCTACTGCACCCTGGGCGTGTCCATTGTCAGTTGGCTTGGCCTCATCTGGCAGGCCTTTGCGGGCCAGGTGAGCATCACGTCTCAGTGGGTTTTGCTGGCGAGTTTATTGGGACTTGCGATCTTGGAGCATGTTTTGATGATGATTCCCTACTCGCTCGAGCGGGTCTGGAATTGGGCGCTCAAATCGAACAAGACCGTCTGCCCAAACCCCGAGAAGCTGGGCTGCACCGTTCCCACCCTTGAAGAGAACATTGTCATCCCCATGGCGCACACTCGACTCATTGGTGGCTCCGGCGTCGACGCCCCATGAAGGCCATGAAGGCCATGAAGGCCATGAAGGTCATCTGGGCCATCAGGTGCAGGAGGGTCTTTACAGCCCCAACCTTCATCGCCCAGGTTTGGCCAAATGCCGACACCACGCGTCATCCGAACAAACCCCTTTTTTTGAACTCACCATGCTGAACGCTTCATCAAAACACCAGGGCCTCAGGCCCAAAGCCGTGGTCATTGGTGCTGGTTTTGGTGGACTGGCGAGTGCCATACGCCTGAGCGTCAAGGGCTATGACGTTGAAGTGCTGGAAAAACTCGACGCTGCCGGCGGTCGGGCCTATGTTCACCACCAAGATGGCTTTACCTTTGATGCAGGACCCACCATCATCACCGCTCCCTTTCTTTTGGAGGAGCTCTGGGCCTTGTGCGGCAAACGCATGGCCGATGAAATTGATCTCATCAAAATGTCACCGTTTTACCGAATTCGTTTCTACAACGGTGAGACCTTTGACTATAGCGATGACACTGAGGCCATGTGCCGAGAAATAGCCAAGTTTGATGCCAATGACATTGCCGGCTACCATCGGCTGATGCAAGCCGCAGATCAATGCAAACGCCTGGGCTTTGAGGAAATGGGCGACGTGGCCTTTGATAGCTACAAAGACCTCTTGAAGGCCCTTCCCTCGTTTGTCAAAATGCGGGCATGGAAGAGCCTCTACAGTTTGGTGGCCGAGAACATCCGACACCCCTTGCTGCGGGTGGCTTTTAGTTTTCACCCCCTGCTCATTGGCGGCAACCCCTATAGCGTCACCCGGGCCTATGCCTTGATCCACTCCCTGGAAAAGACCTGGGGGGTTCACTCCCCCATGGGCGGCACCGGGGCATTGGTCAAGGGCCTCGTGGGTTTGCTCGCACACCTCAAGGTGCCCATTCGCTACAACACTGCGGTCAAGCGCATTTGTATCGAAGACGGCAAGGCTTGTGGCGTGGCGTTGGAGCCCCCTGAGTGGACACCTGGCGTGGACTCGTCCAAGCGACACAACGCCGAGGGGGAACGAATTGACGCCGACATTGTGGTGTGCAACACCGACTCGGCTTGGACTTACAAGCACCTGATTGCACCCGAGCACCGCAAACACTGGAGTGACGCGCGCATTGATCGAGGTCGCTATTCCATGGGGCTTTTTGTTTGGTACTTTGGTACCAATCGCACCTACCCCGATGTCCCCCACCACATGATGGTGCTCGCCGAGCGCTACAAAACACTCCTGCATGACATTTTCAAAAAGCACCATTTGTCTGAAGACTTTAGCCTTTACCTGCATCGCCCAACCGCCACCGACCCCTCCTTGGCGCCAGCGGGCTGCGACACCTTTTACGTCTTGGCGCCTGTCCCCAATTTGGACAGTCGCACCGATTGGCCCGCGATCAGCGAGTCATTTCGCCAGTCTATCCAAGACCACCTTGAGGCCACCGTCCTTGAGAACTTGGGGCAACACATCATCACCTCAAAGGTCACCACGCCGCTGGATTTTCAAAATCGCTTGTACTCCTTCAAAGGGGCAGGTTTTGGGCTTGAGCCTCTTCTCACCCAAAGTGCCATTTTTCGCCCTCACAACCGAAGCGAAGACATCCAAGGCCTCTACATGGTGGGTGCCAGCACCCATCCAGGCGCGGGTGTGCCAGGTGTCTTGATGTCGGCCAAAGCGCTGGAGAAGGTGATCCCCTGTGCTTGAGCCCTACGATCAAAACGCGGCGAGCCTGCGCGACTTCGATGAATGCGTCACCCTCATGAAGGGGGGGTCTAAGACGTTTTTTGCGGCCAGTAAACTTCTACCCAAAAAAGTCCGCCAGGCCTCCATTGCGCTCTACGCCTTTTGCCGAGTGGCCGATGATTTGGTCGACGATGCCCCCGAACCGAAGAAAAGCTTAGAAGAACTCCAGCATCGCTTGGACTTGATTTATGCACAAAATCCCGTCGATTTGATCGAGGACCACGCCTTGTCTCATGTGGTGCACCAATTCAAAATACCCAGAGCCTTGCTTGATGCACTGATGGAGGGTTTTGCTTGGGACACGCAAGCGCAGTTTTACCCCACACTGGAATCCGTGCACGACTATGGCGCGCGGGTGGCCGGGAGTGTCGGCGCCATGATGAGCTGGATCATGGGGGCCAGAAATACGAGCACCTTGGCGAGGGCGTGTGAGTTGGGGGTGGCCATGCAGCTCACCAACATCGCGCGCGATGTCGGTGAAGATGCTAGAAACGGGCGACTTTATTTACCCATCGAGTGGCTGCACCTTGAGGGCATTGATCACCTCGAGTGGCTCAAAAACCCAGTGCTCACCCCTGGCATTCAAGCTGTCGTGGGCAAACTCTTGGACGAAGCCGATCGATTGTACGAGAGGTCAAGCGTGGGAGTCGCCGACTTGGCCCCCGAGTACCGGGCAGCAATATTGTCAGCGCGCTTGATATACGCCGAGATCGGTGAGAATTTGCGCGCGCAAAAACTCGACTCCATCACGCAGCGCAGCGTGGTGCCCTTTGCTCGAAAACTCTGGCTACTGTGCCAAGCCAAACTGCAAGCGCCTTGGATTGTCACCCCCAAAGTGCCGCCTCCCCCCTTGAAGGCCATTGCCTACTTGGTGCAAGCCTGTGAAGAGCAGTGCACGCGCTATGGGCTCAAACACGAAGGCTTTCCCAACCGCGGTTTTCCCGAGCGGGTGGAGTGGGTGCTCGAACTCATTGAGCGACGACTCGCAGACGACGCGAAACTGGGCAACATCTCGCCCAAACCCTAGCGCGGGCCTGCTCGCCAAGCCTGGTTTTAACGGCGTGATGATTTCGGCGCAGCATAAAGACGCGGCATGCGCCAAGGCAGCAAGGCCTGCACCCAGGTGCTGTCAAACCTCTGGGCATTGAGGGTTTCGTGAAAACTCTCAACCGACTCGCCCAGCAATTGGTTGCGCACGATCGCGCGTTGATAAAACGGCGTGTCTTCAAGACAATGGTTGACTCCCAAGCGCTGATCGCTCCTGAGTCTGCGCTCAAGGCCCCAGGCGGTCTTGGACATGGATTGACGTGGGGGGGCCACAAAGGGCTCCACTTGTCCACTCTTTAAAAAACGCAAAGCCAAGAGTTGGTCTTCGCCTTCATGGAACTGACAATCGTAGAGCACCGTGCTCGATCCATCCCCCATGTGGGCACGACTCCAGTCCCATTGTGTGAAAGACTTTGCAATGGGCTCCACCCCTTCATTGGAGTCGACATAGCCGTGTCCTCGCCACGATTGTGCGGGATATTGCATCTTCACCTCTACTCGCGCGAAAGGCGCAATCGGCCCCCAGTGGTGCCGAGCCTTGGGGTCAAGTGGCGTGGAGAAATCGAACAACTGTTCGGGGTAGACGCTCACGCGGCCTTTGAGACGTCTGGGAATGGGCACGGACCATTCGTCAATGTCCACATGGAGTGCCTGCCCATCCCAGTGCAGCGACGAGGGGCCAATGACAAACGCCTCGCAAGAGCGTTGGACACTGGCCTTGGGGCGCTCGGTCATGCTCCAATAATGGGCCCGGGGCGTGTAGAGGGCCACATTGAGGGCGCAGTGGTTTTCGGGGTCGGGCTGCAGGCCACGCCGCAAAGCCTTGGCATAATAGGGTGAGAAAACACTTCCCACAAAGGCGATCAGGCTCAATCCATGCTCACCATCTTCGCTCATGGCGTCGATGTACCACCACAAGTATCCACCTGAATTTACCGCTTGGTCAAACCGAGGTGCGCCATCGCGGCCTCTGCCGCCATGCGCCCCGACAGCGCCGCCATGGGCAGGCCCGGCCCCGGGTGCACACTGCCCCCTGCCAGAAAAAGACCCGAAATCGGCGTGCTCGCCTTGGACCTGGAAAACACCTGCATCCAGCCGTGGGTGGCCTGACCGTAAAGCGCCCCACCCGTTGCGGGAAAGCGTTGGTGAAACTGCCTGGGCGTCGTTTGAATCGTGAGCTCTGGCGCCATTTGCAGTGATAGGCCACAGCGCTGAAGGAGAGAAAAGGTGGCTGTCTCGCATGCTGCTAACTCCTTGGGGGTCCAAGCCTGGGTGTCACCCGTGGCAGGGGCATTGATCAAACAAAATAGGGGTTCTTTTTTTTCTGAAACCACGCCAGTCTCAAGCTCGGGGCTCACAGAGCCTACGCCACGCGCTTGGGCGCAAACATAAACGGTTGGGCTTTGCGGCAAGCGCTGGTGCGTGAAGATGTCGTTGAACTCGTGCTGGTATGGGTCCTGAAAAAAGACATTGTGCCGCTCAAGGGTAAAACGCTCCTCAAGAACACGGCACTTCATACTCCATGTCACCGCGGACAATGACCGCACCACCCCACGCGCCATCTTGGACCTCATGGCACTTTGTGCCGCCCCACCCAAGAGTCCTGCGTGCAAGGCTTGGATGTCGCCATTGAAGACCACCGCGTGTGCGGCGAGTCTGTCTTGACTGTCGGTGCGCACTGCGCACACTCGGGCCCCTTGGAGCTCAATGTCGGTACAACGGGTTTGAAATTTAAAGACAACGCCAAGCTCGCGGCACACGCGCTCGAGCACTGCCGCCAAGGACCGAATGCCCCCGTCGAGTGACCACACACCGTCCATTTCAACCTGGGCAATCAACATCAAGGTCGCGGGCGAGGCCCAAGGAGAGGAGCCACAATAGGTGGCATAGCGAGCAAAGAGTTGGCGCAACCGCGGATCCTTGAAATAGCCCCCGAGGCTTTGCCACAAACTGCGCATGGGACCGATCCCCGCCAACAGGGCCAAACCCCTTGGCCCCAAAGAGAGGGCCAATTTTTTCATGCTCGGCTCAGCCTCACGAATGATGCTGCCCTCCAGTGCACCATAGAGCGCCTTGGCAGAGCGACAAAAGTGTTGAAAACGTTCGGCTTCTCTCGCACCGGCAAACTCGGCCACAGCCTCCTTGCTGCGAGTGGGGTCGGCATAGAGTGAGAGTTGCGCTTCACCGTGATCGGCACTCCAAGCGTGCTTGGCCAAAACGTCGAGTGGTGACAATCTGAGCTCACGCTCGAAATGCAAACCCACTGCAGCAAAAATCTCCTCAAACACCCACTTCATGGTGAGCACCGTCGGGCCGCTGTCAATACCAGGCCTGTCGCGCTCAGGAGAACCTTGGGCAGCACCTGGCCAGAGTTGGCGAATTTTGCCACCCACCTCCTCTTGCGCTTCCAAGACGGTGACGTGGGCTCCAGCGTTGGCCAGCAGCAATGCGCTCACCAAGCCCGCCATGCCCGCGCCCACGACCACCACCTGGGGTGTTTTGAAGGCAGAGGGCTTTGCTGAGGCGACTTGGGTCATGTTGGATTCGAGAGGTTTGGATACGTGCTCAGCATGGGGCGCGCGAAGTTCGAATTGGGCGTGACGTGAATGTTCAACACCAAGCCACACCTGGCCAACCCAATCCACTTCATGGCGTGAACTCGTAAGCCTCAAGCATGGGCGCTTTGGCGTCAAAAGCTTGCTCACCCCAGAGACCGCGCATGTGCAGCACTTGCATTCGAACGAACATCGACTCGGTAAAGAAGCCATGTTTTTGTGCAGCAGCAATGGCTCTTTGGTGTGCACCGTTGTGGGCATAATTGACCAAGGACTCGGTGTCTTTCCAGAGTGAAAAAGTGCATTGCCTGAGAACGGGTGCCTCACCCAGTCCCATGGACAAAGTGCATCCAGGGGCTTGGTTCAAATCCTTTTGTGCCGCTGGCGCATAGCGCCAAAAGGCCACTGCTTTGGACGCTCGCACCGACCCTCGGGTCAAAGAGGCGACCGGTCCGCTCGTGCAGAGCGCTTGACCACTGGGCCACAGGCCATGACTTTGCCAGCCATGTTCATTCCAACTGCCGCGACACGAATTCACCCCGAGTAGACCTTGCCACCACTCGCGGGCTCTTTCTCGGTAGAGCTCAAGATCATGGCTATTCAAGTATGCACACGCATTTTTCAAACCATCAAATAGAAAAATCAAACCCTGGTGACTCGAGCTCGGCCTCAGGCCAAAGCCCCCGCCTTCACCTGAACCCATGACCTTGGCAAACAAGAGGCCGGGCATGGTTTTGTATAACCCGTGGGTGCCTTGCATGAGCTTGAGCCAAGCCCAGGCGCGGTGTTGCGGCAAGAAATCAAAGAGCACCACCACCACCACTCCATTCAAAGTGGTTTGCGATTTGCTCGAATCAAACGCGGGGTTGGACATAAATTGAGATCATCACCGCCACCCTTAACGCCAGTCACCCAACGCTTAACAGGTGTCAAACCAAAAATGATCTTTCAAGAAGGGCCTTCTAGAGCCCAAAAAAATAAAATCTGCTCCAAGGTCCATGGGGAAGACAAACGTGCCCC
Organism: uncultured Burkholderiales bacterium; assembly: GCA_903838355.1. Taxonomy (GTDB): domain Bacteria; phylum Pseudomonadota; class Gammaproteobacteria; order Burkholderiales; family Burkholderiaceae_C; genus Limnohabitans. The sequence continues at coordinate 28,217 of CAILYC010000018.1, read as the reverse complement.
CATGGCGCTTTATCATGGCGCTTTATCATGGCGCTTTATCATGGCTCATTACCACGGCTTTTTACCACGGCTCTTTACCATGGTTCTCTGACAGGATCTCAACATTCAAACCACACGGACTCAACGCTTCGATATTTTGACCTCGGCAGCGCTTGAAGTGATGCTTTTGAGCTCAGGATAGGAATCGAGCATTTTGGCGCCGTACAAGGGCTTGTTCGCCCCTTGGTGACAAGTCGCACAATAAACCTTCGCGACGTCTCCTGTTTCACCCAAACGATGCTGTGGAAAGGTGGCGAGCAAAGGCTCCATATACTGCATATTCAAGTCGCGTGCCATGCGAATACCATACCAAGCGGTGGCGCGTTGAGGTGGGTTGCCCTCCCAACTGACGAAAGATCGGGTATTGTGGCAAAAGGTGCAGTTCACACCCAGTGACGTTGCCATATGGGTCATCAGGCCATAGGTCCATTCGGCTTGCTTGATGGAATGGCGGTTGTCGTGGGGCAGCGCGGTCGTGCCGCCCACACGGATGTCGTCAGAGCCCAATAAAAAAGGCGTGAACGGGTCATTGGGCAAGGAACTCAGGCCAACACTGGGCGCGGGCTCATTTTGACCAGCGCGGTCGCCGATGAAGTCTGCTCCCATGGGAGAGGTGTCCTTCTTGAACCAAACTTGCTGGGGTATGTTGTTGCCACGGTGACAGGTGTAACAAGTCACCCCGGTGCTGCCCACGTGCTTGGACCAATCACTGTTGACGTGTTGCGTCATTTGAATCATTCGACGCGCCACCACTTTGGTGTACTTAACATCCTCGGCAAAATTGGCCGGGTTGTGGCAGTAAACGCATCCCTCGTTGGGAGCCACCCAAGAGGTCATGGACACCATCAAACGGGTGAACTGGGCAGAAGACAAGCCCCCCAAGACCTGGACGTTTTTATAAACTTGACTCGCCCTTGGACCGTCAGTGGGAGCGGGTGGAAGTGCAAAAGGGACAACGTTATTGGCGGCTTGGTCCTCCAGGGTGCGTGGATTTTTCACCTGCACCATACCGGTTCCGCGGTAACCGTGCTGCTCACTGAGCATGGGCGGGCGCTCGCAACCACTCAATACAATCACGGCACCCAAAAGTGTCCAAGATAAAAACCGAGACGTCATGGCCTTCATGGTTTGCCTCCATTCAAAATTGCGGGATCCACCACATTGGGAAAGACATTCGGATAGGGAGGGGCCACACCGTGCTTGACCGCCCACAAATACCAATTGTCAACCACTGTGCCGGTGAGCAAGATGCCAATACCGCCCACCAAGGGACACAACACAGCGAACCACCATGCCCAGCGGTGAATCGACTCCATCGTGGCGTTGAACCCCATGGTCCAGCGCCAAAAGAGGGCGGCCCGCTCAGACGCCGTTCCCCGGTCGACAATTTGCTCAATTTCTCGCTCACCACCATAGCGGCTCACCGCCAAGATGGTGGCACCGTGCATGGCAAAAAGGAGAACCGATCCGTACAAGAACACAATGGACAAGGCATGAAATGGGTTGTAAAACAAGTTGCCGTAACGCAATGAAAACGCCGCTGTCCAGTCCAGGTGGGGGAAAATACCAAAGGGCACGGCCTCACACCAACAGCCCATCAAAACAGGCCTAAACAATCCAAGCACCAAAAACAACCAAATTGCACCCACAAAGGCCCAGGGCACATGCGTGCCCATGCCCAATTCACGAGCGCGCCGATAGGTTCTGGCCCACCAAAGCAAAATCGAGAGTGTCAAAAAAAAGCCCGCCATCAGCCACCAACCGCCTTGGTTGAGGGGCGGCATGTGCAAGCCGTACTGGGGTGCTGGTGGCTCCAAGGCCAACCAAAACAACTGACGAATGAATTGAACCGGATCAAAATTCACCGACGCGAGCATGTTCATGCCGATGATATTGAACGACAAGATGCCAAGGATCAAGGACGCCACGCCCAAACTTCCCAAATAAACTGGGCCAATTTGCGCATTGCCTAGGCGTCCGGCCAAATGAAACAAAAACGGTTTGCCCAAGCGCGGATCGTTTGCACGGCCCAAGGGTATGCCATCACTGACAGGGCCAGTGACTTGGACCGTTGTGAATAAATTTTGATATTGGGGCATGCTGACCTTCCTTTAAGCTTTGACAATGAGTGCGATACTCATCTTTCCAGGTTGATATTTATCTTGTTTGAGCGTTCAAGAACATCAGTGCCAAATGGGCATGTTCAACCACCAACCCCACCACTCGGGCCAACCACGCGACCAAAAGGGTCCACTGATGACAATACAAACGGCAGAAAAGAAAACTGCCGCCAATGCCAAAAATAAACCCAAGCGGTGAATCCCCAGTGTCCCAATGGAGTAGCCAACAATGTCGCGGAAAAAGGTATCCTCATGCTCAGGAGACTTGACCGCGTCGCCAGGCTTGGGGTTGGTGGCCGAGAGCACCAAAGCGCCGTGCAAAGCCAATGCAAAAGTGGTGGTGAAGAAAAAGGTAACCGCAATCATGTGCGCGGGGTTGTAGTGAAAGTGCAAGTATTGGTAGCCCACGTTGGAGACCCAGTCCAAGTGACTAAAAATTCCGTAGGGAAAGGCGTGTCCCCAAGCTCCCATCAAAACTGGACGCACCACTTCTAGGGTGAAATACGCAAAAACCGCAAAGCTATAAGCCACTGGCACATGCAGACCCATGCCGAGTTTGCGACAAATCTCCACCTCCCGAAGTGCCCAAGACACAAAGGCGCCCAAAGCGCACACCGTGATCCATTGCCACAAGCCACCCTTCATCATGGGCGCGAGCTTCAACCCATAAGACAAATCAGGCGGTGCGATACTGATTTGCCAAAGATTCCAAGTCGGCCCCATGGCCGCCCCGTACAAGATGAGGGCAGTACCCAGCACTGAGAAAAAGAATGTTGTGACACCAAAAAAGCCCACGAAAAATGGACCCACCCAGAAGTCAAACAAGTCACCCCCAATCAGGGTGCCTCCGCGGACTCGGTATTTTTTCTCAAAACTCAGCATGGCCATCTTAAAGCCCTCCTTTGCCTGCACAAGCAAAAAACCAACGAAATTTCAAATCCAAAAACTCACAAAATGCAGGTACTGCAGACTTGGGGGACAAGACCCAAGCCTGCGTACCTGCACCCTACCCTCAAAAAACTCAGTCGTTCAAGACTTCGTGACAGCAGCGGGCGTGGGCATGGGTGCGTTTTGCGCCGAGGCCGCAGCGGGCTGCTTCACACGAGGACCATCAAACCAGTTGTATTTGTTGGTACTGAGCAAAATGAGGTGAATCATTGCTGCCAGCGTAAACAGAAAAATTCCCTGTACCACCATGGCTCTCAAGGGATCAAACAGTCGCCAAACTCTCCACATGGCTATTCTCCTAATTGATATGGGACATAAAGGTGTAAACCGCCGTCTTGATGCCAACGACCATGTTGTGTGAGTCCTCAGCGCCACTCAGCCAAGTTCGCCAATGAAAACCGATCAATTGACCCAGTAAAGCAACGGCCAACAAAACCACAAAGCAAGGCACAAACATCAGCATGTCACCAAAGCGCTCTTTTTGCGCAATGGATCGATGACTTTCGTTGATCACGTTTGACATGGTTAAACTCCTCAGAAAAAAAACTTACCTAAACTCAGAACCAGGGCCGCCATGCCCAGACCAACATGTGAGCAATTGCAGCGACAGCCACAAACCCCACTAATCCTTGGACCCAGTAATGGTGGAACTCCTGAGCTTCTTCGTCGGTCAGGCCGGAAATGGACGTCCGATTAGACATATGAATGCTCCTTGTTGAAGAAAATTGGTCACTTGGACCATTGACGCGCACAGCCCGCGCACCCTGGGCAGCCGCAACCCAACGTTGCTGCATTGCTCGGCAGAGGCTTCAAGTCGCGTCCGATCGGCGGCGATGTTGAAGCACACTCCCATGATTTGGTTCAAATGTTGTGGCGTGGGGCTCATGCCGTCACGCCTTTGGATTCATGCTCAGCTGCAGCGTCCTCGTCTGGCGCCCATCCAAACGATTTGGCCACGACGAGAAGTCGTGCGGCACTGACCTCGTTTTCACCCGCTTCTAGGGCAGCCCGGTCGGTGGTGTCGCGCAAGGTTTTGGCTGCCGAGATCTGCACGAGCACCGGTTGCGCGCCGACACACGCACGCATCAAGCTTTGCGCCTCTTCGCTCCAAGGCAATTGGCTAGGTGCCACGACCCCACGAGAAAGGGTTGATTCGGCGCGGTCCATGTCGGTGCCCAAGGGCAAAATATTGAACAGCGCATCAAAAAGCGCATTGCAGACCTCTTGTACCAAATAAGACGCCCCGCTGTAGCCCATGAAGGGCGTTCCAGTGTGGCGGCGAATAATGGCCCCAGGAAAGGACGCCGGGATGAAGCATGGCCGCATTGGACCTCTTGCGCCAATCTCACTCAAATACATGCGCTCGTTGTAGCTGCCAAACATGATGAGGGGGGTCTCTTTATAGACCTTTTGACGGACCTCTTCGTTGTCGGTCTTTTGTCCAGGCATGCGCGACACTGCAAAGCGACAGGGCAAGCCCATCTCCACTTCTAGAAAATTTTTAAGACCCCGTGTGTAAGTTTCATTGGCCACGACAGCAAAACTCGCTGTTGCAAAAAAGTCCTGTGTCACCGAGCGCCACAAATCCCACACGGGCTTTAACGTGGTGTGCTTTTCACGATCGATGAAGGGCTCGGGATCAAGACCGGTGAGTTCCCCGAGCTTGCGCAAAAACATTGTGGTGCTGTGAAGACCGATGGGCGCTTGTAAATATGGCCGATCCAAAGTCTCACACAAGGAGCGACCAAATTCGCGGTACATGCAAATGTTGACATCGGATTCAACCAAACGCGAGACGTCTGACAAATGCGAACCCAGCGGGAAGACCATATTGATCTCCGCCCCAATGCCTTGCACCAAACGACGGATCTCAGCGACATCGCTGGCCGAGTTGAAGGTGCCGTAGCACGGGCCGATGATGTTCACACGGGGTCGCTCGCCCTCTTTGCGAGCGCGTTTGGGCACTTTTTTGAGACCATACTCGGACCACAACCAAGACATGGCCCGGTTGGCACACTGCCACTGGTCTTCGTCAATGGTGCGCGGTAAAAACCGCATCAAGTTGGTGCCCTCTGGCGTCACGCCCCCACCAATCATCTCGGCAATGGAGCCCGTCACCACCACCGAGGGCAAATCCGGGTCGAGGCTTGAATGAGCGCGCTTCATGGCGCCTTCGGTGCCCTCGCGACCGAGCTGCTCCTCGGCCAACCCGGTCACCACAATGGGCAACTCATGGGGAGGCAAAGCATCGGTGTAATGCAGCACGGAGGTCACCGGCAAATTCTCACACCCAACGGGTCCATCGATGACGACTTGCAGTCCTTTGATGGCGGTAAAGACATAGACGGCTCCCCAGTAGCCGCCGGCTCGGTCGTGGTCAATGACAAACATCAGCCCATCTCCTGCGCTTTGCGCTGTTTGTTTTTCTTCTCCATCTGGCGGCGGTTCTCGGCCCTGAATTCGGGATGCTCTTTTGGCTTGTCTGACCAAACGCCCGAAGCATCACCGCGGCCCACCGCACCAAAAAAATCTTTCATTTGATTGAAGCGATGTTGGTTGCCAATGGCCGCATTCACCACCTGAATCAAGGAGCCCGCACCCGCGACCCCCATCAAGGGGCGCGCAGAAATCAAATTGGTGAAATAAAGAGATGGTATACAGGCCTCTTTGGCATACTGCACCACTGGGGTGGTGCCGATGGCCAAATTCGGTTCATAGGCTTTGACCGCTTCGAGGTCTTGCTCGAGCGAAGCCCGGAATTGAACCTGGACGCCTTTGCTCTTGAGCCACTCCGCGTCGTTCGTGTTCCAAGGCGTGGCCGGACAGGCCGAACCCACATAGCGCAAGTCGGCACCACACTCCACCAAGAGACGGGCCACTATCAATTCGGAGCCCTCGTAACCACTCAAGGTGATGCGACCCTTGATCGGTTTGGCCGCCAGCACGCCACGGATCGCGGCCAGCGACTTGTTGCGGGCCGCATCAATTTTTTCTTGTGATACGCCAACACTTTGGCCAATGTGCTGCAGCCAGTCGTGGGTGCCTTCGACTCCCACGGGGGCAGAGCCCACCACGGGACGGCCAGCGGCTTCGAACTCGCGAACACATGCGGTGTAAAACGGGTGGATGGCAGCCACCACACTGCCGTCCAAGGCGGCATAGAGCTCGCGCCACTCGCGGGTCGGCACAGTCGAGCCCACCGCCAAACCCATGGGCTCAATCAATTGTGCGATCCCCATGGGGTCGGCCGGAAACATTTCTCCAAGAAGGGTCACAGTCGGCAAGGCTTGGCGCCCCCTTTTGGGTGCGGGCACGGGTCCATTCATGACCTCTTGACGGGCATACTTGAGCATGGCGCCCGCGAGCACGTCTTTGGCCTCAGCGTGGGTGGGCACACCAAAGCCTGGAACATCAATGCCGATGATGCGCACACCATTGATCTCTTTGGGCAAGAGTTGCAAGGGGACTCCGCTGGCGGTGGGCACACATAAATTGATGATCACGATGGCATCGTATTTTTCGGGATCGGCCTGTTGGTGCACCGCTTCGCGGATATCCTCAAAGAGCTTGCCCGTCACCAAGGTCTCGGAGTTGAAGGGCACGTAGCCAACACTGCGGCGCGCGCCATAAAAATGCGAGGTGAAGGTGAGGCCATAGACACAACAAGCGGAACCCGAGAGGATGGTGGCCGTGCGGCTCATGCGCAAGCCCACCCGCAATGAGCCAAAGGCGGGGCACATGCTCTGGGGTTGATCGTGAGGGCCTTTGGGGTAATCGAGGGCATAGCGCTTGAGTATTTCAGCCTTTCCCGCGGCTTGGGCCGCAGAAATCATCGACTCCTGAGGGGCGTGACAAGCAGCCCCCTCGAGGGGAATATCGCTCACAGCTTTGATCGGGATGGTCTTGGTGTCCATGGCAGTGTGTTGTTGACCTTGTGGCGTGGTGAGGTCTTGGATGAAATGGTGTGGTGAAGTGGCGTGGGGAAATGGGGGTGAGGAATGGGCGTAAAGTCAGGCCTCACGCCTCGTCGTAAATCACTTCCAGTGTGGGCTTGGTGATGACGCTCGCCCCTCGCATGTCCACTTCGGTGGCTGGCTGCAGCACCACATTGCGACCCACCGTATCGGCGCTAAAGAGAGACAACAATTCATCTTGGCTCAAGGGCTTGGGGCGCTGGGGAGGCGCCTCGGCCACGTTTTGCGCCAAATCCGCAAAGAGCGGCCCCCATTGGCTCTCGGCACGCCCAATGATCTCGTAGCTTGCACTTTTTCTGCGAATGTCTTCGTTGGCGGGAATGGCCGCAAGCACAGGAATCCCAGCACGCTCGGCAAACTGCTCGGCTTCACCGGTGCCGTCGTCCTTGTTGATCACCATGCCAGCGACACCCACATTGCCACCGAGCTTTCTAAAGTATTCCACGGCCGAGCAGACATTGTTGGCCACATAAAGCGACTGCAAATCGTTGGAGGCCACGACAATCACCTTTTGGCACATGTCACGCGCAATTGGCAGACCAAAACCACCACAAACCACGTCTCCCAAAAAGTCGAGCAGCACATAGTCAAAGCCCCACTCATGAAAGCCCAATTTCTCCAAGGTCTCAAAGCCGTGGATGATGCCACGCCCACCGCAGCCGCGACCGACCTCAGGCCCACCGAGCTCCATGGCGAAGACACCGTCACGCTTGAAGCAGACGTCACCAATGCTCACCGCTTCGCCAGCGAGTTTCTTCTTTGACGATGTTTCAATGATGGTGGGACAGGCCTTGCCACCAAAGAGCAAGGAGGTGGTGTCGCTTTTGGGGTCACAACCAATCAGCAAGACTTTCTTACCTTGCTGGGCCATCATGTAACTCAAGTTGGCCAAAGTGAAGCTCTTGCCAATGCCGCCTTTACCATAGATGGCAATGATTTGAGTTTCTTTGGTGACTTCACCCGAATGCACTTGGTCGGGCTCATGGTGTGCTTCATCTCGCAAGCGCTGTGTGAACTGAATGGTCTGCTCTTGAACCTTGGCGTTTGAATTCGTGGGTTGTGACATTAGTTTCTCCAGTCAAGAATCATTTTGAGACATTGGGGATCGCAAAAGGCCGTTTCATAAGCCGTTTGCGCTAGGGCGGGCGCGCTGTCATGGGTGATCAAATCATCAAATGACAAACGCCCCGTGTTCATGAGCTCAGAGACCGCGTCCAGGTCGCATTTTTTCCACTGTGCAGACACCCGAATTTGAGGCTCTTTCATAAAAGCCGAGGCAAAGGTGAACGCGAGGTCTTGGGTGTAAAACCCTGCCAGCACCACCTCCCCACCTGGGGCCAAGTGACCAATGAGTTTGTTGAGCAAGGACGAGTCACCGCTCACGTCATAAATGGCCTTGTAGTCTTTCTTTGTGTCGTCTCGAGGGTCGATGACCTTGTAGCCTTGGGCACCTGTGGCCCGAGCGGGGTTGATCTCCCACACGGTCGGGGCAGGCATGCCAGCGGCCACGGTCATGCGCGCGAGCAATCTGCCCATGATGCCGTGACCCACAATCAAATCGGGCGGTTGAGCCGGATTCATGGCGCCACCCTTGGACACACTGTGGTAAACCGTTGCCGCCAAGGCCAAGAGCGTGGCATTTTTGGCGTGCTCTTGAGCCACCCGCACCACACGGTCGGCCGGCACGACCAGCTGTGAGCCCGACCCGCCAAAGAGATTGTGAACATTCTTGAAAGAATAGGCGCCTGGCACAAAGACGTATTCGCCATCTTTGAAGTGCTTTTCTGAATGGTTTTTCACCACACGCCCCACTGTCTCGTAGCCCGGCACCAGGGGGTAGCCCATGCCCGGAAAAGGCGGCATGCTGCCATCCCACAAGAGTCGCTCAGTACCTGTGCTGATTCCTGTGTAAGAGACCTCAATCTTGATGTCCCCTTCGACCATTTCGGCCACGTCCAAGGGACTGAGCTTGATGTTTTTAGGTCCCTCAAAAAGTACCGCGTGTGCACTCATGGTGTAATTCTCTTTTTACAAAAGTTAGCGTCAATGTTAATTGACACATTCAAGATGAGCATTAGGGGAAACACTAGGTTTTGTAGGCCACCAAAATCCTGGCATGGGTGGGCATGGGGTTGGCCAGCAACTCAATGCGTGAAAATCCGGCTTGTTGCATCATGTTGGAGAGCTTTTGAGGGGTTCGCAACCGCCCTTCGCCCATGGCCATCAAATAGAAATGAAAATACGCGTCTTGTCGCTCGCCTTTGGGATCGGCCATGGGCTCGGCCAAGAGCAGTCTGCCCCTGAGCGGTAAAGCGGCATGGATCTTTTTAAACAGGTGCTCGACATCTTGATCACTGTGGTCATGGGCCACTCTCACCAGGGTGACCAAGTCGGCACCCATGGGGATGGGGTCAGTTTTAAAACTGCCCGGGACAAAACTCATGCGCGAGACGTAATTGGTGTTCATGTGACTGCGTTGCGTGAGCTTCACCACCTCGGGCAAGTCCATGAGCATGAGACTGAGTGCGCCCTGCTGCTGGGCCAAGGTGCTGGCAAAACGCCCCAGACCACAGCCCACGTCCAAGACCGTTTGATGCTGGCTGAAATCATAGCTTGCCGTGATTTCTTGAATCACAAAATTTTGTGACACCGACATCAGTGTCGAATAGCGTTCAGTTTGCGGGGCCAGCGAGGCTCGGGAGGCTCGCGGCGCTTGAGTCTCTGGCGGGAGCTCAAGTTCGCAGTTGTGCTCAGCGGTGACACCGTCTTGCCCAAAGGTATAAGGCCAATACTGGTGCATCTTCGCGTCTTCAATACCCGCTTGGGATTTGAGCATTCGAGGCGTGTCGGCCATGTCCGCATAGAGCAGCGCATTGTGTTCGACCATCGCCTCGATGCCTGGGTAACTCACCACCAATACGCCCAAGGGGCCAATGCCGTAGCGCCCATTTGAGCGCTGATCGACCAGCTTTAAGGCGACCGCAGACCAGACCAAACGATCCAGGCGCTCGATGGGCAAGCCCAGCTGTTGCGCCAACTCCTCCAAGGTGCAAGGGCTCTCGTGGACCCGCCTTAGAACCCCCAGGCGCAAGCAGTTGAGCAACACCTGAAAATGAACAAAACCCGCCATCAAGTCAAAGACTTCGCGCGTTCGCTTTTGGGTAAACCACCGCGTGAAAAACGTGCTCACACTCACTCGGTACAAAAGCGGTGACACCATCCAGCGATCCACTGTGCTGCGCAAGCGCTCGCGCCAGTCGGCTTGGTGCCGCACCGAAGTTGGCGCTTGAGCATGGGGCTGCCCCAAACCCGAGGGGTCTGTCATGGAAGAATAAACGTCGAGCTCAATGTTGAGAGTCATACGGTGCTGACCTGCGAGCTTTGTTGGTTCTTCAAATAATCCTGATAGGCCTGCTGTGGCACCAAACGCTCAGACTCCTTAAAGATCATGGCCCGAAGCAAGTCGCGGCCCACACAGTTGGGCACACTCTTGGCCGCTGTGTCAATTAAATGCTTGAACTGCGCATTGGCGCCTTCTAGACCGAGGGCCTGGGCGGCGCTGGGGCGGCCATGTTCTGCGTCTTGGCCCACGGGTTTACCGATCAAGTCAATGTGACCAATCACGTCTCTGATATCGTCTGCGATTTGATAAGCATCACCCAGGCTCTCGCCCAACACATGCCAAGCCGCTGGATTGGCCCCGGCCGCCACGGCCCCCATCGCGGTGCTCGCTGAAAAAAGGGCGCCTGTTTTGGCGCGCTGGTATTGCCACAAATCCACCTTGGTCTCGCACTCCCAGGCTTGTCCCGCCACGATGCCGCGCGGTGCCCCGACCCCTTCGCTCACGATGGCCATCATCTCGAGCAACCGCTCGGCATACCCCGCGCATTGAGGCTGCTTGCCGCGAAGACTGAGCAAGACCTGGTAAGCCATCACAATCAAAGCGTCACCGGTCAAAAGCGCAATGGGCTCAGAGAACTCGGCGTGCACCGTGGTTTGCCCTCTTCTCAAGGCGGCGTTGTCAAAGGCGGGCATATCGTCGTGCACCAAGGAGGCGCAATGCATCAATTCCAGGGCCACCGCACCCGCGTCGGTCAGCAAGGGACTGTCCTCGCCGCACACCATCGCCACGGCCGTGCACAATTGGGGACGAATTCGAGCCCCACCTGGGAACACCGCGTGCAGCATTGCCGCTTTGAGCGTCGGCGGTGTACCAGCAACAAGCACTTCTTTGAAATGATGCTCCATGGCGAGCTGGATTCGGGCTTGAATGTCCATCATTGATTCCTTTGTTTGACTAGGGTAAACACTGAACACGCTCACAAACTGGGCTCTTTGTGCACAAAGAACCCATTTGTAAATAAAATTTGACAATCATGTTTGTCAATGTATCATTACACAAAAATTTGTCAAGTTCGATGGACAAAAAAATGCTTGGAATAAACCCTTGGAATGAACACTGGGTGACCAAGCCAGACTGGCCGCAGGCCGTTTGACGTCCAATCATTGTTCAACCAAGTGCCTCCAGCCCCGAGCGCTGAGGACTTAAAGGGAAAAAACATGAGCGTTTGGGCTTTGGGGCTGAATCACAACACCGCCCCCCTCGATGTGAGAGAACAGTTTGCGTTTGCCGCAGACCAAGTCAAGGCGCTGCTCGCAGACTTTAAATATCAATTTGGCCAACAAGCCGAAGCCACTGTGCTGTCGACATGCAACCGCACAGAAATGTATTGCGCCTTGGAGCCCCGTCATTTTGATCAGACCAAAGACTGGTTTGCTTCACTGGGCCGGGTGAACGCCAACACCTTGCAAGACCATGGTTATGCCCACGAACACGACTCGGCCGCAAGGCATGCTTTTCGCGTGGCCAGTGGCCTTGACTCAATGGTGCTGGGGGAGCCACAGATTTTGGGGCAACTCAAAACCGCGGTTCAATCCGCACGCGAGGCGGGCGCCTTGGGGTCGACCTTGAACCAGCTCTTTGAGAGAAGCTTCTCCGTGGCAAAAAGAGTTCGCAGTTCAACCGAGATTGGTTCACACTCCATCAGCATGGCCGCGGCGGCCGTGCGTTTGGCCACACAGCTCTTTGAAGATCTCTCAAGCGTCAACATGCTCTTTGTGGGTTCGGGTGAAATGATTGAGCTGTGCATGACGCACTTTGCCGCTCGACACCCCAAGCAAATGACGGTGGCCAACCGCAACTTTGAAAAAGGCCAAGATCTGGCCCAACGCTTTCATGCACAAGCCATCGCGTTGGGACAAATCCCCGAAAAACTTCACGAATTTGACGCCGTGATCAGTTGCACTGCCAGCACCCTACCCCTCATCGGTTTGGGTGCCGTGGAGTCGGCTTTGAAAAAACGCAAAAACAGCCCCATGTTCATGCTCGACTTGGCGGTTCCAAGAGACATTGAACCACAAGTTCAAGAGCTCAAAAACGTCTACCTCTACAGCGTCGATCACCTGAGTCAAGTGGTGCAAAGCGGCAAAGAAAATCGACAAGCCGCCGTGAGCCAAGCCGAGAGCATTGTGGACGAAGGCGTTCACGGTTTTTTGAATTGGCTACACAACCGAGACGACGTGCCCTTGATTCAACGCTTGCACCAAAAAACCGATCAATGGCGTGAGCTCGAAATTCAACGGGCCAAGAAAATGCTCGCAAAAGGAGAAGACATTGGTCAAGTGCTCGAAGCCATGAGCAAAGGCTTGACGCAAAAAATGATCCACGGTGCCATTGCCCAACTGCACGCCGAAGATACCGAATTGAGAGACCAAGCGCATTACGCCATTGAGCATTTCTTTTTGCAAGGCTGCAAAGGCCCACGCGCCCACTGATGCGCGACTGAGCGGGTTCACGCGCTCGAACTGAACGCATGCATGACAAGGCAGCACTGTGCCCAGCGCCAGCACTTGTTTTCATTCATTGCTCATTGCACACTGTCGCGCCAACACGATGACCATGGTGGATCATGTGGCGGGGTGTGAAGAGGGGCCATTGAAAAATCATCCCTGGAAATCCGCCAGCAAATGGGGATTTCACCTACGGGTCTGCCCTGAAGAAAATGCTAAATTCAAAGGCTTGTCAAATTCATTCTCCCCAATTTGAATTTGATCGCTCACCCAGCACCCACGTGCTGCATTGATATCCTGACCCATAGGCAGTTTTTTCTCATGACACAAATGTTCAAAGGCGTAATGCAAAGCCCTGTCACTCCATTAAAGGATGACTTCAGTCCAGACCCCAAAACCTTTGAAAAGTTGCTCGACTTTCATGTGCGAACCGGCGCCACAGCCATCTCTTGGCCACATCACAAGGGTGAGTCCTTGAACCTCACCATTGACGAGCGCAAATCATTGGCCGAAGTGGCGGTGAAGTCGGTTGCCAAGCGCGTGCCCGTGTCCATCCATGTGAGCGCCTTGTCGGTGGAGGACTCGGTGGATTTGGCCAAGCACGCCCAGCAAATTGGTGCCGACGCCATCATCGCGATCACGCCCTACTTTTGGAGCCCTTCGATGGAGGGGATCTTCAAGCATTATGTTCGCTTAGGCCAAAGCGTTGACATCCCCATGATTGCCTACAACTCGCCAAGTTACTTGGAAGGCATTGAATTCAATGGTGAGTTGATCACGCGTCTACTCGAGAAACTCCCCAACTTGATAGCCTTGAAAGAGGCGAGTTTCAACAGTGAAAAATTCGTTGAGATTTCCCGCGCCGCCCTCAAGGTTCGACCCGATTTTGCGATTGTCGCCGGTGTAGAGTTCTTGGCCCCCTCGGTGCCTTTGGGCTGCGTGGGTTCTTACTCCTCAGCAGGCGGCATCAGTCCAAATTTATGCACACAACTCTTTGACGCCTGCATGAAGGGTGAGAGCGAAAAAGCGCGTCAACTTCAATTCAAGCTCGCGCAGCTGTGGGACCTCTTTCGCGATCAATACCCGTCCTCACTCAAGGGCGGCATGGTGATCATGGGTCGACCCGTGGGGCCCACTCGAGCGCCGCTGCCCACCGCCACCCCAGAGCGCCAAGCCTTCATTGCTCAACAACTCGAAGAGTTGGGCATCCTCGACACCGAGCCGCATGGCTGGTGAGTTTATATTTCCAATTTGTACACCATGAACACCTTGATCCCTGGACTCGTCCACACCCCTGTCACACCGTTTACCGACGACCTCAAAATCGACTACGCATGCCTAGAAAAGCTGCTGGAGTTTCACCTGAGGTCTGGCGCCGAGGCCATTGCAACGCCCATGCACGTGGCCGAGTCCGTGAGTTTGTCCGATGTCGAGCAACGCGCTCACTTTGATTTCGTCATGAAGCAAGTCAACGGGCGTGTCCCCGTCTTGGCCCATGTGAGCGACGCCGCCACAGGTGTTGCGGCTTCACGCGCCGATTACGCCCAATCGAAAGGTGCGCGGGCCATCATCTGCACCACCCCCTATTATTGGACGCCACCGGCGGCGATGGTGCACGAGCATTTTGCGCAGGTGGCCAAGGCCGCGAAAATTGCGTTTTATGTCTTTTACACCCCTGCAGAGATGAGCGGCACCAAGCTCAACACCGATTTGATGCTGCAGTTGGTCAACAGCTCGAGCAATTTCGCTGGCCTCATCGACGCGAGCATGGACTGGCAGTTCATGATCAACATCATCTCCAATGTCCAGCGCACGAGACCTGAGTTTCAGTTGCTCAGCGGCAATGAGTACATGGTCTCGGCCGGCGCGGTGGGCGCCAAGAGCATGCTCACCCCCATGGCGGCAATTGCGCCCCAACTCATCAAAGACTTCTTTAGCGTCTGTCGCACGGAGAAATACTTTGAAGCGAGAAAAATGCAAGAAGACATTGCCAGCCTTTATCAACTCTTGAAGCACCACGGCTTTGCCAGTCTCAAAGCTGCCATGCACATCATGGGGCGCGATTGCGGGATTGCGAGACCTCCGCTTGACCCCTTGAGCCCAGAATCCTTTAACAGACTTGAAAAAAGTCTTCATGGATTGAGTTTTCTAAATCGCGAAGTCAAGGGCTGGTAAGGGGGTCGCCTCACCATGGCAACAACACCTCATCGAGCCCCATTCAAGGTTGGGCCCTTGGGGACCAGACTGTTGACAATAGGTCGGTCTTTGCCAAGCTGCTTGGCGATGCTCGTGGTTTTGGGCTTGTGGCTCAGCCCCTTATTTGCAAACTCTGCATTGAGCGCAGACTCCGGGTCAGAGCCCACCGTGCGCATCTTGATCCCACAGCCGCCCGGAGGCTCCATGGATGCAAACATGAGGGCGATGTCGATGACGCTAGAGCACGAGCTCAAAGCCAAAATCATCATTGACAACAAAGCCGGGGCCAATGGCATCATTGCCGGCGACTTGTTGGCGCATGCCCCTGGTGACGGTCTTACCTTGCTCTACACATCCAACTCCTTTGCCAACAATCAGTTGCTCAGCAAAAAGCTCCCCTTTGATGTGGTGCGCGACTTCAAAGCGGTGACCTTGGCGGCCACCATGCCCGGGTACATGGTCTTGGTGAACACGTCTGTGAACGTCAAAACACTGGGTGAGCTCATCGCGGCGAGTCACAACACCGACAAACCCGTGCGCTTTGGCTCTGGTGGCATCGGCAACAGCCAGCACCTCTTGGGTGAACTGCTCAATGCCAAGTCCGGCGCCAAGATGCAGCACGTTCCCTACAAAGGACTCGCCCCCATGATGACCGCTTTGCTTGGCAACGATGAAATCCAAGTGGCGTTTTCTGCGCCTTCGACAGTGCTCAATTACATCAAATCGGGCAAATTGCGGGCCTTGGCTTACACTGGCGCCAAGCGCTGGACGGGACTGCCGCAAGTGCCCACCATCGCCGAGTCGGCCATTCCTGGCTTTCTCTACGAGGCCGCTTGGCATGGCGTTTTTGCGCCTGCGGCCACACCAAAGGCCGTCGTTGATCGCATCCAACTCGCTTTTGCCAGCACGCTCAAAGACAAACGGGTGATTGATTTCTTACAAGGTGGTGGCTATGAGCCATTGGGAAACTCATCGACCGATTTCACGCTCTATTTGAGTGCCTACTTAAAAGACATGGCGGAAATCTTCAAAATCGCCCACATCGAAGAGGAATAATGCAGTGGACAAGTTAAAGATAGGCCTGGCGGGAACAGGCCGCATGGGCAGTGCCTTGGTCGAGAGACTCTTGCTGTTGGGCCACTCGGTCACGGTTTGGAACCGGACCCCCTCCAAATTGACCGCCCTCACCCACTTGGGTGCCCAAGTGGCCACGACACCCAGCGAGTTGTTGAACAAGAGCGACTTGATCATGACGATCTTGACCCATGAAGCAGCCATTCACGCGCTCTACCATGGTCAGGATGGATTTCTCAAAAGTGCGGCCCCAGGTAAACTCTTTTTAGAAATGAGCACCGTCAGACCCCGGGTTCATGAGCAACTCGCTCCTGCTGTTTTGGCCACCGGTGCGGCCTACATGGATTTCCCTGTCGGCGGCACGGTGGGACCGGCCAAAGCAGGTCAACTCTTTGGCTTGGCGGGCGGCTTAGAGGCCGACTTCAAGCGCACCCTGCCTCTTCTCAACACCCTGTGCCGGCGGGTCGAATATTTGGGTCCAGTGGGTTCGGGCGCGCGCATGAAACTGGCCATGAATTTGATGATGCAAATTTGCTGGCAGTCTTTTGGAGAGGCCTTGTCGCTTTGCAAGCCCTTGCAACTCTCACCCGAGCGACTCATGGACATCATGGGCGAGAGCTCGGGCATGCCCCATGGACTCAAACTGCGCTTAGGGATGATGGTCGACGCTTTGCACGGCACGCCCATAGCCCCGGTCAACTTTGATGTCAATTCAGTGAGAAAAGACATCAACTTGATGCTCGATGAGGCGCAAAGCATGGGCATACCTTTGCCCATGGCCGAAATGGCGCTCAGCCTTTTTGACAAAGTCAGCCGTGAAGGCCGCGGGGACGAGGATTGTGGCATGCTGCCCATGCGCTGGTATGAGCATTCTGGGGATATGCGCGTGTCCAAGCGCCCAGCCCTCAAACTCTTCATGGGCGACGTCTCGGGCAACTCTTATAAGCTGCGGATTTTAATGGGCCTCATCGGTCTTCACTACGAACCCATCTTCATGGATTTTCAAGCGCACGAACACAAAAAAGAACCCTTCACGAACTTGAACCCCCGTGGTGAGGTGCCGGTCCTTGATGACAACGGTACCGTGCTGTGGGATAGCGCGGCATGTCTGATCTATTTGGCACGCCAATACGGTGGGCACCAGTGGTACCCAAGCGACCCACTGCAAATGGCCCAAATCACCCAATGGCTGTCGCTGGCGGCGACCGAGTTGCAATGCGGTCTGCAATACGCCAGACGTGGCGTATTGAGAGATCGCTGGACGTTGGGTCCTCTTGAAAAAGCCCAGGCCTTTGGTGAAGTTGGATTAAAAGCGATGGAGCAGCAACTCCAAAACCACGATTGGTTGGCCTTGAATCGCCCCACCTTGGCCGACATTGCCTGCTTTCCCTACGTGGAGTCTGCCCCTGAAGGACAAACCGATTTGAGCGCCTACCCCCACATCTTGCGCTGGCTCGAACGCTGTCGACGCATCCCCAATTGGCCTGTTCGTTTGGTCCCCTTGACGCGCTTTGCTTGAAGTCCAATAATGGATTGATGGCGTCCCCGTAAAAAATAAACCGGTTTGCATCGTTCAACTCGAGAACAAGCATATGAAAAAATCTCTCCTTTTGGGATCCATGTTCTGCCTCGCCCTGGAACTCCTGTCCCTGCATATTGGGGCGCAAACCGCCTACCCGAGCAAAACGGTGGAGTTGATCTTGCCCTACGCCGCAGGGGGTGGTGTAGACGCCATGGCGCGCGCCTTTGCCCGTGAAGCCGCCAAGGTCACCAACTCCACTTGGATTGTGACGAACAAAGACGGGGCGGCGGGTTTGGTTGGGTTCAGTGCGCTGGCCAATGCCTCGCCCGATGGTTATACCCTGGTCTTCTCACCCGCTTCTCCACTGGTGGTGGCGCCCTTTCTCAGCAAATCCATGCCCTTTGAACTCAACAAGATCCAACCGGTCTGCCAGGTGTTTGAAAACGTCTTTGCCATTGCCGTGAGAAACGAGTCCCCGATCAAGAGTTTTGCCGACTTGATCAAACTCGCCAAGGAGTCACCTGGCAAGCTCAACTATGGTCACGCGGGGACTGGGAGCGTGCCGCATTTGTCGGTGGGCACCATCGAAAAAACACTGGGTGTCCAATTCAACGCCATTCCATACCGGGGCGATGGTCAACTGCTGCCACAACTCCTGGGAGGAGACATTGATTTCGCAGCCCCTGCCCTTTCCTCCATTGCGGGTCGCAATCTTCGGGTCTTGGCCGTGCTCTCGAGCGAAAAGCAGCCTGGCTCACCCGACGCACCCACCATCACGCAGCTTGGCGTGGGCAGTGTCACCCCCGGGCTCAATGGCATTTATGCCACGGCTGGAACGCCCCAAGCCATCGTTGAAAAACTCCAAGACATCTGCGCCAAGGTGACCCACGAAGAGGAATTCAAAAAAACCGCCACCACCATGGCCCAAACCCCAGCTTACTTGAACACGCAAGCCTTCAACCAACGCCTGGCCGAGGTCTCAAAAACCAATTCGGACATTGTCAAAACCATGAAATTGGAGAAAAACTAATGGACTTCTCACGCCTACAGATCATCGACATCTCCATGCCCCTGGAAAACGACATCAAGAGTGATCCAGATTTTGTGCGCCCTCACATCGAGTACCTCCAGCACGATGAGACGGTGGCCCGCATCCAGACTTTCTTTCCGGGTTTGAAGGCCGAAGATTTACCCGATGCGGCGGGCTGGGCCATTGAAAAAATTCAACTCACCACCCACAACGGCACCCACCTCGATGCGCCTTACCATTTCCACCCCACCATGAACCACGCGAGTGGTCACGCTGAGCGCGCCATCACCATTGACGAGATCCCACTCGAGTGGTGTTTCAGACCTGGGGTGAAATTGGATTTTCGACATTTCGGCAACGGCTATGTGGCCACGGCCCAGGACGTGGACCAGGAACTCAAGCGAATTGGCCATGAGCTCCAACCCATGGACATCGTGGTGGTGAACACCGCCGCAGGCAAGCGCTATGGCCATGACGACTATGTGAGCACCGGTTGCGGCATGGGTCGAGAGGCGACCTTGTATTTGCTCGAGCGTGGCGTCAAGCTCACTGGAACTGACGCCTGGAGTTGGGACGCGCCTTTTGTCTACACCAATGAGAAAGTGCAAGCCACGGGCAACAAGAAATTGATCTGGGAAGGCCACAAAGCCGGGCGTGACATCGGTTACTGTCACTTGGAGAAACTCCACAATTTAGAGGCCCTGCCCTCAAGCGGCTTTGTCGTTAATTGTTTTCCTGTCAAAATCAAAGCAGCGTCGGCGGGATGGACCCGGGCTGTTGCGCTCATGGGATTGTGAACGGGTGCAATCCAGGCCGTCCGATGTGGCGCCTCAAGAGGTCTCAAAATCCTGCTGCACAGGGGCTGGACTCAACAACGCCAACTGGTCTTTGGGCATTTTGCGCAAATGGGACTGAAGAATCTTGTAAATGTCCAAATCAAAATCGGGGCGTTGAAGGCCCAAAACGTCTTCTAAGTCACTGGGATCTTTGGCATAACCCATGTAAAACCAGTGGTCCACCACATGCACGCCTTCACCTTCCTTGATGCCGATGGGGCCAGGATAGGGCCAGGTTTTGACCTTCAAGGCGCTCAAGGCGGTGATCAGTCTCAAGTTGTAGCGCTCGGCGGACTCCACCCCCACACAAGCACCCAGGCACTTTTTGAGCTGGTGTGCAAAACAAGGCTGCCCTTTGCCCAACTTTTCCAAGCCCATCAAGCCTTCACACAGCGCGTGCTGTTGACACAATGATTTCAGCGCATTTTTGGCCATGCGTTGTGAGGCAAAGAGCCCATACAAGTGGTCTTGTTTGCCCACATCCAGATCCTGCGCGCCAAGCATCTTGGCGCGGCGGTATCCGTTCTCATCGGGCAACAAGGCCCAAGCACACAACTCGCGACTGCGCCTGAGCTTGACATTGAGGCTCGGTAGCTTATCCTTGATCATCTGGGACTCTAGGATCAAGGCCCCCAATTCCCCGCCTGTTTCAATCCATTCAATGTGTTTGACCTGCAAAGCGATCTTCATCTCTTTGGCCTTGGTCAAGGCGCCTTGAAAATGGCTCAAAACCCGTGTGCGCAAGGTCTTGCTCTTGCCAATGTAGAGCGGCAAGTGTTCGTCTCCATAAAAGGTATAGACACCATGCCCGTCGGGAATGGCATCGATCAGGGCCTGGTCGATGTGGGGTGGCAAGGCAGCCTTGCGAGTTTGTTGAACAATTTGTTGCACGAGCACATCGGCGCCAAAGTGGCGCTCACACACCTGCCAGAACTGCCACAACACATCGGCGTCACCCATGGCGCGGTGCCGTTGGTGAATGGTGAGGCCGTGGGCCGCAATCAAACTGTCCAAATTGTGCCTTGCTTGCAATGTAAAAAGCTGGCGCGACAATTTCACCGTGCACAGCACCGGCGCCTTGAACTCCATGTCCAAACGCTTGAACGCTGCTTTGATGAAACCGTAATCAAAGTTGGCGTTGTGGGCAATGAAGATCTTTCCCTCCAACTCCTGCCAGAGTTCTTGGGCCAAGTCCTCGAAGGCAGGTGCGCCCTCGAGCAGGTCTGGGCCGATGCCGGTCAGACGCTGAATGAATTCAGGAATGCCCACACCAGGGTCAATCAAACGCTCCCAGCGCTTGATTGTTTGGTGGTCCCAGGTGATGATGGCAATCTCGGTGATGCGGTCGCGCTGCGCATTCGAGCCCGTGGTCTCAATGTCGACAAAAGCCAAAGGCGCATCCTTGAAACTCATCAAAACCTCACGTCTATCAATCGAGCTTGATTTGGCGCAACTTGATGATGTTGCCCAACTGCTGCGACTCCTCTTGGACACGGGCTTTGAAGGCCTCACTGCTCGAACCCACTGCCAGCCAGCCCAAACCCAGCAGCTTTTGCTTGAAATCGTCTTGTGCAAAAATATGGGCGATCTCACTGCTCAAGCGTGCTTTCGCACTTGTCGACAAACCCGCGGGCGCCACCAGACCCGTCCAGACTTCAAGCTGAAAGTCCTTTACCCCGAACTCTGACAAGGAAGCGACGTCGGGCACCAAAGGACTTCTGGCACTGGTGAGACCAATGGCTTTCAATTTACCAGATTTGACTTGCGGCATCGCAACCCCTGGGGGCACCAAGGCCATTTGGATTTGACCGCCCAGCATGGCAGTGATCACCTGCGGATTGCCCGAGTAAGGAATGTGCACCGCCTGCATCCCACTGATCTTGGACTTCAGTAGCTCCATCCCGAGGTGGGCCACCGAGCCATTGCCCACCGAGCCATAGTTCCATTGATTGCCATTGCTCTGGGCTTGATGCATGAATTCGAGCCCTTCAGCAAAATTGGCTGGCGCCAACAAAATCAAAGGGGACGTGGCCAGCAAGGAGATAAAGGTGAAGTCTCGCGCGGGGTCGTAAGGCAATTTGGGGTCCAGCAGTTTGGCCGAGGTCAAATTGCCATTGATGACAACAGCCAGTGTGTGATCATCATTCGCCTTGGCCACCGCATCGGTGGCAATATTTCCTGAAGCCCCGATTTTGTTGTCCACCACCACCGCCTGCCCCAAGGCCTTGGCGAGAGGCTCGGCCAAGGTGCGGGCGACCATGTCGGGGGTTGATCCACCAGGGAAACCGACCAACATCCTCACGGTTTTAATGGGCCATGCAGGTGCGACACCCGCTTTGTCTTGTGACCATGCCGTTTGAGGATAGGCCACACCGCCAAGGCTTGCCAACAAGGCAATGACGCAAGAGGAAAATTGAAAGGCGCGAGATAAGATCATGGTGTTCATTCCAATGCGAAAAAAGTCACTCGGATTAATGTACGACTTGTCTGCTTAATTATGGCGCTGAGCCTGTGGCCAATTCCTTGAGCTCAATTCACGCCACGCAAGGCTTAAATTAATACATTATAGTTATTGATGTATTAATTTTAAAAAATGCAAGCATATGAGGGATATATGAGGGATATATGAGGGATTCAAGCTTAGGACTCCATACCATTTATTAATCCAGGAGTCCTTATGTTTTCAAGTGAGTTTCAGCTCAGCTGGCGTCATTTTGGTTGGGGCGCAGGTGTTGCAGCATTGTCCACCCTTCGTTTGCATGGGCAAGGAGCAGCGGCAAGTTTTACTCTCTGGACCCCGCCAAAAAAGCCCTACAGACGCTGACATTGAGCAGTGGCACACTCACCGCCCCCCCCAGTGCAGAAGTTGCTGGTCTGCCTGGCGCACCGTGCTGGATTGCCAGCATGCCAGATGAACGGTTTTTTGATACACGGGTAACGCCGACGGCACGATTTCACAACTGAGCATCGGCAGATTGATTGCGCAATGGAGATGAGATTGGAAGCCAACTCAAAAAGCCAACTCAAATAGTTAACCCAAAAATACGCCTTGAGCCAACAACCGCTCCTGCAACAAAGACACTGAAACAGATTGGGGGCTAACACTCGCTTCGATGGCCAAGGCGCTGGCCACACCGGCGGCTTGCCCCATCACAAAACAAGCTCCCGAAACTCTGGCTGCAGACTGCCCGCCGTGGGTCATGGAAGCACAACGACCCACCACCATCAAATTGTCCACGGTCTTGGGGCATATCATTCGATAGGGCAATTGGTTGTAAGGCGTAACAGTCCCAGCATGCGGCCACTTGAACAAAACATCCCCAGCCGTGTGCTCCTCCACCATCCAGGCGTTGACCCCGATGCTGTCGTCAAAGTGACGGCACTCGAGCACGTCGTTCTCGCTCAACTGATAAACGCCCACCATGCGGCGCGTTTCACGAATTCCCAGCTGCGGGGCAATTTCCAATAAGTACGAGGACTCAAAACCAGGCACCGAGTCTTTTAAAAACCGCATAAAAGAAGCGATTTCCTCTCGACCCAAGACCTCGGCACGGCTGACTTGCTGTGCGTTGCAGCCGTCAACAGGCGTGCCGTCCTCGTTGGCCACTTGCGTGACATTGGCGCGCCACTCGGTGTTGTGCTTTTGTGGTTTGATGATGGGGGTGCGCCTTGAAAACCGAGTCCCCAAGCGACGCGCTGTCTCCATGAGCTCGTCGATCTTCACCAGGCTCTTCTCGGCCAAGTCAGCTTGCACTGCGTTCACGCGAAACATGCTGGTGGGGTACATCATGTCTTTGGCGCTGGTGCCTTTTTCAAATTCAACCCCCGCATGGTGGCCCAGGTCTGCATCGCCCGAGGCATCGATGAATTGCTGGGCAAGCACAGCGAAACGCCCTGACTTGTTTTCGATCAAAATGGATTCAATGTGGTCTGGGTCTCGCATGGTCACACCAACACCCCGGGTATGAAAGAGCAGTTCGACCCCCGCAGCCCGGGTGATGCGATCGGCGGCAATTTTGTAGGCTGCATTGTCATAGGCCTGGGCCGCGATGCGCCCGCCAAACAACAAATGGGGCTCGTTCAAGCCACCCAAGGCATCGATCTGGGCCAAAAGTTCGGTGGCAAAGCCTTGGACCACCCGAACGATGCGGCCGTTCACCAAGGCGTGCAAACCACAAAAGTTGGTCACCCCAGCGGCGGTGCCCATGCCCCCTAAAAAACCGTAGTGTTCGATGAGCAGGGTTTTGAGTCCTTGGCGCGCAGCAATGGTTGCGGCGGCCATGCCCGCGGGCCCACCCCCCAAAACCACCACATCGTACACCCCCCAAATGGGCGTGTGCCGAGCGGCTTCCATGACAAATTGGTGTTCGCTCACAGTCACAAGGGTCCTCAAATCTGTTTTTTAGTCGAGCTGGATGTTGGCAGCCTTGCCAATTTTGCTTAAACGCCCCATGTCCATGGCAATTCGCTTGGCAAACTCTTCGGGCGTTCCACCTAGGGTGTTGAAGGTATAGGTGCTCAAAGTCTTTTTAACACTCGGGTCTGAGGCAGCCGCCAGCGCTGCGGCGTTGAGCTTTTTAATGATGTCGGCGGGCACCCCATTGGGGGCGACCAAACCGATCCAACCCGTGATGGAAAACTCAGGGTACCCGGCGTCGACCATGGTCTGGTTATTGGGGAAATCGGCCATGCGGTCAGGCCCTCCTGTGGCCAAGAGTCTGAGCTTGCCCGTGGTGACGAAAGGCTTGGCAGCACCCGAGGCGAACATGTAGTCCACGCGACCACTGACGATGTCGGCCATGGCGAGCGCCTCGCCTTTGTAAGGCACGTGGGTGGCGTCAATCAAAGCCAGTTGTTTGAGCCATTCTCCATAAAAATGAAAAATGCTACCGATACCAGAACTGGCAAAATTCAATTTACCGGGATTGTTTTTGGCGTAGGTCACCAAGTCATGAACCGATTTGAAGGGCGAGTCCGCACTCACCACCAGCCAGCCCATGGCGTCGCAGAGCAGGCCCACGGGCAGAAAATCAGTGCTGGGGTTGTAGGGTGGCTTGGTATTGACCGCAGCCAGTGGCAAATTGTTCAAAGACATGACACCCAAGGTATAACCATCGGGATGGGCGTTCTTGATGTATTCCATGGAAATTTTGCCACCTCCCCCAGGCCTGTTGTCGACCACAATGCTTTGACCCAATGCTTTGGACATGCTTTGTGCAAACACGCGGGTGATCAAATCCAATCCGTCACCGGGTGCACCCGCGGTCACAAAAATGATGGGTTTACTGGGCCAGGCTTGCGCTCGGGCTTGCTCGTGAAGACAAAAGCCCATGAAGACCAGCAACAACTGTAGGACAAAACTCGGGAGTTTGCGATGGGCGAGAGAAAACATGTCAGCCTCTTGAAGGAAAGAATTTCTAATGAGAGAAGTCGTGATGCATTCTATTGCGCAATGTGCACAGCGCTCAAAGCCATGGCGCCCTTGTTGATCCCATTCTGACCTTGCCCCTAGCCCAAAACCAAACAACGCACATCCATGGGCCGCCTCAGATCGCCCCCATTCGCCTTTAAAATAGTGTTTTTCAAAGTCTCATGACTTGGAATTAAAGAAGTTTTTCAATCCTTGCCCAATTTAGCGCAGAAAGTCACACCATGACCCTCCAAGTCAGACGCGTCGTCACAGGTCATGACCACAACGGACATGCCAAGGTCGAGATCGATGAGATCTCTCAAAACGTCATTTCTCCTCGTGCAGGCCAGTCCTCCACTGTGGTGTGGTCAACCCAAGGTTTTCCGGTCAACAACGATGGGTTTGAAGACCCCACCCAAACAGCCTTCAAAACCACCGTTGACAACGGTACGGTGTTTCGAGTGGTGCGTTATGAACCGGGCGTGGCACCCAGGAACCACCGCACCGACTCGATCGATTACGCAGTGGTGATCACGGGTGAGATCCACATGGAGCTCGACAACGGTGTGATCACAGTGCTCAAAGCCGGAGACGTGCTCATTCAGCGCGGCACCATTCACAATTGGGTCAACAAAGGCACTGAGGTCTGCATCATCGCCTTTGTCCTGATCAGCGCCAAGCCCGTTCACATTGAAGGCAAAAGCTTGGATGCGGTGAATTAATCTTGGCGAAAGTCCCTCATGTTTCCCAAACACCCCTGAGCGCAGGGCTTCAAGCTTTGTTGCGCAGTGTTCGCTTGGCGAGAATCCCTGATGAGACCGCTCTTTAGCAAGCGCGGGTCTCTTGCACTCAAGGCACTGGCATCCTTGTGCTTGGCCGCTTTGCAAGCGGGGGTCACAGCTCAGGCCCAAGACGCCAACGCTATGTACAAAGACACGGGCAACGACAAACGTCGCTACGACGCCATTCAGCAAGAGAACAAAGAAATCGTCCAAGGCCTCTTTTACCAAGCCCTTCAACACGGGCAACTCTGGCGATGCGCCAGCAACGTTTATTTATTTTTTGACGGCCGTGTATTTGTTGGCTCCAAAGACGACACCAGTGACATGGGCAAAGACCCCTACAACATTGTGGGCAGCTACCTGCGCAACAATGAGTTCATCACCTTCGTCTTCCCGGCCCTGCCCTATGAAAACACCTTTGAGCTCAATACACTCACGCACGACCTCTTCACCTTCAAATCCACCAACAACAAAATCACCAAGACCAGTTGCAAAACTGTTGAACTTCAAAAAAATAAGCGCCCCGCTGCTCAATGAATAAGCACAAAATCTTGCCCTTGCTCAAATGGAGCATGTCTTTATTGATCGTGCTGTCACTGCTATTTGCTTGGGGCCCTCGAAATTCATTTGGCCCTGAAACCCCAAGCGCCAGAGCCTCTATTCCAGAGGACCCCCATGAATTGGACGCTTGGCTCAAAAAAAGCGAAAAAGGGCTTGCTCACTTGAGAGCGGGAACAGAAAAAGAAATTGTTTGGTCTTCGAAAAATCACGACAAAACGCCGTGGTCTGTTGTCTACATCCATGGTTTTTCAGCCAGTAAATTAGAGACAGCCCCGCTCACGGGTGAAGTGGCCAAGGCCCTGCATGCCAATGCCTTTTACACGCGTTTGAGCGGGCACGGACAAGGGTCTGCCGAGTTGGGGCAAGCCAGCATCCAAGACTGGTTGGCCGATGTCAATGAGGCGGTTGCCATCGGTCGCAAGATCGGCGAACACGTCTTGGTCATCAGTTGCTCGACGGGTTCTACCCTGGCCACCTGGTTTGGCTTGTCTGAGCATGCCAACGCTTTGGCAGCCCATGTGTTCATCTCCCCCAACTTTGGCCCCAAAGACAAACGCGCCGAAATGATCAACTGGCCCTGGGGCGAGCAAATCGCCTACGCCATCCAAGGACCCTCAAGGGGTCAACCCTCTGCCGACCCGCGCCAAAATCTGGCTTGGACCACGGTTTATCCCACCCAGGCTCTTTTTCCCATGATGGCATTGACCAAGAAGGTCAGAGACAGTGATTTATCGCAATTCAAACAACCCGTGTTGATTTTTTACAGCGAAAAAGACAAGGTGGTTGATCCCACCTTGACCTTGCAAGCATTCAAAGCCCTTGGAAGCACATCCAAGGAACTTTTCAGGGTCGACGACAGTGAAAGCGAAAATCAACATGTCTTGGCTGGCGACATCTTCGCGCCCCATTCGCTTGAACCCATGGTC
Organism: uncultured Burkholderiales bacterium; assembly: GCA_903838355.1. Taxonomy (GTDB): domain Bacteria; phylum Pseudomonadota; class Gammaproteobacteria; order Burkholderiales; family Burkholderiaceae_C; genus Limnohabitans. Next base: position 949 of record CAILYC010000018.1, on the reverse strand, counting down.
AAACACATAATGGGGTGGATTGGAAAAATTCAACAGGCCACAGTTCCTTGAGCCACCAAAGATCACGGCCTGGGAAATGAATTCATTAGAATTCATTTAAACCCGACAACTTGGTTTTTTGGCTTAGGGATTGCAGGGCAGGAAAAGCCATTACCCACACCAAAACAAACCGATATTTGATAAAAACCAAATACACAGCGCACGGGGACCCAACCAACGGGCCACGCAATGGAAAAGGGCCTCGACGCAGGCCCTTACACCAGCCGATGCTCACTGACGAGCCATTGACAACTCTGCTTCAGGGCCAATCCAGCCCTGCCTTGTCACTACGGAGAAACTCCGGACTTTTTTTTGAGCCAATCGAACTCCATTTTTAAACGGCCAATTTCCCCATACAAACGCTCTGGTGCGCTGCGGCCAGCAACAGAAACTGGGCCACGTTTGCCCTCAAAAATGCTCTTGGCGTGATCTTGCATCTCTTTTTTCCACTGGCTAACCGTCACAGGATGAACGCCATAGTCCTGGGCAATTTCATTGATGGTCTTGGCTCCACGGATGGCTTCAAGAGCAATCTTGGCCTTGAATGCTGGTGGGTGCACATTGCGTTTCTTGATTAAACTCATTTCGACCCCTTAGATCACAACAGTATCTCACTTAAACTGCTGTCCTAAATTTGGGGTCCACTTCAGTGTGAGGTGGAATTGAAGGCGTTCTTAGGAAACGGCCAAGTTCCCATTGACAATAACCATGTGGAAAACACGATCAGGCCCATCGCGCTAGGACGCAAGAATTTCTTATTTTTAGGTTCTGAGCAATCGGGCACAAGTTCAGCCGCCGTCATGAGTTTGATCAACAGCGCCAAAATGAACGGCTTGGACCCCTTGAAATACATGACCGATGTCTTGACCAGGTTACCGACCCATCCCAACAGCCGGATTGAGGAACTGTT
>CAILYC010000017.1:5000-25983 GCA_903838355.1 uncultured Burkholderiales bacterium | reverse complement strand
CAACATATAAGGCGAGGTAGGCCCCAAGTAGCGTTCAGTTGAGGCAATAACAACACAGCCCACCCTGAGTTTGAGTACTTTTCGGCTCCAAAATACTATGGCTTTAACTTTAAGCTATAATCTCTATCCTTGGCCCGGTAGCTCAGTCGGTAGAGCAGAGGATTGAAAATCCTTGTGTCGGTGGTTCGATTCCGCCCCAGGCCACCATATACAAAGCGTAGCAAGGGAAACCGTGCTACGCTTTTCTATTGCACGACTGTCGCACGGTTCTAGCAATAGCAAACGTGCAAATTATTAGGTTTTGCGCCTTTCCCCCAACCCCATAGGCATTTCCCATTTACCCTACTACTTTTAATAGAGTAGAGGCTTAAGCTACTCCCTTATACGCAAAAAAGTACCCTTTTTAGCCTACCCAATAACAAACTCCCAAAAACGCTGTACAAATTGGCAATCAATATAAAAATTAGGCTTAAACCACAGAAATAAATTGGTTGAGGCAGCTTCTTATATAAAAGTGACAATAAACTACGCGAATTGTTTAACACTTGCCACATTTACTACTGTGCCAAAAATAGCTGTTACAAAAGTTAATGCCAATTTAATGCATGTACGCGACGGTGAGGTAGCGCTGTACAAACGTGGCGACAGCGCCAAATGGCAAGCTCGTTTTAAATTAAAAGATTTAAAGTGGCACAGAGTTGCTACCAAACACGCAAATATTCAATTTGCTGCAGAAGTTGCATGTGAAGCATACGATAGGGCTCGCTTCTTATTTGACGAAAAAATACCAATTACTAGCAAACGATTTGACGACGTTGCCTCTAAAACAGCAATTGAGTTGGAACGAATGATAGCAAGTGGAGTTGGTAAAAGTGTTTATAACGATTATGTGCGTGTCATAAACCAATATCTAATTCCTTTTTTTGGAAAAAAGAACATTAACACCATAGGCTATGAGGACATAACTGAGTTTGGTGAATGGCGATGTTGAATTCAACAGAACAGTGGTTTGAAAATCCTTATGCTGGTGGCTCGATTCCCCCTCAGGCAGTCAAATTTCAATTGCCCTGCTCTGAAGGGCAATGTCGTTTAAGCAAACCGATTGTTTACCCCAATCCTGACCCAGATCAATAACCGCATCTCAAGTTGATTTCAATAAGCAAGTGAGGGTTTTATACTGAACTTGTACAACATATCCATGGGAAATTATGAGAACAAATCACGTCGTCATTTGGATCGATCATCATGAAGCTCATGTGCTTTATTTCGATGCTTCAAAAAATGAATTAATCAAGAGCCAGTCTAACCATACGCACTTGCATCACAAAGCCAACGAGATTGGAAATGGCAATGCGCCAAAAGACAATAATTTTTTTCATAAAGTAATTGCGGCTGTCTCCGATATCAATGAAATATTGATTGTGGGTCCGGGTTCGGCGAAAGGTGAACTTTTAAAACATGCCGCCACACATGATCACGCGGTTGCCAAGAAAATTGTTGGAGTTGAGACCGTTGATCATCCAACAGACCCTCAGGTTGTCGACTATGCTAAAAAGTACTTTGACCGAATCGACAAATTAAGGGGCGTTTGTTGATAGAGTCAATCATGGCTTTATGAAATGGCGCAGTTCTTCTTTCCACCACTTTGCCTGTGAAGTGGTGGAGTGTCCAGCGGTGTCCTTTGAGGCTGGAATTAAAAAAAGCCTGGCGGATGGAATCTTTTTAAGTTGCTCTTGCATGAGGCCTAATTCTGGGGGATTGCGCTCATCATCCAACGAGTTGATGGCCATGACCTTGGCCTGAATCTTGGACAAGTATTCACTGGGGTCAAAATCTCGCGAGGACTCCCACTGGTATAAGAAATCATTGGTGTCCATTGAAAAGGCTTGATCCAAGCGCTCTGCGATCAAGTGATCAGCCAAGCGGCTATTGGGCGCCAAGGATTGCAAATGTTGGGTGCCTCCCGATGTCGCCAATCCAAAAAACACACTGGCCCGTTGGGTGATGTCGGGTTGCTTTTCATAGTCCCCATTTTTCCAAGCGGGGTCTTGGCGAATTAGATCTGTCATCATTCGTCTGAGCATCCAATTTCGTCCCGACATGGCGATGGGGGTAGAAGCCATGGGAACCAAGAACTGCATCATCTCTGGGTGTTTTGAGCCCCAAGTCCAAGCCTGCATGCCACCCATGGAATTGCCCAAAAGAAGCCTCAATTGTTTGATGTTGAGACCCTGGGTGACCAAGAGATACTGCGCCTTGACCATGTCGTCGTAGTTGTAATGCGGGAATTTGGCTCTTAAACCATCTGATGGTTTACTGGAGTGCCCCGTGCCGATGGCATCGGGAATGATGATGAAGTAACGCTCGGCGTCCAAGGGTTGTCCTTTGAGAAACAACTCATCACCAAACTCTTTGTTGAGCATGCCCATGCCACTGCCCCCCGTCCCATGCAGGATCAAAACCGCCGGATTTGATGGGTCCCCCAAGGTCACGTAGCCAATGGAGAGCTCATTGAAAACCTCTCCCGTATGGAACTCAAAGCGGGTCGCTTTCCAGATCAGCGTTTTGAGCAAAGGGTATTGACTGGCGGTGGAAGTTTCACTCAAAAGCATGAAAAATATGGAAAAAAAGATTTTTAACAATGTACAACTCCCATCAAGTCCAAGCCTTCTGTTTCGAGAGGCCTTTGATGATAGATCGTGCTTGAACACACGACAAAGCAATCTTGTCGGATATATTACACCCAAGCATTACCCCCAAGCATCATAGCAAACCATGGGCGAAGAGATCATGGGTGGTGGCTAAAATCCAGCAATCAACAGTTGGAACTATCAATGGATAATAAAAGAATATTGCGCGGTATCTCCTCAATGGCCACCAAGTCGGTGTTGTCTCAATTGACGCAGTCTTATCACCATCTCACCGGCGTCAAAGTAGAAATCGAGTCGGTCGGGGGGGTTGATGCGGCCAAACGGATTGGGCAAGGTGAAAACTTCGACATGGTGCTGCTCGCCAGCGACGCCATTGCCAGACTCAGGGACGCGGACCGGGTGATCGCCACCAGTACCCACGACTGGGTTCAGTCTGATGTTGCAATGGCCATTCCCGCAGGAGCCGCAACGCTGTCAATCCACAATGAAGAAACGCTCAAAGCCGCGGTGTTGTCGAGTCCGAGCATCAGCTACTCGACCGGCCCGAGCGGTGTGTATTTGGAAAAGCTGTTTGAGCGCTGGGGGGTGTTGGAGGCCATCAAAGCCCGTCTGGTGGTGCCGCCTCCTGGAATTGCCGTGGGGTCCTTGGTGGCCAAAGGGGAGGTGGCGCTCGGGTTTCAGCAGATGAGTGAGTTGATTTCTGTCTCAGGCATTCAGATTTTGGGAAAACTTCCCTCCGATGTGGCCTTTATCACCACCTTCAGTGCGGCCATCCCATGTGGCCTATTGGGTCAAGATGAGCGCATTCAAGACGTCCAAAAGTTTTTCCAATATTTGAGCTCCGCTCCAACGGCAGACGTCAAGCGCCAGCAAGGCATGAGCCCTTTGGCTTAGACTTCATCCAAGCTTGAGAACTGTTGATGAAACCCCTTCCAAGAAAATCCTCAAGATCCATTTCAAGCGCGCACTCCCAGTTCGATCGCGATCTTCTGGTCGCCCAGGCTGCTCACCAAAAGGGTGAACTCGATGGGGCTTTGGCGCAGTACCAGGCCTTGTTGTCTCTGGATCCGCATCACCCCAAACTGCTGAACAACTTGGGGATTTTGTGGTCACAAAAAGACGAGCATGAGAGAGCCAAAACATGCTTGTTGACGGCCATTGAACATCATCCCCGGGATTTGGATGCGCATCTCAATTTAGGGGTTATTCAAGAGCGTTTCAATGAGCTCGATGCTGCCCTGGCGAGTTATGCCCAAGCGGTTGCGCTCAGCCCCGAGCATGCTTTGGCGCAGTTTAATTTGGGCAATTTGCTCATGAAGATGAGCCGCTTTTCTGAAGCATTGACTTGCTTGGATCAGGCGCTCCAGATCAAGCCGGGCAGGGCTGCATTTTTGCTAAAACGCGGACTGATCTTGCTTGAAATGAAGCGCTCGAGGCAAGCTTTGAAGGATCTGGCGCAGACGATCAAAAAAGAACCGAGTTGGTTTCAGGTGAATTTTTACTTGGGCCAAGCGCACAGTGATCTCAATGAGCATGACTTGGCGCTCAAGCATTACGACGCTTTCTTGGACAAGAATCCACAGTCCTTTGAAGCCTACACCAACCGAGGCCATGTTTTGCAGCAACTCGGCCGCCCCGATTTGGCCCAAACCAGTTATCAACAAGCCTTGGAGATCAATCCTGATTTTTACATGACGCACTTGAATTTGGGTGTCTTGTACCAAGAAATGAACCATGTTGATTTGGCTGTTCAGAGTTATGCCCGCTCTCTTGAGTTGAACCCAAGGGTGGCCCAAACCCATGCCAATTTGGGCAGTGCGCTCAAAGCCCAGGGGCTGTATCAAAACGCCAAGGTGAGCTTTGATCACGCAGTGGCCTTGGATGCGGGATACGCTCCCGCCTACTTTAATTTGGGTTTGATGTATTTTGAATTGCAACAATTTGAAGGGGCGGTGAAGAACTTTACCAAGGCCATCGAACTCCATCCGGGCTTTGCTGAAGCGTATTTCCATCGCGCCAATATCCATTTCCAGCAACAAAAATTTTCATCTGCCAAGGCCGATATCGAGCGTTCGATAGAAGCGGGTTTTAAGCGCCGGCTCGAGGCCGAGTACATCTTGCATGCCCTTGAGAGTCAAGTGAAAAGCAGTGCGTTCAAGGACGCGCCTCCGCCCGAATTTGTGAGCAATCTGTTCAACCAGTATGCACCGTATTTTGAGCGGCAACTCGTGCAAGAGCTCGCCTATCAAAGTCCAAACTTCATGCTCGGGCTGATGCAGCCTTTTCTGGCCCCAGGCCCGCATGCCTTTTTGGACCTGGGGTGTGGCACGGGGCTCAGTGGGGCGGTGATGGCGCCTTTGGCCAAGAGTCTGGTGGGGGTTGATTTGTCATTCCGCATGCTAGACGTGGCACGTGAGAAAAATATTTACTCTGAACTCATTGAATGCGATATTGTTGAATTTTTAACGCTTACGAAACTCTCTTTTGATGTGGTGCTGAGCCTGGATGTCTTCATTTACGTGGGCGATTTGTCAAAAGTTTTTGCCGGCATTCACCGAGTGTTAAACCCGCGAGGCTGCTTTGCGTTTACCGTGGAAGAGGAAAAAGAGAAAAAAGAAGAAAAAGAGGGGATCAGTTTTTCAATTCACGCCAGCACCATGCGCTTCAAGCACACCAAGTCTTATTGCGATGCGCTGGCCTCGGTTCATGGCTTTCTGATTCAAACAACCACCCCTGCACTCATCCGCAAAAACCAAGGCGAGGATGTGATGGGTTTGTATTATGTTTTAAGAAAAATCGATCCATCATGAGTGAACTCAAAACACTCCAAAACCATCCCCCATGGCTTGCTTGGACACAAGAAAACTTGGCCCGGGGCTGTGATGTCCAGGGTATTAAACATATTTTGCTGCAAAACGGTTTTGAAGGGGTGTCCATTGACCAGGCCCTTGAGTCGGCACCGCCAAAAAGGACAATCTTGACCCATCCTGTTGACCCGGCCCAGTCTGGGCAAGCCCAAGCCCAAGCCCAAGCGCAAGCGCAAGCCCATGCCCCCCATGTGTATTGGGCCAGACCCGTATCAACAAAAAACACCCCCTTGAGTTTGGGGCCAGTGAGCCTTGCGGACGCGGTTTTTTTGCAAGACCCAAACCACCCCGCCTTGGTCTCTCAGGTCATCACGGCCCACATGCAGTTGTACTTGATTGCCGACTTCATGAGCCCCGAGGAGTGTCAAGGCATCATCGATTTAGGGCAGGGTCATTTGCGCGCGTCAACCGTCTCACTGCCCGATCCCGAAGTCGAAGGCGCTGAGAACCAAGGTGTGCATCAACTGCCCGATCAGACCTATGTGGACTTGTCGTTTCGCACCAGCCAAACCTGTGACTTGGCCTTGTTGAATCAACCCAAGGTCTGGGCGATGGATGAAAGGATTTCTCAAACCTTGGGCATCCGGGGGGCCTTGTCCGAGGGCACCCAATTGCAGCGCTACCGTGTGGGTGAGCAGTTCAGGGCGCACACCGATTATTTCGCGCCCAACACCGATGAGTACGCCAGATTTGCCGCTGAGCGAGGGAACCGAACTTGGACCTTTATGGTTTATCTCAATGAAGTCGCCCAAGGGGGTGGGACCCATTTTGTCTCGATCAAGAAGACCATCAAGCCGCGTCAAGGCATGGCTGTGGTGTGGAACAATTTGTTGCCCTCCGGCGAGGTCAACCCAGAGACTTTGCACGCGGGCATGCCGGTGCTGGGTGGTGAGAAGTTTGTCATCACCAAATGGTTTCGTGAGCGTTAAACTCCATTTTTCAGTTGACCGATAGAGAGTGGCTTGGACATGGCGTATTCAAAAAATCCAGTGACCTGGTTCGAAATTTATGTCGAGGATTTGCCTCGCGCCAAAGCTTTTTATGAACAGGTTTTTGGCGTTGAATTGACACCCGATGCATCCCCGGGTGAATTTGAAGCTTACCGCTTCCCCGGGGGCATGCCGGGCTTGGGAGCCATGGGAGCGTTGATGAAGCATCCCATGAGAAAGCCTTCCCACCAAGGGACCATGGTTTATTTTCATGTTGAGGATTGTGCGCTCGTGGCCGCGCGCGCTGAAGTCCTTGGCGCTCCGGTTCATCGCCACAAATGCAACATCGGGGTCGACGGCTTCATTGCCATCATTGGCGACTTGGAAGGCAATGCCATTGGATTGCATTCCTTTGCTTAACGGGGCTTGAAGGGTTGTATTCAAGCGATCGGTAAAGCGCTGCGGTCCACCACCTTGTTGAGCACAAAGCTCGAATGAACCCCGGTCACCCCTTGGATTTTGGTGATTTGTGTGAGCAAGAGTTTTTGATACTCGTCCAAGTCCTTCACCACCACTTTGAGCAAGTAGTCGGCGGTTTGACCGGTGATCAGCAAGCACTCCAAAATTTCAGGAATGGCTTTGATCTCTTTTTCGAAATGCTCAAAACGCTCCGGTGTGTGCTTGTCCATGGAAATTTGAATGAGGGCGGTCAGCCCCAAATTGATTTTTTTGGCGTCAAGGTGTGCCCGGTAGCCGGTGATGATGCCCGCGTCTTCCAAGGCTTTGACGCGTCGCAAGCAAGGCGATGCCGACAAGCCCACCTCTTGGGCCAAATCTTGGTTGCTCATGCGCCCCTGGGTTTGCAGCAGGCGCAAAATGGCTTTGTCATAACGGTCGAAACTTCCAGTATCCTGAGTTGCCATGATATTTCAATGAATAATTAAAAATTGAATTTTAAATCAATAATTAACTGTATTTTTAGAATAATATTGCGTATATATTATTTTTATGGCTTACTTCGCAATAAGTTTTTCGTGCAAATCCTTACAATGAAGCTTTGATTCTTGCACTGAGGACAGGCCATGTTAAAAAATCCGTCGACCAAATACGCGCCCTTCAACCCCATTCAATTGACCGACCGCACCTGGCCGGACCAGACGATCACCAAGCCCCCGGTGTGGTTGTCCACCGATTTGCGCGATGGCAACCAATCTTTGTTTGAACCCATGAACGGCAAAACCAAGCTTGAATTTTTCAAGGAATTGGTCAAGGTGGGGTTCAAAGAGATTGAAATTGGATTCACCTCAGCTTCTGAGATCGATTACCAGTTTGCCAGAACCTTGATTGAGGACGGCCATATCCCTGAGGGTGTCACCCCCATGGTGATCACCCAAGCGCGCGAGGATTTGATAGACAAGACCATCGAATCGATGAGAGGCGCCAAAGCGGCGATTGTGCATTTGTACAACGCCACAGCACCCGCTTGGCGAGAAATAGTCTTTGGCATGAGCGTGCCCGAAGTGATGGACTTGATTGAAAAGCATGTGCTCTACTTAAAGAAAATCACGGCCCAGCACCCCGAGACCCAATGGACGCTGCAGTATTCGCCTGAAACGTTTTCGGCGACCGAGCTCGACGTGGCTTTGATGGCCTGCAACACGGCCATCAAAGCCTGGGGCGTGGGACCCGGTCGTCCCATCATCATCAATTTGCCCACCACCGTGGAAAACACCACGCCCAATGTCTTTGCCGACAGTGTTGAGTGGATGCACCGGCACATGGACCAAAGAGAGCACGTGGTCTTGTCTGTGCACGCGCACAACGACCGCGGCACCGGAGTGGCCACCGCAGAACTCGCGCAAATGGCCGGTGCCGACCGCATAGAAGGCTGTTTGTTTGGCAACGGTGAGCGCAGTGGCAATGTCGACATTGTGACCTTGGCGCTCAATTTGTACACGCAAGGGGTGCACCCGAATTTGGATTTTTCCAACATCAATGCCGTGGCCCATGTGGTCGAACAGGCCACCCAGTTGCCCATCCACCCCAGGCACCCTTATGTGGGGGACTTGGTGTTCACGGCCTTTTCCGGCTCACACCAAGACGCCATTAAAAAGGGCTTCAATCACCAAAAGGGCAAAGCAGTCTGGACCGTGCCTTATTTGCCCATTGACCCGGCTGATTTGGGCAGAAACTACGACAGCGTCATTCGCGTCAACAGCCAATCGGGCAAAGGGGGAATTGGTTATTTGCTCGAAAGCAATTATGGGGTGGTCTTGCCCCGCAGAATGCTGGTTGAATTCAGCAGTGTGGTGCAAAAAATCACCGACCAGTCCGAGACCGAGATCACCGCCAAAGAGCTCTATCAGGTGTTTCAATCCACCTACATCGACATCATTCAGGCAGGGCACGCTTTTGAATACCAGTCTCACCATTTGACCGACAATGGCCTCACCCAAGACATTGTCCTCACCCTCAAAATTGAAGGACTCCCCCAAGTGTTCAAAGGCACGGGCAACGGCCCGATCGAGGCGACCTTGGACGCTTTGAACCTGCCCATGGCCATTCTGAGCTACGAGGAGCGTTCGATTGGTTCGGGCGCTGACGCCAAGGCCATCGCCGTGATCGAGACCGCGCAGGAGGGGGCGCCAGGTTCGAAATTTGGCGCTGGCATCGACGCCAACATTGTGAGTGCATCCATCAAGGCGATCGTGAGCGCCATCAACCGCCACGATCTCAGACTGCCCACAGAGGCTGCTTTGGCTGGATGAGCCGGCAAGGGTTTTGATCGACCCTCAAGCGCCCGGTCCTGATGGGACTCGATGCCTGGTGGGCTTTTTGCAGTGGGGGTTCATGCGCTCAAGGCCTGGGCAGCCAGGTGCCCAAGGGGCTCGACCCAGATGGAGTCTTGTTTTCAAATCGAATTCACGGTGAGCGCCCACACCAGCGCACGGTTCACTTTATGGGAGTAAGACTTGAACGGCAAACCGATCAACAAGACCATGATCACGCTCTCCATCATGCTGGCCACCATCATCCAAGCCATCGACGGCACCATTGCCAATGTGGCCTTGCCTTACATGCAGGGCAGCTTCAATGCCACCTTGGAGCAAGTCAACTGGGTTTTGACCTCCTTCATTGTGGCGACGGCCGTCACCACACCCCTCACGGGCTGGTTGTGCGACCGCTTTGGCCTCAAACACGTGTTCTTGGTCTCCATTGGTGGTTTTACCCTGGCCTCGATGCTTTGCGGTTTGGCCAACACCTTGCCGGAAATTGTCTTTGCCCGCATTTTGCAAGGCGTTTGTGGTGCGGCCCTCGTGCCCTTGTCCCAAGCGGTGCTCTTGAACATCAACACCAAAGAGCAGCATGGATCTGCCATGGCCATTTGGGGAGTGGGGGTCATGATTGGGCCCATGCTCGGGCCCATGCTCGGGGGCTATCTCACCGACAACTACAGTTGGCGCTGGGTGTTTTTGATCAATTTGCCGATCGGCGCATTGGCCTTTTGGGGGATCTATCGCTACATTGAGCGCGTTCCCGGTCCCCGACAAATCGTCTTTGATCTGAGGGGTTTTGTTTCTTTGAGCTTGGCTGTGGCCGCTTTGCAGTTGATGCTCGACCGTGGCCAAGAGAACGACTGGTTTGAGAGCGTGGAGACTTGGGCGGAGTTCATCACCATGGCCGTGAACATGACTTATTTTGTCATTCACACCCTGAAAGCTCGGCAAGGGCAGTCGTTTTTTGAGTACCGACTCCTCAAGAACATGAACTATGTCATGGGTTTGATCTTTATTTTCATTGTCGGCTTGGTGCTCTTTGCCACGAGGTCCTTGACCCCATCGATGTTGCAAGGCCTGCTCAGCTATTCAGCCTTGCAAGCGGGCTGGGTGCTGGCGCCGAGTGGTCTGGGGACCATGGTGGCCATGCTCGTGGTGGGCAAACTGGTGGGCAAGTTCGATGTTCGCTACATTTTGGTCCTTGGCTTTGCGCTCACGGCCTATTCACTCTTCCAAATGTCAGGCTACAGTTTGGAGATTGCCGAAAAAGAAATCATCTGGCCAGGCTTTGTTCAAGGCGTCGGTTTGGGCTTGATTTTTGTGCCGCTCAGCACCGCCACCTTTGCCACCTTGACGCCCGAACTTCGGGCCGAGGGCACCGCGATCTACAGCTTGGTGCGCAATTTGGGCAGCAGCATTGGCATTGCTTTGGTGCAAACCTTGCTCATTCGAAATACCCAAGCCATGCACGCAACGCTGGTGCAAAACATCACCCCCGACAAACTCAACCCGGCAAGCGCCACACTGGGTCCGGGTTTTGATTTGAGCACCCTTGCAGGCCTGGCCACGGTGAGCCAAGAAATCGAGCGCCAAGCCACCATGGTGGGCTATGTGGATGATTTTTGGATGATGTTCATCCTCACCTTGGCCATCATTCCCTTGGTGCTCTTGATCAAACCGATGGCCCGCATGAAGCACCGTTCAGGCTGAGAGTGGATTAGGGGGGTGTCGCTTGCTCTTGGGCAATGCGGTGGGCAAACTCGGCCCTCAGGGCTTTGAGTCTTTCGCGCGGGTCTTCTTGTGTTTTTTCCGCCTCCAAGGCCATCTCGGCAATGAAGCGACTGGGTTTGACCGCCACTGACTCGCGACCTTTTTTTCGGGCTTGACTCCAACTGACACACAAAGAGCGTTGTGCGCGGGTGATGCCCACGTACATGAGTCGCCGCTCCTCTTGAAGCCGGGCGGTCAAGACCTCGGGATCGAGATCGAGTTTGGAGTCACTCTCGGACTGAAACGGCAAGAGCCCCTCGCACACCCCCACCAAAATCACGTGCGGCCACTCCAGGCCCTTGGCGGCGTGCAAAGTCGAGAGGGTGAGCACATTTTGGTCTTTCTCTGTCTCGCTCAAGGTCGACAATATGGAGATGGTTTGGATGACTTCAAATAAATTTTTCCGCTCGCTCGTGAGCGTGCCAGCCCCCGAGCTCTCACTCAAGCCGCCGCAGCGTGAGGCCACCCAGGCACAAAAATCTTGCACATGACCCCACCTCGCCACGGCTTGTTTTTCATGGTCTTCGTGCTCGAGGAGGAATTTTTCATAGCCAATCTCTTCGAGCCAATCTTTGAAGAATTGGGCGGCAGCCTCTTGGCCCTCGAGGTGGCGCGCCTTGTACTCCAAATCATTGACCAAGCGGCCAAACTCTTTGAGGCCCGCCACCGCTTTGGCGCTCAGGGCGGCTTCCAGGCTGTGGCTAAAGAGCGCGCCAAAGAGGCTCAATTTGTACTGGCTGGCAAAACCGCTCAAGTGCTGTAGGGTTTGGTGGCCTATGCCGCGCTTAGGGGTGGTGATGGCTCTGAGGAAGGCTGGGTCGTCTTCGTTGTTGACCATGAGCCTGAGCCAAGCGCACAGGTCTTTGATTTCGGCACGGTCAAAGAAGCTTTGACCTCCCGAGACTTTGTAGGGAATTTGCGCCTTTCGCAAGGCCTGCTCCAAAATACGAGACTGGTGATTGGCGCGGTAGAGCACGGCAAAGTCTCGCCACTCCAAGGGGCCCGTCGAACCTTGGGCCACCAAAGCGCCGGCTCGAAGGGATTGAATGCGAGCGACCATGCGCTCGGCCTCGTGTTCTTCATTTTGGGCTTGAACCACCCGCACGGGCTCACCTTCACCGAGTTCAGAAAACAAGGTTTTGGGGTAAAGCTTGGGGTTCAAATCGATGACGTGGTTGGCCGCTCGCAAAATGGCACTGGTGGAGCGGTAGTTTTGTTCGAGCTTGATGACTTTGAGCTGGGGAAACTCTTGGGGAAGCTTTTTTAGGTTGTCAAGGGTGGCACCTCGCCAGCCGTAAATCGACTGGTCATCGTCTCCGACCGCTGTGAAGCGGGCGTCTTGGCGTTCGGGGTGGCCGACCAAATATTTGAGCAATTCATACTGGGTGACATTGGTGTCTTGGTATTCATCCACCAAAAGATGCCCAATTTGTTCTTGCCAACGCGCCCTGACTTCAGCACTGCTTTTGAACAGCATCAAGGGCAGGCCGAGCAAATCATCAAAATCCACACTTTGGTAGGCGCTCAGCCGATCTTGGTAGTGAGCCATGATGGTGGCGACTTCGCTGTCTTGGTCGTTTTGAGCGAGGGCGCTCGCTTGGGCGGCATTGAGGCCATTGTTTTTCAAAGCGCTGATGGCCCACTGGGTGCGCTTGGCGCTGGCCAAATCGGTGCTCCCGCTCGCGTCCTTGATCAAAGCGAGGACATCGTCGCTGTCGAGCACGCTGAAGTTTTTCTTCAAACCCAGAATGTGGCCCTCTTGGCGCAGAATGCGCACACCCAAGGCGTGAAACGTGCTCACCATCACGCGTTGGCCTTTTTGCCCCAAAAGCTGCTTGGTGCGGGTCATCATCTCCGTGGCGGCCTTGTTGGTGAAGGTGATGGCGGCAATTCTCTCCGGGGCCAATCCGGATTGGATCAAGCGCACGATTTTGTAAGTAATGACCCGGGTTTTGCCCGAACCTGCTCCAGCGATGACCAAACAGGGTCCTTGTGTATAGTTGACCGCTTCGTGTTGGGATAAATTCAGACCCGAGGACATAGAGCAAACAATTCAAGAAAAAGAGCTCGATCATAACGGGCGCGCCACCACAATGCTTCAAACACTGCTGATTTCCACGCCTTTTTTTGCCCTGGTCTTGCTCGGCTTTGTCGCGGTTCGTCGCCAAATGCTCGAAGGCGCTGCCATCGGCGGGTTGAACGCCTATGTGCTGAACTTTGCGCTGCCGTGCATGCTCTGGCGTTTTGGCGCGAACACGCCCATCCAGACCATCCTCGACCCCGCCCTTTTGGTTGTCTATGGTCTGAGCGCCTTGATCCTCGTGGCACTCACCCTTGTGCTGTCGCGCCGCTGGCGTCTATCTTCTGGGGATTCGGCCATGGGGGCTTTGGTGGCGGTGTTTCCCAATTCTGGGTTTTTGGGACTCCCCCTTTTGATCAGCTTGCTGGGGCAAGCAGCAGCGGGCACCGTCATGCTCACCTTGTGGGTGGACATGGTGCTCACCTCCTCGTTGTGCATGGGTCTGTCCCAGTCGGCCTGGGTGGGGCTGAGCGCCAAGGTGGGCAAGGCAAGCAAGCAAGCAAGCAAGCAAGACGGTCCTTTAGGGGCATCCTCTTTGTGGGGTCTCTTGAAAAACGTCCTCACCAACCCCTTGCCTTGGGCGATCGTCTTGGGAGCATGGTGTTCGTCTGAAGGCTGGACGCTGCCCCAGGTCTTGCAAAGTACGGTGGGGTTGTTGGCCAGTTCTGCCTCGCCGGTGGCTTTGTTTGCCCTGGGCGGGGTGCTCGCTTGCGTGAACTGGGCCCACCGCTCAGATGCAGAGGTCAAGGAACACCCAGCCTCAACACAAGGTGTGGTAACCCTAGCGCTGCTCAAGTTGATCGTGCACCCTTTTCTTGTCTGGATGATGGCACTGATGGCACAGAAGGCGCAGAGTGTCCTGGGCCGTGGGTTTGTCATCAGTCCTCAGAGCCTGGAGGCCTTGGTGCTGGTGGCGGCCTTGCCAAGTGCGAGCAATGTGGTGCTGCTGGCCTACCGGCAAGGCGCGAGCCAAGAACGCATTGCCCGCATCGTGATGCTCACCACGGCGGTGTCGTTTTTGAGCTTTTCGGTGATCAAAACGCTTTACCAGGCATGCCATTGAGTTCAGGCCTTCTTGGCGTGTGACAAGCGCGTGGCCGCGTTTACAAAGACTGCGGATCCACATCGATTACCCAGCGCAGCACACCTCGGTGTTTTTTCTTCAAGCTGTGCAAGGGCTCGTGCAGACGTTTTAAGAATCGCTGTAAATGCACACGTGAAGCACACTCAATGAGCAATTGATAGCGCTCGACATTGGCCAATTTTTGCATCTGCATCGGCACTGCGCTGTAGAGCACAATATCTTCAAACGTCAATTCTGCAGGCGCTGTGTCCTCGCCGGCGAGGGGGGCGCTTGGCGTCAAGACGCCTTCGGTGTCAAACATGGCGGCGCTGCTCTGGGCTTTGATGGCACGGTCTTGGGTCAAGACGGCGCTGCCCTTGGTGTGGAGCTCATTCAAGAACCCAAGCGCCGCATGGGCCGTTCTTGCTTCAACGCGGATGAGGGCCTGAGAACTAAAGGGCGGCATGTTGGCGAGTTCTCTGTCCTTCAATTGCTCAGTGGCGAATTTGACATAGTCGTGCGCCTTGAGCGCTTCAAAGAGCGCGTGCTTGGGGTGATGGGTTTGCAGCCACATCTCTGACGCCCGCTCTTGGCCCAGGTGGGCGTCTCGCCCGGCGCGCCCTGCTGCTTGCATGAGCAAGGCAAAGAGGCGCTCGCAGGCGCGAAAGTCGTTGGAAAACAAGGCCGAGTCGACATCAATGGCGGCGACCAAGGTCACGCGCCTGAAGTCGTGTCCTTTGGCGATCATTTGAGTGCCAATGAGCACGTCCACGTCGCCTGCGTGCATGCGCTGTAAGCGCGTTTCCAAACTGCCTTTGGCCTGGGTCGAGTCCGCGTCAATGCGCTCGATTTGAATCTCCCGCCCGAGCTCCAGCCCCAAGGCTTGGAGCGCGGCTTGAAGCTGTTCTTCAAGCTGCTGGGTGCCCACACCGAGCATGCCGATGTCTTGGTCGGCACACACGGGGCAGGCTTTGGGCACCCGTTCGGTTTGCCCACAATGGTGACACCTGAGGGTGCGGTCAAGTTTGTGAAAAACCTTGAACGCACTGCACTGGTGGCACCGTGTCTTCCAGCCGCAACTGTTGCACTGCAAGACCGGCGCATAACCTCGGCGGTTGAGGACGATGAGAACTTGCTCGCTGTCCTTGAGTCTGGATTCGATGGCCGCGAGCAAGGGGGCAGAAAACACCGTGTGCCTTGGCTGGTGATTCATGTCCACGCGGTGGACTTGGGGCAGACTTGCGTTGCCAATTCTGGCCGGCATGGCAACCAGCTGATAGCGCGGTTTGTTGCCCGATGTGGGGCTTTGTTGACTGTGGTGCCAACTCTCAAGAGACGGTGTGGCCGAGCCCAAAATGACCCGAGCGCTTTCCACACGGCCGCGGTAGACGGCCAAATCGCGGGCCGAATAGCGCGCACCCTCTTGTTGCTTGTAGCTCACGTCGTGCTCTTCATCGACGATGATGATTTTCAAACGCGGTATGGAGGCAAAAATCGACATGCGCGTGCCCAAGACCACTTTGGCTTTGCCAAAGTGGGCGGCAAGCCAACTGCCCAGCCGTTGCGCTGGGGTGAGGCCGCTGTGCAAACACACAATGCTGTGCTCGCCCCAAAGGGGCACAAAGCGCTCCTTCACCCGAGCCTCGAGCTGCGGCGTGAGGTTGATCTCGGGCACCATGATGAGGGCTTGTGCACTCGGGTCGCGCTCAAAGAGGGCCTGGATGGCCCGCAAGTAGACCTCGGTTTTACCGCTGCCGGTGCTGCCAAACAGCAAAAAAGGCCCAGCATGGGATTCAATGTCTGACAAGGCCTGGCTTTGTTCGGGGCTCAAGGGCGGGGGCGACACGGCCCTTTGTGGGGCGATGTCGTCCAAGTCATCTCGGGTTTTGTGGGTGTCCTGGGCCGGTACAGATCCTTTTTGGGTGGTTTTCTTGGGGCCGGTGAGCGAGGACTTGTTGGCGTTCCTCTGCCAGCGCGAGAGCCGCAGGTGAATTTGCTCAGAGCTTAGATTTTTAAGTTGTGGGGGCATGCCCCAAAGGGCCACTTCGCCCACGGCGCGTTGGTAGTATTGGGCACAGAAGGCCACCAAATCGAGCCAACCCGGGCTCAACGCTGGAAATCCTTCCACCAAGCCCGCGATCGACTTGAGTTCAATCTTGCGCTTTACCGCAGCACGCTCAAGGCCCGAACTGGCTTCTCGCCAGACGATGCCCAGCACCACCCTGGTCCCCAAGGGAACCTTCACCAAGGTACCGGGGGCGAGATCCTCCTCAGCCCAATAACTCAGCGCATCGGGCAAATGGCTTTGCTTGGGGGTGGGAACCAGAACCGAAACAATATGGGGCATGTCAAGTGGGAGTTAGGCTTTGTTTCTCAATAAAGGTTTGAATAAAGCCACTAAGTCTATGATTTTTAGACGATTTCACCAAAACCAATCATTTCTGTGGATAACTTTGTTGATAGAATTAAAAAACAACGCACAAAGACTCACGGCGAGGGGCTTGTATCTTCAGGGTCCGAAAACAAAGCAAATACAAAATCCCTTATAAAACAAGGTGTTAAAAATAAAAAATGAATATTTACATTTAAATTTTGAATTCATGCACCGCAACACACCGATTGTGCATAAGTTGCAGCGCAGAGCTTACTTTTGATCAAAAAAAGCATTCATGTGTCGTGCAAACAGACACAATACGAATGCTTAAGGACTCATTTTTTGGCCCGCATGGCCCTCGAGTGTTGGTGCACGGTCTGGACCAAAGTGCTCACGTGATCGGGTGGCGTGTATTGGCTGATGCCGTGCCCGAGATTGAAAATGTGTGTTGGACCTGGGGTGTTGAGGTCCCGGTGGGGGGCACCAAAAGACTCCAGCACCTTGATGACTTCTTGCTCAATGATGTTCTCAGGGGCGAAGAGCACATTGGGGTCCAAATTACCCTGAAGGGCTTTGCCTGGACCCCCCACGGGACCCGCGACTTGTTGTCGCGCACGCGCAAGATTGACGCTCCAGTCAAGTCCCAGCACCTCGCAGTCGAGGTTTTTCATCTCGTCGAGCCACAAGCCGCCCCCTTTGGTGAAGACGATTCTGGGGATCGGCACCCCCTCATGGGTTTTGATGAGTTGGGACAGCACCCGTTGGGTGTAGGCCATGCTGTACGTTTGAAATGCCCCATCGGCCAAGACCCCACCCCAGCTGTCAAAGATCATCACCGCTTGCGCGCCGGCCAGAATTTGGGTGTTCAAGTAAAGGGCCACCGCATCGGCGTTCACGCTGAGGAGTCGGTGCATCAAGTCGCTGCGGCTGTAGAGCAGTTCCTTGACCCGCCGGTAGTCGTCCGAGCCCGCGCCCTCGACCATGTAGCATGCCAAGGTCCATGGGCTGCCCGAAAATCCAATCAAGGGCACACGACCTTTGAGGGCGTGGCGTATCGAGGTGACCGCATCAAAGACGTATTTGAGTTTGTTCATGTCGGGCACGTGGAGTGCTGCCACACTTTGCTCATCGCGCACGGTTTTTTCAAATCGGGGACCTTCCCCCAAGGCAAAGCTCAAACCCAGGCCCATGGCATCGGGCACGGTCAAGATGTCACTGAACAAAATCGCTGCATCCAAAGGGTAGCGCTCCAGTGGCTGCAAGGTGACCTCGGTGGCGTGGTCGACATTGGTGGCCAAGCCCATGAAGCTGCCGGCACGCGCGCGCGTGGCGCAATACTCGGGCAAATAACGACCGGCTTGACGCATGAGCCACACGGGCGTGTGGGCGGTGGCTTGGCGCCAGCAGGCTTTGATAAAGGTGTCGTTGATGAGAGGAGCAAACATGGGGAAATGGGGTGATAAAAAACAATAAACCCGCCACCACAGTGGCTCGGGCAGGTTCGAATCCAAGACGGACCCATGTGGCACGCTTTGCTTGCTTGTTTGGGCAGCAGGCTTTGGCGCTTGTTGGGGTCAAAGGCTGACTGTATCATGGGCGAATGTGTCTCGCCTTTAGGGGAAATGCTCAAATTTGTTCAAAGAAGCAGTGCGGAAAATGGAGATGGCGCATTTGAGTCGAGGGGGGGTCTTTGCCACGGTGTTGTAAGACAATGTCCAACCAGGGACAGCAAGACTTGGGCGGGACAGTCTCTCGGGACCACGACAGCATTCAACGAGGAGTCAAAATTGCCATCGAAATATTGGGCAGACTGGACCAGTCCAGCGTTTTCTGAAATTGATGTGAGTCAAGCGGTGGCGGTGATCCCACTCGGAGCGACCGAGCAGCACGGCCCGCATTTGCCTTTGAGTGTCGACGCGCTGATCGTGGACGCCATCGTGCAGCGCGCGCTCGCCATGCTCGGTGACCAGGACCCGGTGTTGGTTTTGCCCACCCAAACGGTGGGTTTGAGCACCGAGCACATTGCCTTTGCGGGGACCCTGAGCGCGTCGCCCGAGTGGGTCATGAAGTCTTGGCTTGAGCTTGGGGATTGCGTGGCCCGATCGGGGGTGAAAAAATTGTTGTTTTTCAACGCCCATGGTGGGCACCCAGGTCTTATGGAGGTGGTGGCACGCGAGTTGAGGCAGCGCTCAGAGTTGCTGGTCTACAGCAGCAGTTGGTATCAATTGCCCATGGCCGACGCAGTCAGGGCTTTGTTCAGCGAAGAGGAGCATCGCTTTGGCGTGCATGGCGGGGCCATTGAGACGTCGATGGTGATGGCGATTGACCCCAAGCTCGTGCACACCGAGCACTTGCAAAATTTCCCCTCGCGCTCTGAGGTGCGTGCCAAGAACTATGCCATTTTGGGCAACGGCCATTCTGCCAAGTTCGGATGGCTCGCGCAAGATTACAACCCTTTGGGCGCGATGGGGGATGCGAGACTGGCCAGCGCAGACAAAGGTGAGCAGTTGCTCGCCCAGGCCGCCCAGGGTCTCAAGGATTTGCTCTTGGAGCTCATCCGTTTGCCACTCGACACGATCCACACGCGTTGAGCCGCAAGCCCCATCGTGGGCCCAGGGCTAGCGTTTTGAGAGTTCTTCCCATCGCTCCAGATGCTCGAGCAACACACCATCAAGTTGCTCCACGCGCTTGAGTTTGTCCGTGCCGGCTTTCGGGTCTTTTACAAAGATCTCAGGGTCCAAAAGCTCCTCTTGAAGTCTTTTTTGCTCTGCTTCGAGTGCGCTCATCAAAGCGGGCAGGCCCTCGAGTTCGCGCTGTTCTTTGTAGGAGAGCTTGGCACTGGGTTTTTTCGCTGGGGTGGGTTCGATGGGCGCCTTTGTGGAAGGGGTGCTGTGGTTGGCCGAGGCTTGCGAGGCGGCCTGGCTTGCCAAAGTCTTGGCGCGCTCCGACTGGGTGAGCCAATCTTGCACACCGCCCTCGTACTCGCGCCATAGGCCGGGCCCCTCATAGACCAAGGTGCTGGTGACGACTTGGTCGATGAAGGCGCGGTCGTGGCTCACAATGAAGACCGTGCCAGTGTAATTTTGAATCAACTCTTCGAGCAACTCCAGGGTGTCGATGTCGAGGTCGTTGGTGGGCTCATCGAGCACCAAAACGTTGGCGGGTCTGGCAAAAAGCCGGGCCAAGAGCAAGCGGTTGCGCTCGCCTCCCGACAGGCTCTTCACGGGAGAGTTGGCGCGTGCTGGGGAGAACAAAAAATCGGTCAAATAACTTTTGACATGTTTTCTTTGGTTGCCGATCTCTATCCATTCGCTGCCAGGACTGATGAAGTCTTCCAAAGTGGCATTGAGGTCTAGATTTTCGCGGTGCTGGTCGTAATAGGCGATGGTGAGGTTGGCGCCTTGGCGGATTTTGCCGCTGTTGGGTTGCAGTTCGCCCAAAATCAATTTGAGCAAGGTGGTTTTCCCCGCACCGTTGGGGCCGATGAGGCCAACCTTGTCGCCTCGTAAAATCGTGGCACTGAAGTCTTGCACGATGTTCACGTCCGGCATATGGGCTTTGGGCGACGCAAAGGACAGGCTCACCTGATCGAGCTCGGCCACCAATTTCCCACTGGGCGCGCCTTTGTCGATTTCGAGTTTGACTTGGCCCACAACCTCTTTTCTGGCTTGTCGCTGAGCCCGCAATTGCTCGAGCCTGCCGATGCGGCTTTGGCTGCGTGTGCGCCGTGCTTCTACGCCCTTTCTCACCCACACCTCTTCGGCCGCCAAGAGCTTGTCAGACTTGGCTTGGATCACGGCCTCTTGGGCCATTTGCGACTCTTTGAGGACCAAGTATTGGGCAAAGTTGCCAGGATAGGAGAGCAAACGGCCCCGGTCAAGCTCAATGATTCGAGTCGACACCCGGTCAAGGAATGCCCGGTCATGGGTGATGCAGACGATGCTGCCTTTGAACGCGATGAGCAAGTCTTCTAACCAAACGATGCTGTCAATATCAAGGTGGTTGGTGGGCTCGTCAAGGAGCAGCACATCGGGGGCGGTGACCAAGGCCTGTGCGAGTGCGACGCGTTTGGCTTGACCGCCCGACAAATTGGCCACCAAGGTGTTGGCGTTGAGCTTCAAGCGTTCCAGTGTTTGCTCAACGCGCTGCTCCCAGTTCCAAGCATCTCGCAGTTCAATTTCGTTTTGCAGCAAATCCAAATCGCCTTCGCCCGAGGAATATTGTTCGATGAGTTGATGAATATCAGACAGCGCGCGGCTCACGCTCTCGAAAATGGTGGCCGTGGGGTCGAGGAGCGGCTCTTGCGCGACGTAGGCCAATTTGACCCCTTGCTGCATTTGAATTTGACCGTCGTCGGGCTTTTCCAGGCCGGCCAAGATTTTAAGCATGGAAGATTTGCCCGTCCCATTGCGACCGATGAGGCCCACGCGTTCTTGCACTTCAAGTGCGAAATCAACGTGATCAAGGAGGGG
>CAILYC010000016.1 GCA_903838355.1 uncultured Burkholderiales bacterium | reverse complement strand
GCATGTCCACATTATATATGTCAATGCACATGAGTCAACACATTTTTACATGTCTACAATAATCAGATCAAAAATAGAGATACATCATTGATTCATAAAGAAAATTTAGGGAAAAGTGGCTGATAATTCGTGGAACTTCAGATTAATAAAGTCCGCTTCGTTGTTGGTGACCAGTGTCAGGGTCTTTCCCGGATGTCCCTTGTGATTGGTCAAGCCAAGGTCCGACATCGTCCTTATTTGCCAGCAGTCCTGTGATGAACAGAATGCGCGGAGAACGCAGTTGCGGTAATTTCAACGTCACCGGCGGCAATCCCCGCCCGCTGCGCAGCATCTTGCCAATTGCCAACTATGTTTGCAATTTCATTGACGACTCGTTTGGCGCGGTCAGGCATTAGCCCGTAGAACTCCGCGGTACTAAGAACCGTGTCCAGGCTTGGGCGATTGTCAGTGTCGTCAATGTTCAGAACGTGTTCCGCTTTGTCGATGTTGGGGTTCACGTCGAACGCTGGCGCAAGCCGCCACCCGGTGGTGCCAAGCACGAATCCGTGGTTGCGTAGGTGGTCGTCCCTGTTGCCAACGGCCACGTTAAAAGCCACCCTTCGGAACAACTGTTCAAGGTCTGCTTCCGCATGCTCGGCATCCCCCCTCGAGCGAAGAAATTCCGCGAGCTCAAGGTAGCTCGTTCCCTCGCTGTGTTCCTTCCGAAGGAGGGTCATCGCAGATGCATAAAACCGGCGCGCTCCTTTGAAGCGGTCAAAGCGTTGAACACAGAAGGTGTGGAAGTCATTATTCAGCCTGAACATCTTGGCCGGCGGCACGTCGATACCTGCTTTCGTTGCCAAGCCGTGGACAACCCACTCCCATGCGCCCACGTCGCGGTCATCGTCTCGGGCAGGGAACTTGCCGATCCAAAGGGAACCGTCGGTCTCGGTGAAGTTTGCTTTAGGCCGCGCTCCACCGAGCGATGCGCCGGGCGCAACCAGAACAGCCAGCCACTTTCGCAGCGCGTCGAAGTCGTCGATGCGACGGCTGCTGAGTTGATAGGCGACAGCTTCGAGTTCCTGAAGTGTCGAAATGGGCGGTGCTGCCATCTTCTGGTTGCCCAGGAATTCATCAGTACCGGCAAGTCGAAAGCGCAGCGCACCTTGACGGGTGAAGTCCTGAACGCCAATGAGAAAGTCCCACGCGTAAAGCGTGCGTGGGGTGCGCTTTTCGTCCTTGGCTTGCAGCGCCTCACGGCGTTTCATCAGCGTCTGTCCCCAACGGTCCGGTGACGAGTCCAAGAACACGCCGAAGTTGCTCAGTTCAGGTTTCGGAAAGAACGGGTGGTCGTCGAGTGACAGATCCGGGTCAAGTGCGAAGGCTCTTGCATCCCTGAGCCAACTCGGCTCATAGTGGAAACGAATTTGCCCACGATCATGCGCGAGCGTGCCCACCAAGCACGGGGGGCCCAGTTCACAGTCGAGCCAGACCTCCAGGACATTGCCTTGGTTATTCATGCCGACACCCCAGAGTCGCGCTGTGCAGTAGATACTGGCTCGTCCTTCGCCTTGGATGTCAAGAAACGCCGCCGAGGGAGAGGCGGGGTTGTTTCCAGTGCCAAATCCTGCAGCTTGCGCCCAACTTTGTCATCGGCTGCCAGCGCATTGATATCGGCTTCCAGGCCCAAGACGGCAAGTACTCTAAGGTAGGTGCCCAACGTCGCGCCGGCATCGCCTGCCTCCACTTTGTACAAGGATGAGCGAGAGATGCCGGCGCGCTTAGCTATGACCGCATTGCTCAGCTTGCGGCGCAAACGGGCGAGTTTCACCCGCTCGCCAAATTGAGAGAGCAGTCTTTGCTCCTGGGGAAAAATGGTCGGTGGTTTGCGTGGCATTTTTCTATTGTAGACAATTTAGTCATTATTTGTCCATAATAGAAAACAATATTGAAGTGAAGTGGACCCAAGAGTCAGGACAAATTCTTCTCTAGTTTAAGCTAGACACTGACCTTTGAAAACGCCCAGTTGACTTCTGCGGAATTGCTATATACAATTGCTATATACATTTTTTGGGGGCTCATCATGTCCATCGGCACTGTTTTCGTCAATAACCGTACCCAGGCCGTTCGTCTCCCCTTGGACGTGCGTCTACCCGAGGGTGTCCAAAAGGTAGAGATACGCGTCAAAGGTAACGAGCGCATCATCGCCCCCCTAGGCCAAACCTGGGACAGCTTCTTTCTGAGTGGCTCCACAGTTAGCGACGACTTCCTGCCCGTGCGCGCCATCGAGCACCAGCCGGAGCGGGAGGCGCTCTGATGCTGCGTTACCTGCTGGACACCAACATCGTCATATACGTGTTGAAGCGGCGACCTGTCGAGGTGCTTTCCACTTTCAACACCAACGCCAGCCGCATGGCAATTTCCTCCGTTACCCTCGCCGAACTCTTGCACGGTGCGGAGAAAAGCAGCCGAGTGAGCGAGAACCTAGCCGCTATCGAGGACTTTTGCAGTCGCCTAGAAGTTCTGCCCTATGGCCCCAAGGCCACGCAACATTACGGAGCCATTGGCGCCGCCTTGGAAAAACTTGGCCAGCCTATCGGTGTGAACGACATGCACATTGCAGCGCACGCCCGCAGCGAAGGCCTAGTGCTGGTGACGAACAACATGGGGGAGTTTGCACGGGTGCCTGCGCTGCAAGCAGAGAACTGGGTCCACACAGCGCAGTAATTTACGAATTGTCGTGCATCAAACTATTTTGTTTAAATTCAGCCAACTCGGTAGAATTTCAAGCCGCAGTCTTTCCCATATTTTGGGAGCAGGACAAGTGTGTTCCTGGGGCTCGCTTTATTACAGCTTTCCGTTGATTGCTTCGGCCATGGCCCCTGATTTGGGTTGGAGCAAGTCTGAGATTTTCATGGGCGCCACCTTGAGCATGTTGACCACTGCCCTTTTCACTTATCCGTTGGGTGTGGCCATGGACCGAGGTTTGGGGCGCTGGACCATGACCATTGGCAGCGCAATGGCGGCATTGATGCTTTTTTCATGGTCTAGAGTCACCGCTCTGACTGGTTTTTACGCCTTGTCCATCGTCCTTGGCGCGCTTCAAGCGTGCACGCTTTATGAAGCTGCATTTGCGGTCATCTCAAGGCGAGTGGGGGCGGCTGACTCGCGCTCGAGCATCACCACCATCACGCTCTGGGGTGGTTTTGCCAGCACCGCCTTTATTCCACTTGAACAGTTTTTGATCGAACAGTTTTCTTGGCGTCAATCGCTTTGGGTATTGGCCGCGATCAATTTGTTGTGGGCTTTTATTTACTCAATGTGCATCAAGCCACAACTTGACGCCGAACACCACGCCAATGCGGGTGAGCAAGATGTGAGCAAAGCACGCGACAGAGTTGCTGTAAATAACGCCCTTAAAAATCCCGTTTTTTGGTGGCTTTTGGTGGCCTTGACGCTTTACTCCATCATGTTCACCGTCTTTATTTTTCATGCATACCCGATCTTGCAAGAGAAAGGTTTGAGCACCGACGATGTGGTGAAAGTCTTGATGGTGCTCGGTCCCATGCAGTTCATCGGTCGCATCCTGATCGCTTTCGTGACCAAGAATGCCCCTATGCGTTGGGTGGGCTCGGTCATGGCTTGTGTTTTTCCGTTGGTATTTGCTTCATTGGCGATGATGCGCACGAACAATGTTGGGTGGTTTGCCGTCATCATTGCTTGCTACGGCCTGTCCAACGGGATTTTTACCATTGTCCGTGGCTTGGTGGTGCCAGAGATGCTGACGCGTCATGCCTACGGCGCGATCAATGGCTTGTTGACGATTCCCACCATGTTGGCCAGAGCCTTGGGGCCTGCAGCCGCCGCCGCCATTTGGATGATTCATCAATCGTATCAACCGGTTCTCATTGCAGTTTGCGGTACATCGGTGTTGTTTGCCGTCTCTTTTTGGTCAGCCAGTTGGCTTAGTCGTTCAAAGCCATCGTTGTAAAAAAATGCCATATCAATGGACGGGAAACTAGCAATTTTCTCTTGTTTTTAAAATTGAACTGTCTTAGGGATCAATTGTCATTTTTCTGAAACGATTTTTGTCTCCAATCAGGCTTTGATTATTTGCGTTTTAGGAGTCATGATGGATCGTCGAAATTTTTTATGCAGATCTGCAGTGCTGGGTTCTCAGACCCTGGGATTGTCTTCCATCGCCTATGCCCAGGCTCCTGCAATCATCACGCGTGACAACATGCGTCCCCAGTTTCCCAGTGGTATTCAAAGTGGGGATCCCACCAGTGACTCCGCCATCATTTGGGCCCGCAGTGACCGTGCTGCCCGCATGTGGGTTGAATGGTCGACAACGACCAACTTTGACCACGTCAAACGTGTGCGTGGTAACTATTTGCTCGACAACACTGATTTCACCGGTCGCATTGATTTGACCCAACTGCCTCAGGGCCAAGACATCTTTTATCGCGTGATCTTGCAAGACTTGCACAACGAGCGGGTGCTGTCGCAGGCCATGAGAGGTCATTTGAGGTTGCCACAAACCTCAATGGGCAAGGCTACGCGTGATGTCCGTTTTGCTTGGAGTGGGGACACTGTGGGTCAAGGCTTTGGGATCAATGAGGCCTGGGGTGGGATGAAAATTTATGACGAAATTCGCAAGGTTAATCCCGATTTTTTCTTGCACAGCGGTGACAACATTTACGCAGATGGCCCCATCAGCGCAGAGGTCCAATTGCCTGACGGCACCATCTGGGAAAACTTGGTCACCGAAGAGGTGAGTAAAGTTGCTGAAAACCTCAACGAGTTTAGAGGTCGTTACCGTTACAACTTCATGGACGAGAACCTGCGCCGAATGGCCGCTGACGTGCCTCAAATCTGGCAATGGGATGACCATGAAGTCATGAACAATTATTCAGACTCCAAAGACGTCTCACAAGATCCACGTTACACCGAAAAAAGCATTCCCCTGATGGTGGCCAGGGCCACCAAAGCATTCCATGAGTTTGCCCCCATGCGTGAATTCGGCAACAGCGATGCCGAGCGTGTTTACCGTCATATCCAGCACGGTCCTTTGATGGATATGTTTGTGCTCGATATGCGCAGTTACCGTGGTCCCAATAGCGCCAATTTACAAACCCTAGAAACCTCAGAATCTGCCTTCATGGGTCGGCCCCAAGTGGCATGGTTGATCGAGGGACTTCAAAAATCCAAAGCAACCTGGAAAGTCATTGCGGCAGATATGCCCATCGGCCTGCAAGTACCCGACGGGAAAACTCCCGAGGGTTTGGACAAATGGGAGGCCATTGCCAATGGTGACAATGGCAAAGCCAAAGGCCGAGAAATAGAGATGGCTCGACTTTTGAGTGAAATCAAAAAAGCCAATATTCACAATGTGGTGTGGCTCACTGCAGATGTCCATTACACCGCCGCCCATTTCTACGATCCGAGCAAAGCCCAGTTCACAGACTTCAACCCGTTTTGGGAGTTTGTGTCAGGACCTCTCAATGCAGGTGCATTTGGCCCCAATTTACCAGACAGCACCTTTGGCCTTCAAGTGGTCTACCAAAAGGCACCCAAAGAACAAAATGCTGCGCCGTCCACAGGCATGCAGTTTTTTGGACAAGTTGATATCGATGCTAAATCGCATGCCATGACTGTGACCTTGAAAGACCTGGGTGGCGACTCACTTTTTAGTAAAACCTTGCTGCCTATGAGAGTTTAGTGATACTGTGTTGCAATATAAGGCAAATTCAAAACCACCGTCTATTTAGAGTCATCAAACTCAATCTTCCATTAACAACTCCTTCACCTTGGACAATGCTGGCGTGATATCGGCGGGCGCTAAAGAGCGATGTTCAGTGCTCACTTGTATTCACCCTCCAAGACAGAAGACTTGCTGACAGTCAATTTGATCAAGGGCCAAGTCTCTCGTTATGGTCGGAGGTCTTATCAACTGCCCATGGGTGCAGACGGTTTAAGAGTGGGCCTGCATGGACCTTTTTTGAATGATCAGTTGATAGTTGACCTGTCTGGCTTGCAGTCGAGTGGAGTTGTGATCACCTCAGGGCTTGAACGGTCTTACCCGAACATTCGAGCACAAAAATACAATCTCCATTGGAGCAATACTTGAGAACACAAAGGGTTCAATAACCAGGCCAATGGCAGCGTGAGTTCCAAGTATGAAATAGGTGTGGCCAGTTTATCAATCGACGGTAACGAAGTTGATAAAGTTTGGAGGAGCGGGTGATATTTTTACAATCTTGGCCTACCGCGTGGACTCGTCAATTGAATGGGTTCGCCCAATTAAATGACGGACGCACAAACTGCACAGGTCGAGACTTTTACAACAAAGGCAATTTTGGACTCACTCGGCAGCAGAGTTCGACAAAAAATTCTACGTTGACATTGAGTTTGACTGCGCAAAAGGCCAATCAGAATTTGGACCGTTCTGAGAAAATTCATCTCGGTGGTGCCAACGGGGTGAGAGCATTCCCCAGTAACGAAGGCGGGGGTGGTGATGGCCAAATGCTGGTCGCTGAAATGATGGAGCGCTCCAGTGATGACAGGCAAATCGCGTATTTTTACGACTAGGATCATGTTGTGGTCCATCACAGCAATCAAGGCGTTAATGGCATGCCCTTGACGCATTTAAATGCGTTTTCTATCCGTCGAATAGACCTGAGTCTGAGTTGGCAAAGTGCGTAAGACTTTGATCTCAAATTCACCATGGTCAAAAGGATATCACCCCATCCTTCGGTCAATGCGAGCACGGGTGTAGACACGGATGGAACACTTCTATTAAACAGAGTTTGGTTGAGTGCCAAGGTGATTTTTTGAGCGACCTCTTTCAGTTTGAAACCTTCATGACGTCAAAAATTCAGGGTTCACGTCAAGGTCATCACGAAGCATGGATTCAGAATTGGACTATACTTTTAAGCCCGTTTGCGAAAAAAGTAGCCCATGGCGACTGCTTCATAAGTCGTTTGGCTAGCGTGTCCGTGATGTTTTCGTCCGGTATTGGGTCTTTGCGCATCACTTTTACCTTGAGATGATTCAATCATGAAATTCGACCTTCGACTGCTGTCTCTTATTTGCGCTTTATTCGTTTTTCAAGAAGCTCAAGCGCAAACAAGTTCCAGAGCTTCAAACTTGCCTTTTGTTGCCACAGTCAACGGTAAAGCCGTTGACGCCAAAAATTTCGAACAAATTATTAAAAACAATGTTGCCAATGGCCTTGAAGACAATGAACAGCTGCGCACAGCCGTTAAAGACGAGCTCATCACCCGCCAAGTCATGCTCCAAGAGGTGAGTAAGCTCGCTTTGGATAAAACACCTGATGCCGTTTACGGCATGAATTTTGTCAAAGACAACTTTTTGATTGATTATTTGATCAAGAACTTTGAGTCCAATCACCCCATTACCGATCAAATGGTCAAATCTGAGTATGACCGTCAGTTGTCCCTGATTGGTGAGGCCAGTGAAGCGACTCAATATTTGGTGAAGGTGATCGTCATGCAAAGCGAAACCGATGCTAGGTCTGTCATCGCTGATTTAAAGAAAGGAGCAGACTTTGCTCAATTGGCGAAGTCTAAAAGTGTCGATCCCAGCAAGGCCAATGGTGGCGTTTTGGGGTGGGTCTTGCCTGCTCAAATCCCCCCTGCTTTGGGGACTGTCATGGTCAATTTGAAGGAAGGTGATATCTCTGCTTTGCCCATCCAAACCCCCAATGGGTGGTATGTGGTCAAGGTTGAAGAAAAAAGACCTTTCAAAATTCCTACGCTCGAGGAGAGTAAAGCGGTTGTGATCCAAACATTGCAGCAACTCCAGCGTCAAAACTACATTCGAGAGTTGGTGAAAGCCGCAAAAATTACCAATTAATAAAAGACTTCTCTGGACAAAGACCTTTAAGCCCAATTGTCTGAGCTGTTGCCAATGAAGCGTTTGTTTCTTTGCAGATGAACGACTAGGGATTAACCGCCTTGTTGTAAGGTGATTTTGAGGTAAGCTAAAAATCTCATATCACCTGTTGCGGCGAGGCATCCATGCTTGAGTTTTTTCTCAAATTATTGCGTCATTTTTTCGCGGCCTCACTGGGCCTGTATTGCTGTGTTTGGGCCTTCGCAGCCCCCGAAGCCTACCCCTCAAGACCACTCAAACTGATCATTCCTTTTCCAACGGGGGGTAGCAACGATGTGGTTGGGCGCTTGATCGGAAATCAATTGGGGGAGCGACTTGGGCAGCCCGTGATCATCGACAACCGTGGTGGTGCCGGTGGTGTGATCGGGTCGGATTATGTCGCCAAAGCTGATCCCGATGGATACACCTTGCTCTTTATCTCCTCAGCATTCACATCGAACCCGGCGATGTACAAATTGCCCTATGACCAAGCGCGAGCATTCGCAGCGGTGGCAATGCTGGCCTCGGGTCCCAACGTCTTGGCGGTACCACCCAATTCCAAGTTTAATTCGGTCAAGGATATTCTTGACCATGCCAGGGCACACCCTGGAAGCCTCAATTACGCTTCTGCTGGGATTGGAAGTTTTCAGCACCTGGGCAGTGCATTGTTCACGAGTATGGCCAAAATTGACATTGTTCATGTCCCCTTCAAGGGCGGCGGTCCTGCCATGTTGGATGTGATGGCCGGCAACACCCAGTTGATACTCGGATCCTTGGTACAAACCTTGCCCCAAATTAAAAGTGGCAAGCTCAAAGCCTTGGGTGTGGGTGGCTCCAAGCGCTCACCCACTCTTGCCGATGTACCTACCATTGCGGAGTCTGGAATTCCTGGTTATGAGGCGGTCAATTGGTGGGGGATTTTGGCGCCTGCTGCGACCCCTAAGCCCATTTTGGATCGTTTGTACAAAGAGTTCACAGCGATTCAAAAATCGCCTGACATCATCAAGCGATTTGAGTCCGAAGCGGTGGATCCTGTGCAAATGTCGCAAGTTGAGTTTGCCAAGTACATTGAGACCGAGACACTCAAATGGTCCAAGGTGATCAAAGACGCTGGCATTACGCCTCAATAAAGTCGCCCTTTGTTTTCATTAGAAATAGCTGGGGCACAATAGAGTTGGATTCTGAAGCGATTGAATCGCTTTGAGTGTTGTGAAAAATTATAATTAAAAAGAAGTATAAATTGGGGTTTATTCCAACACTTATGTATATGAAAACGCTACAATAATGTTTTATTTTTGTCACTTTTTAAATGGCTGTGACCATGGCAAAGAACTACTACGAATTGCTCGGACTGCACTACGAAGCCGAAGACATTGTCGTGCGCGCTGCGTACAAAGCCCTGGCTCAAAAATACCATCCTGACAAGTCACCCAGCAATGCCGAACATGCAACGGTGATCATGACCCAGTTCAGCGAAGCGTACCAAGTGCTCAATGACCGCAATTTGCGCAAGCGCTATGACGAGGTCTTGAATCGCAGACCTTTTAATGAGGCACCAACAAAGCCAGCTTCGGCCGCATCACGCCCTGCCGCCTCCACTTCGGCCAACAAGCAATCTCACCCATCGAATTCCAACTCAGAGCGCAAGGCCAATTCAAATCCATCCGGGTCTTCTTCAAGTCAAGCAAAGAGTCACCACCAGCGTGAGTCGGCCTTTG
Source organism: uncultured Burkholderiales bacterium (assembly GCA_903838355.1). Lineage (GTDB taxonomy): Bacteria > Pseudomonadota > Gammaproteobacteria > Burkholderiales > Burkholderiaceae_C > Limnohabitans. The sequence goes on along the minus strand of CAILYC010000016.1, from coordinate 37,095 downwards.
ATTTTGAATCTGATGGTCCCAATGAGCATGAGGCTCAATTTGCCGTGAACCTCACCCGCAAACTCATTGAGAAAATCGAGGCCAATCAAATTGATGAAGGCCACTTGGTGAGTCTATTTGAGAAGCTTTTCCAGCAGACCATCATTGTTCACCACGGCATGCTCAATAGCTACAGTTTTGAGCATGCAGGGAAAAAATACACCCATAACTTCAGTACGTTAAAAATGACCATTTTGCGAAGACTTCAAGAAGCCGTTGTCTAGAACTTGCGCCACGTAGATTTGTCAAGAAGTTGTGCTTAAAAATAGTGCACAATACCCTTTATGAAAACTCCCCCCAGATTAGAGCCTTTGCTGGAAGAAGGCTTTATTGACACCGTCGTGAGGCAACTCATGAGCGGCAAAGAGGCCATGGTCTATGTGGTTCGATTAAGGGACGAGACGTTTTGCGCCAAAATCTACAAAGAAGCGACGCAGCGCAGTTTTCGCCAAGCGGTGGACTACACGGAAAACCGCAAAGTAAAAAATACACGCCAAGCGCGTGCCATGGCCAAAGGGACCAAATTTGGCCGTCAAGCGCAAGAGGCCGCCTGGCAAAGCGCTGAAGTCGATGCCCTGTATCGTTTGGCCGATGCTGGGGTAAGGGTTCCCAAGCCTCATAATTTTTGCGAGGGCGTGCTCTTGATGGAATTGGTGACCGACGCCAATGGTGATGCTGCCCCTAGGCTCAATGATATTCAAATGTCTGCCCAAGACGCGTCTCGTCATCACGCTACCTTGATCGAGGAAGTGGTGCGGATGCTTTGTGCTGGTGTTGTTCACGGAGACTTGTCGGAGTTCAACATTTTGATGGCGAGCGATGGTCCTGTCATCATCGATTTACCGCAAGCGGTGGATGCAGCAGGCAACAACCACGCACAACGCATGCTCTTGCGAGATGTCACCAATTTGCGTCAATATTTTGGACAGTTTGAGCCCTCATTGCTCTCGACCCAATACGGTCCAGAGATTTGGGATTTGTTTGCCCGTGGGTTGCTCAGTGTGGAGACCGAGCTCACGGGGCTGTTCAAGGTCAAACACCGCCCGGTTGACCTTCAAGGGTTGATGCGTGAGATTGATCAAACCGCCAAGGAGAATCAACTCAAGCGCGAGCGGGTGGTGAATTTGCGCCGTCAGCTTTGAGTTTTTTATTGCGCCGCTTGGCCCAAGGCCTGAAGTCCTGAAGTCCTTAGTGCATCAGGATTTTCACCAAGCCCCACATGCCCCCAGCCCACATTCCGAGCGAGCAAAGCATGGAAATCGCAAAACCTGGGCCTCTTTTGCTGGGGTTTGACACATAGGCCAATCCATACCAGGCGCGGGCCAAAAACCAAACCAAGCCGGTCACGCCAGAACCCAAGTCGCCAACGGTGATGGCGTAAATCCAAAGTGAAGGCAAAAAGACGGCCAAGGCTTCCAGGGTATTCATCTGCACCCTGAAGGCGCGGTCAAACATTTCATGACCTGAAGTGGCAGGCGCCTTGATGTCATATTTGCCTCTGGCTTGCCCCACTTTGATGGTCGTCCAAAAAAATATCAAAACAGCAAGTAGTGTCGCCAAAGCGGTAAGGGGATAAGCGGTCATGGTGTGGTTGTCGTGTGTTGTAGAGGGAACTTATGAATTGTAGGGATAATGTTGGGCTTTTTGCAAATGACTTTTGGGAGCCTTCTTTGCGAATTCAATTCACGGGCGTTCCTGGTGAGGTGGCGGTGATTGGCATGGATTCAGAGCCTGCGCCTGCGCCTGCGCCTCCGCCTTTGGGGCCCATGTAGGTTGTGGGCATGCCCAAGGTGTTGGGGTAACCCACGCTCAGGCCAAATACATTGGGTGTTACGACGATAGACATTCTCAAGTCAAAGAGTACCCTTTGTTCATTGTTCATCAATGGGTAAAACGCTTTGGCTTTGGCTTCAATTTCTTCCAAGTCTGAGTATTGATGACTCGAGTTGTCCACCAATTTGGACAAATAGAGCAAGCCTGTGGTGTTTTCACTGGGGTTGTTTTGGTGGTTTTGGTCTTTGAATTTTTGTCGAACTTGGTCGTCCACATAGGCTCGAACCGCTTCAGAGAATTCAAACCATTTGGCTTCTTGCTCAGTAGACAGTTTGAGGTCGATTTGCAAGGTCGAGAGTTGATACAAAATTTGATCCACGCTGCTGGTGCGGTCACTGGTCTTGGCGCTGTCACGTGTGCTGCTTTCTCGGCTTTGAGCGCTTGACATTGCGCGCCGCCCCATACCTCCACCCATGCCACCCATGCCTCCGCCAAATTGAGCCTGAGCGACTGAGGCTTGCAGCAATAGGCCCGCGAGCAAGGCTGTGCTCAGCCAGCACGTCCCAGTCCTCAGGCCTGAAGATAGTCGCTTAAAAGGTGGCTGTCTTAGTGAAAGTGTAGGCATGTCTTATAGTCTAAAAATGTCAAGATCCTGACCTTAGCACGTGTCTGTAAATTGATATCAAGTGGGTCTTGTTGGGGGAGGGTGAAATCGCCCAGTTTTGAGAAAATCCTTTTGGGCTGTCGACTTATTGTGCATTGATTGGATGATATCGGTCTTTGCAAAAAAGTCGAGTGCTATTTTTTATGAATTTGCCCTTTGGAGTCCACAGCCAAATAGGAAAACCCACTTGCGTTCAGGTAGTCCAGTCCCGCCTCTTCTTGAAGCATGGCACAGGTGCTGCAGCTGCCCGCCACGATGGCCAAAGGCGCCAAGACACTCACGCTTTGCCACGCCTGAACGGGATGGCCCGTTTTGGGGTTGAGGATGTGGCAAAAGCGCGTGCCTTCAAGTTCAAAAAAACGCTCATAGTCTCCACTTGTGGCCAAGGCGCCTTGGTGAATGGGAATTGAGGCCAGGTGCTGGCTTGGCTCGCGGGGGTGTTGGATCCCCATGCGGTAGGGCTCTCCACTGAACTTCGGGCCCACAACCCGAATGTCACCTGAGAGGTTTACAAAACCGTGTTCGATGCCAGCTTGCTGCAGCACGAGGGCTGCTCGGTCGGCGGCATACTCTTTGCCAAAACCACCAAAATCGATTTCCATGCCTTTGAGAGGCAAATAAACGGATTCACCCAACCGCTCCACACGGCGCCATGACACCAATGGCAACAAGGCTTCGAGCTCGCCGGGGGAGGGGGATATTTTTTGGTCAAAGTGCCAAGCGCGCCTGAGCACGCCACTGGTGATGTCAAAAAGCCCCGAGCTGCTCTCAAACAGGGTTTGAGCGTAATCCAAGAGGGTTTGGGTCTCTGCGTCCACGCCAACGGACTCTTGGCCACTGGCTGCATTGATGCGACTCACGATGCTGCTTGGGTCGTAGCGGGAATATTTTTTTTCAATGCGCTTGACTTCAAGCACGCATTGCTCAGCAATGCCCTTGAGTTGCTCCGGCGAGTGATGATGAGATTCGAGCCTGATTTCCCCAGTCCCCGCCATGGCGGCGAATTTAACACCCACGGCCTCATGGGGTGCAGGCTGTTGGGAGGGGGTCAAAACAGTTCGAGAAGAGACAGGCATCTGGGCATCATTCCAAACAAGATGATGGCCAGTTTAAATCAAAATGTCTCGCATTCGTGGCGCCCTCCATTGGGCACCCTCCATTGGGTATCTTTCACAGCCCATGCCCAAGAACCACGGGCATGTCAAAAGATATTCAAACAAGCATCAAACGGTATCTTTCTTTTTTTTGCTTTGTGCTGCAGTGGCTGAAATCGAAATGGAGGGGATGCTTGTGCTTTCAGGCCATTTGCTCTGCGTTAATAGTGTGTTGCCAAACGTGGACGTTGCGATCTGGGCCATGGGACTCGAAGTGGTCGAGTGGGTAACGTCATGCCTTGGCATCGGTCCGGACAAATCGGGAGGCGACATCGCCACACAAGTGCACAACGACACATACTGCTCGGCGGATTGCTCGGCGTCCAATTTGTTGATGGCGGTGCTCATCACAAACCCAATGCGGTCGGCATTTTCCATGGGAGGACGAATCCAGTCGCCGCGTTTTTTAAGAATTTCCACACTTTTCACGCCTGGAATTGGAAGCTTGGGTTGAATGACACGGTTCAACAAGCCCACCGACTTGGCATCTGCTGTGATCCAGCGAGAAACACTGAATTGTGGGGTGGGGTGGTTGATGAAGGGCGCATGCACTCGGGTGTCTTTTGCTGTCAAGGGATGAGCCAAGGGCCGCATTCTTTGACCCAAATGCAAATCAATGAGGGCGCTCATCACGCTGAAACCCAATGAGTATGACATGAGGCGAGAGAGCTTAGCACCCACCAGTCTGGCGTTGATTTCGATCAGATGGTAGCCCTCGTCGGTGCAGACAATTTCAATGTGAGACGCGCCAACATTAAAGTCCACCGCATCAAGCCAAGCAAAAACGGTGCGCTCGAGTTCCTTGTATTGACCTAGATTGGGATTGAAGCATCCGCCACGAATGGCAAAAGAAGGCTCGTCAAAATATTGTTTCTCATGCACGCCAAGCAATTGGTGAACGCCATTCAAGGTGAAGACATCGCAGCCCAACACCGGTCCGCGGATGTAACGCTCCACGAGCATGCGGTCATTGGAGACCACCCCAAGACCGTAGTCGCTCATCAAAGGCAGCATGTCATTCAAGGGCGTGATGGGGTCTTCCAAATCCCATTCGTTTTGCAGCAGGAAAATGTTTTGTGAACCATAGCCATCGCTGGGCTTGATGATGACGGGCAAACCCATCGCATTCACGGCGTCTTGAAGTTCTAAGTTGTTTTTCGCCATAGCGAAAGGGGCCTGTTTGATGCCTTTTTCTTGCAGTCGTTTGCGAACACTGAATTTGTCGCGCAGCGTTGCCACAGCTTGGGGATTTAAAAACGGCAGTCCCAAGGCAGCGGCCAAACGGGAAGCTTCAATGAGTCGAATGTCAATGAGGCAGAGCAAGGCATCAAAGGGGTCCTCGTCGTTGAGGCGCATCACCAGCGGGTCGAGTGTGTGGGCCTCAAAACTTGTGGACTCCACCAGATGGTCGGCTCGCTCCACCCAAGACCACACCCGTGGGTCGCAGCGGTAGACGCTCAAGTCGCTCGTGAGAAAGGTGAAGCGGTCACCTCTTTGGATGGCGCAAGTGAGCAAGTCGACATCGTTGCCGCCGGGTAAGTCGATGATCAGAAGGTGAGACATGTTGGGTCCTTCGAGAAGTGTTGAAAGGCAAGAGGGTTAAATTTTGTTTGATGTCTGTAGGTTCACTTGGTCAACAGGCCCGCGAGTTCGATCGAGTGGCCCCAATTCTGGAGTTGGTCTTTGACATAGAGGCCCAGCTCGGCTGGGGTAGAACCTTTGGATTCAAAGGCTTGCTTGGCAAATTCCGCTTGGACCTCTTCGCCCCTCATGGCGTCGTTGACGGCCAGTGACAAGCGAGCAGCAATGACGGGTGAGAGTTTTGCGGGTCCAAAAATGCCCGACCATGGTGTGATGGTCAAATTGGCGTAGCCAAGCTCATGCATGGTGGGTGTTTGCGGCAACAAGGGGCTGCGTTTGTCTAAAAAAGTCACCACGGCGTTGAGTTTTCCCTCTTTCACAAAGTCCAGTGCATTGGCGGGTGTGCCAAGCATCAACTGGACACGTCCGGCCAAAAAGTCATTCATCGCGGGCACTTCGCCTTTGTAAGGGACGTGGACCATTTTGAGGTGATTGAGTTGGGCGAGTTCGGCCGTGCCAACTACACCGCCAACATTGCCCGACCCATAGTTGACCTCATCGGGGTGGGCATGGATGAAGGCAATGAGCTCGTTCAAGTCCTTGGAGGGAATGCTGGGGTGGGCGAACAAAAAGAAGGCAAACTTGCCCGTGCTGCTGATCGGTGTGAAGTCACTGAGCACGTTGTAGGGCAGGCTTTTGTGCAAATAAGGCAGCGCCGACATCGCACCATAGGTGGCCATGAAGAGGGTGTAGCCGTCTGGTTGAGACTTTGCAACGTAGTCTGCTGCAATGGCGCCATCGGCGCCGGCCTTGTTGTCAATGACAACGGGTTGGCCCATGGCCATGCCCAATGGCTTGGCAATGGTTCTGGCCACAATGTCGAGTGCACCGCCAGGTGGGAATGGCACCACCAAGTGGATGGGCTTGCTCGGGTAGAACGCTGTACTTTGCGATTGAGCTTCAAGGCTTAGCGTGCAACCCACAAGGGCTATGAATGCCATGGCGAATTGAAAGTGACGCATGGGCTGAATTTTTAACAAAGGGGACATTAAATTTCTCAAAATGGGTTGGTGATGGGCCTGAACAGCATCAAATTCAAGGGGCTAATCCTCAGGCGGTGGTGTTGATGTTTCCACCCAACCCCAGAATCGAGGAAGCGCTGGACGAGGATTGGGATAAATTTGCGCTGGTGCTCGCACGAATGGCTTGCTGCAGGCTAGATGCAGAATTGTTGCTCGAGCCCGTGAGTAAAGTCGTCAAGCTGTTGAGCGGTGAGGTGGCATTGGCGGCGCTGGAAGTGCTAAAGGCTTTGGCGCCGTGGGCATGATTGCCGTTCTTGGCTTGCAAAGCGACGGCAATCGCTTGAGCGCTCTTTAGGTCCCCACTGTGAAGGGCTGCGCCAATTTGTGAAATGGGTGAGTTGGGGTTGGCAATTTTGCCCGTTCCTGCTTGGCCATTGGAGCCTGCACTCGTGAGGGTGGCGTAAGCGCTTTGAGCGCCCGCGAGGTCGCCGGCACTTAAACTGGTCAACAGGGCTTGCGAGCTTTGTTGGCGTTGCTGTGTGGCCGCTGTGCTGGTGTTGGACTGTGCTGCCCAGGTGTTGTTGGATGAACCGACGCGCATACCCATTTGAGTCTCCCAATCAATGAGGGTGGGCTCTCAAGAACCTACCGATAAAGCTCTATAAGCAATGCCCATGCCATGAGAAGGGTGGAGCCAAGTAAAGATGGTCTCAGGGTTTTTTTACGGATCGGCAAGCGTGAACATTGCCTGCCCTTTGCCAGTCGATTGCCAGTCGATTGCCAGTCCATTGCCAGTCAAGAGCCAGTCAAGAGCGAGGCGATTCGATCGCAATGGGATTGGGCGCGGGCTTCAACCCTTCGCCTGGTCAAAGCCTGCTTGTTGCTCTATGACCCCCAAGCCATGGCAACAAAGTGTGGGGGGGGCTTAAATTGGCCGTTCAAGAGGCAAAGTATTGCCATCAAGGGGCCCGCCGCTTGAAAGCGGCAATAGCCCAGAACCGTTCAAACAGGGGGGGAGTATTTTTCCGCATCCCAAGCAAGACTTGAAATGCGGGGCTCAATGCGCTGGTGCTCAAAGCCCAACGCCCAAAGCCCAAAGCCCAAAGCCCAACGCCCAACGCCCAACGCCCAACGCCCAACGCCCAACGCCCAACGCTTAGGGCTTGATTGACCTATTAGGCAGTGGTGTCAACTTGATTGCCCAAGCCTTTGAGCATGCTCAATGTCGAGTTGCCAGAGCTTAACAAAGCGCTCAAGGGGTTGGCCGTTGCTGGCGCAGCGCTAGAGACCGCAGAGCTTGCACTGCTGGCACCACCCGCACCATGGTGCTGATGCATGGACTGGGCCACTTGTTGGGCTTGGGCCATATTGCCTTGGGTGAGTGCTGCGCCGATTTGGCCCAAGGGGCTGTTGGGGTATATGGTTTTGCCATTGGCCGCGAGTGCAGCATAATCTTTTTTGGCGGCATCCAAATTGCCCGACTTGATGTCGCTGAACAAAGACTTCATGCTTTGTTTGCTTTGTTGCCATTGTGTACTGGAGGCGCCCATCGAGCTTACTGAAGCGGATGCGCCTGACATTTTCATTCCCATAAAGTACTCCTTGTGTTGATATGAAAGAAGCGAAGAATGCCTCTTTGACACACAAGGAATCGGTGGAGCCTAGATCAACTGAAGTCTTGACAATGTAAAGAATCGTCCTAAAGAACAAAAAAAGAAATCTTTAGAATTGCTATTGACGTATTTCATTGTTGCTTTACAAATCATTTTAAAGATTCACTGCGCAGACGAGTTTTGGCAAGGCGCCTTGTCTGCACAGAATTCATCCGTTGGAGGTTCGCGGATTGAGCCTGAGCCTGAGCCTGAGCCTGAGCCTGAGCCTGAGCCTGAGCCTGAGCCTGAGACTGAGACTGAGACTGAGACTTTCGCCAATACTGCAGGTCGGGCGATGGGGCGTTCAGTAAGCCGATTCCCTCCTTTACGGCCTCAAGCGTGAAGCCCATGGATGAATTGTCTCATCTCCTCGACACAACGCTTGGGGGCAAGCAAATTGACGCCGTGTTGATAGCCCTCCAAGGAGACAAGCTTGGCGCTGGGCATGTGAGCTTGCATGGCTTTCATTTGGGGAGCCTGGGCAATGGGACTGTCAGCGCCTGCCAAAATCAGGGTGGGTACCTTGATTTCAGGCAGGTGCGGCCAGAGATCCCCACTGCCTATCATCTTCTCAAGACTGTTGGCAATGTGCACCGGCACCGCGTCCATTTGCGCGATGTACCACTCGCAAAGCGCGGGACTGGCACGTTCAGTGTCCAAGCGAAACGAGAGGGTTTGCCGGCACCACTCGCCCACCCCATGCTTGGCAAACGCTGCGGCGCGGTCAACTTCTCCCAGTGTATAAGTCGAGTGGATGTGGCTCGGGCGCTTGAAGGGTGTGTCGCAAAGCGTGAGGGAGTGCAGTCGCTTGGGGTGTGCCAGGGCCAAGGCCAAGCCGACAATCCCTCCTGAAGACTCGCCCACCCAATGCACGCGCTCAATCTCGAGGTGGTCCATCAAATCGATGGCGTCCTTGACCAGTGCATCAAAGGTGTAGATGTAGTCTTTGGAGGGTTGGGTTGTCAGTCCGCAACCGCGTTGGTCCATGCGAAGAACGCGGTATTCATTGGCCAAGAGCGGCACCCAGGGCTGCCAAAACGCCATGTTGCGCGCGTAGCCATGGTACAAAAAACAAACCTCGGGCTTGGGTGTGTTCCAAGGCGGTGTGTAGTCGCACCAATCAAAGTGCACGGTTTGATCCTTGATGGTTTCTAGACGAAAGGTGGGGTTCATGGGGGTGGGTCGTTCAAAGAGGGGTTGAAAGAAAGCTCAGCGCACTTTTATAGCCCAGGGAGTCATTCAATTTGCAGATGGGCACTTTTGATCACTTTTTCATATTGGTTGACTTCGGTGTGCAAAAACTCTTTGAATTCCTCGACCCGGGTGGTGCTAATTTGAAGCCCTTGCTGGGTGTATTTTTGTTGGATCTCGCGGCTGTTTAAAAAACTCACCATCTCGGTATTGATTTTTTCAACAATCTCTCTTGGGGTTCCCGCCGGCGCAAAAAGCCCGTGCCATGTGCTCACATCAAAGCCTGGGAAACCGAGCTCGCTGATGCTGGGAATTTGGGGCAGCAAGTTCGATCGGGTTTTGGTGGTGACGGCCAAGATGTGAAGGCGCCCGTCGTTCATGTGGGGGGAGACGACGGCGACAGTGGCAAAAAACAAAGCGCTTGACTGTCCGCCCAATATGTCCGCCATCGCTTCTGATTGCCCCTTGTAGGGTATGTGGGTGAGTTCAATCCCCGCAGCGACTTGCAAGAGTTCCCCCGAGAGGTGTCCGGCGCTGCCCGTTCCCGAGCTCGCCATGGCAAGGGCCGAGGGATTGGTTCGCGCTTTGGAGATCAATTCGGCCAACGTGCTGCTCGTGTAGGTTTTGTGGTGGGCTGGTGTCACCAAGATGTAAGGGCCTTTGGCCAGCAAGGTGATGGGGGTGAGGTCTTCAAAGAGGCGGTAGGGCAATTTTTTTTGCGCAGCCTCAGAGATGGCGATGTTGGCCGCGGTGACGAGCAAGGTGTAGCCGTCGCCTTTGGATTTCGCCACAAAATCCGCGCCAATATTGCCATTGGCCCCGGCTCGGTTGTCCACCAGCACGGCTTGGCCAAAACGAGCTGACAGTCGCTGTGCAATGTCTCTTCCCAGCAAATCGGTGACACCCCCAGGGGTGAAGGGCACCACCACTTTGATGGGTTTGGAGGGGTATGGGGCGGATAAAGTTGCGCCGCCAAGTGCATTGCTCGGTGGAGGAATTGATGTGGAGTTTTGAGCTGCAACGGGTGTTTGTGCCCACAAGTGGGTGGCCAGCAAGGCCCCGGCCCAAAAGGGGGTGGTGAGCAAGGCCCAGCCCGGCAAAGTAAAGTAACGAGGGCTCAACAAAGCAGGCATGGTGGGCAGTAGGCAGTCAAAGAATGTCTTGAATCATAGCAGTGCGAAATAAGGGCGTTCATGGCCTATCCATCCGCCCGTGGCTAAAGTTGTCGGATAAACTAAGGCTCTAGGGTCGAATTGGGCTCGATATTGCTCGTCATGCTTTTCAAGATTAAAAAATCAGGAGTACACCCATGAATACACGTCGCGAATTCATCTCTCAAACTGTTCTGGCCGCATCCACCTTGGCCTTCCCCTTGGTCGGTGGGGCTCAAGCCAAAACTGTCAAAGTGGGGGTGATCCATCCCGTCACGGGTGCCTTGGCCTATTCTGGACAGCAATGCCGCGAGGGCGCCTTAATGGCCATAGAGGACATCAACTTGGCCGGTGGCATCAAGTCCTTGGGCGGCGCCAAGATCGAGCCCCTCTTGGGCGACGCCCAGTCTACTCCGCAAGGGGGTTCGGCCGAGGTCGAGAAAATGAACGAAGCCGGTGTGTGTGCCGTGGTGGGGGCGTTTGCCTCGGCCATTTGTTTGGCCACCACCCAAACGGCGGCCAAATACAACCTGCCCCACGTAGTGGATGTGGGTGTTGCCGATCAAATTGTCGAGCGTGGTCTTAAAAATACCTTCCGCTTTGGGCCGGGCTACAAAAAATGTGCCGAAGTGGCCGTCGCCAATTTGCACGTCTTGAATGTGGCCGCTGGCAAGCCCGCAAAAACCGTCATGATCATCCACGAGGAGTCCTTGTTTGGCACGGGCACGGCCAATTTGCTCTCCAAAGAGTTGCCCGGTTACGGCTACGAGATCAAAGAAATTTTGAAGCACCCCAACCCCAGTCGCGACTTCAACAACATTGTGCTTCGCATGAAGCAAATCAACCCCGATATCGTGATCCCCGCCAATTACTACAACGAGTACGCGCTCTTGGTGCGCACCATGCAGCAGCAGCACGTTGTGCCCAAAGCGATCTATTCGGTCTTGGGGGGCGCTGCCTCGAGTTATAAATTCGTCAAAGAGTATCCAGAAGCGGCCAATGGCATCATTGACTGCAACCATTGGTTCAACCCAAAGGACAAAAAAGCCCAGGCGTTAAAAAAACGTGCCGAGGCCAAGGGGCTCTTCTTTAGCTATGAGCTTTTCATGACCTACACCGCCATGACGCTGTTGGCCGACGCTTTGGAAAACGCCAAGTCCACCGACCGCGCGGCCATCATCGACGCCTTGGGCAAGAGCCAGTTCTCGGGTCACATCATGCCCTATGGCGCGACGCAATTCGTCAATGGCCAAAACACCGGGGCACAGCCTTTGATGACCCAGGTCTTCAAGGGCGACATCAAAGTGATCGTGCCACGCGAGTACCGTGAGGTGGAGGCGGTTTTCCCATTGCACGCCTAAGGTGCTCAGGGTGAATTGAGCATGAGTTCAGGGCGGTTGGAGGGCGATTGGAGTCCCTCCTGTGTGTGTTGGGGTGTTGTGTATTGGGCAGTTGGTTGAGCCGCTGTCTCATCTGGGCCCACCCCCAGTGCTTGATTGGTTAAAGGTGGCGATCCTTGTTTGATCTGAATATTGTATTGTCAAGCGTCTTGAATGGGCTCACCATGGGCGCGGTCTATACCCTCATCGCGCTGGGACTCACGCTGATTTACGGGGTGCTGCACATCATCAATTTCGCCCACGGCGCGGCCCTCATGATGGCGCTTTTTGCGGTCTATGGATTGAACCAGTTTTTTGGACTCGATCCCTATGCTAGCATGGTCATTGTGGTCCCAGGCATGTTCGTCTTTGGCTACGCCTTGCAGCGTTTTGTCATTGAGCGCGCAAGCCACGAGCGAGATGAAAACATTTTGCTCGTGACGCTTGGGGTCTCCATCGTGATGGAGAACTTGGCCTTGATCTTTTTTCACTCCGACACCCGAAGCATTGACAGCGACTACACCTTGAGCACGGTGATGCTGTTCGGGTGTGTATTGGCCCGCGCCAAGGTGATCGCCTTTGTCGGCGCCATGGTGGTCTCGGCCCTTTTGGTGCTGTTGATTCAAAAGACCGATTTGGGTCGCGCCATCCGCGCGGTCGCCAAAGAAAAGCAGGGGGCCCGTTTGATGGGCATCCATGTCGAGCATGTTTACGCCATGAGTTTTGGCATTGGCATGGCAAGTCTCGGTGCTGCTGCCGCCTTTTTGTTGCCCTCCTTTTATGTGAACCCAACGGTGGGCAACGGCTTTGTGCTGGTGGCCTTTACCATCGTGGTCCTTGGGGGCATGGGAAGCTTTTTGGGGGCCTGGGTGGGCGGATTGCTCGTGGGGGTGGTCGAGTCGGTTGGGGGACTCTTTTTGGGCGACTCTTTGGGGCAGGTGGGGATTTTCTTGATCTTCATTGTGGTGCTCCTCTTTAGGCCCCAAGGACTCTTTGGGGCAAAGCCGTGAAGGACCTGCGCTCCATCCTCCTTTTTGCCGTTTTGGTGGGCTTGGTGCCGGTTTTTTCGCACTCGGGCGTGCTGCTCAACTGGCTCATGATGGCCCTTTTTGCCACGTTGCTGTCGCAGGCTTGGAATGTCTTGGGCGGCTTTGGTGGACAGTTCTCGTTTGGCCATGCGGTCTTTTTTGGCACCGGCGCCTATGCCCAGGCTTTGTTGCAACTCAATGCGGGCCTCAATCCCTGGGTGGCCCTGGGGGGTGCCGTGCTGCTGTCGGCCCTTTTGGGGGCGGGTTTGGCCGGGGTGTCGTTTCGCTATGGGCTCAAGGGATCTTATTTCGCTTTGGTGACCTTGGCCTTTGCAGAAGTGTTTCGCATTCTTGCGCTGAGCGCGAGCTTCACCGGCGGTGGGGTGGGCTTGATGCTGCCGCTCTCGGAGTCCTTCACCAATATGCAGTTTTCCTCGCGTGCGGGCTACGTCTGGTTGGTCTTGTCTTGGGTGGTGCTGGCTCTTTTGATCACGGCTTATTTGCGCCACTCGCGCTTTGGCGCCTATTTGCAAGCGGTGCGCGACAACGAGGATGCGGCCCGAGCGCTCGGGGTGAACCCTTTTGCCGTCAAGTGCTGGGCCACAGTGTTGTCGGCGGCGTTGATGGGGGCGGGCGGCGCGTTTTATTTGCAGGTCTTCCAATACATCGACCCCAATTTGGTCTACGGCTCCCACACCTCTATTGCGGCCTTGGTGGGCGCCATTGTCGGGGGAATGGGGACCTTGTGGGGGCCGGTGGTGGGGGCGATGGCCTTGGAGCTCTTGGCCGAGCTCACGCGCAATTTGTTTGGTGAGTTGCCCGGCATCAATTTGGTGATCTACGGCACGTTGTTGATCCTCATCATGGTGTTCTTGCCCCGAGGTCTGGTGGGGATCATTGACCGCTGGAAAGCCAAGAGCAAAACCGCTCGAAGCTCGTTGTCCGCTGCCAAGACCACCAATCCAGCCACAGACCCAGGTGAATGGTCCACCTCTGGCGAGCCCACCACCCAACCCAGAGGAGACGGCGATGCTGCTTGAACTCCGCGCCGTATCGCGCTCATTTGGCGGCTTGAAGGCCGTGCAGGGCTTGAGCCTTGCGGTCCCCAAGAACACGCTCAGTGCCCTGATCGGCCCCAATGGAGCGGGCAAGACCACCGTGTTTTCATTGATGTCGGGTTTTTTAAAGCCCGACCAAGGTCAGGTGCTCTTCAAGGGGCGAGACATCACGGGACTGCCCGCCCACGAGTGTGCCAAGCTCGGCCTCACCCGGACCTTTCAAATTGTGCAGCCCTTTGCCAACCAGACGGTGAGAGAGAACATCGCAGTAGGTGCGCACTTGCATTTGAACTCGCGCAGCGACGCCTTGGCCTATGCGAGCGATGTGGCCGCACAAGTGGGACTGGCGAGTCTGTTGGATCAACCCGCTCGTGAGCTCACCGTGGCCGCTCGAAAGCGTCTGGAATTGGCCCGAGGTTTGTCCACGCGTCCGTCCTTGCTGCTGCTCGATGAAGTGCTGGCTGGATTGAACCCCCAGGAGATCGCCGAGATGCTGCCTGTGATTCGCGGCATTGTGGCGACTGGAGTGAGTGTCTTGATGATTGAACACGTGATGCAAGCGGTCATGAATTTGGCGCAGCATGTGTGGGTGCTGTCTCAAGGGGAATTGATTTTTGCGGGTCCGACCCAGTTGCTCAGCCTTGACGCCGGCGTGATCGAGGCCTACTTTGGGGTGGCGGGGGCGGCAAAACTGCGCAAAGTACAAGATCAGCAGTTGCAACAACAGCAAGACAAAGAGGTGAGCGCATGAGCGAGTTGCTGCGCGTGAGCGCCTTGTCCTCGGGTTACGGCTCTGTGCAGATTTTGCGCGACGTGAACTTGACGCTGAAGGCGGGGGAATTGGTGGCGCTCTTGGGCAGCAACGGTGCGGGCAAGACCACGCTCAACCACACCCTGTGCGGGCTCGTGCGGGCCAGTGCGGGTCAGGTGCTCTTCAATGGGCAAGACCTCACTCGCGCGCACTACGGCGAGATCGTGCGCGCGGGTTTGATTCAAGTCCCGGAGGGGAGAAAAATTTTCCCCAACATGAATGTGTTAGAAAACCTCCAACTCGGCGCCTACACCCAGCCCAAGGCGCACCGCGAGGACTTGCTCTCGAGAGTCTTGAAGACCTTTCCACGCCTGTCAGAGCGGCTCGCCCAAATGGCCGGCACCTTGAGTGGGGGAGAGCAGCAAATGCTGGCCATTGGCAGAGGCCTCATGGCGGCGCCCAAACTTTTGATTTTGGATGAACCGTCCCTGGGCCTCTCGCCCAAGCTCGTGCAAGAGATGTTTGACTTGATCGTGCAACTCAAAGACGAGGGCCTGAGCATTTTGCTCGTCGAGCAAAACGTGGGGCAGTCCTTGGACATCGCTCAGCGCGCCTATGTGCTCGAGAATGGGGACATCCGATTTGAAGGCACACCCAGCGATTTGCTCGCAAGCGACGTGATGCGAAAAGCCTATTTGGGTGCGTGAACCCACAACACATTGATGCCAAGGAGGCCATTGCCATGAATCAACGCCAAACCGACGTCCCCCAAGGGTGGGGGCAGACCTGTCTTGGGAGGACCGTTCAGCACGTCGGTGCTTGGGTGTGGGCCTTGGGTTTGGGTGTGGGTCTAGGCGTGGGTCTAGGCTTGGTGGTGACCCCACTTTGCGCGCAAAACACGCCCGCGCCCGTGCGCATCTTGGTGGGCGCGCCCGCCGGGGGGACCACCGACACCATGGCCCGCAGCTTGGCGCAAGCCCTCACGCAGCAGTGGCAGCGGGTGGTTCTTGTGGAAAACCGCACCGGTGCCGGAGGCAATGTGGCGGCCGAAGCGGTCGCGCGTGCGGCACCCGATGGGCTCACCCTCCTCATGAGTTTTACCTCGCACGCCATCAATGCGTCGCTGTATCCTCACCTGCCCTTTGATCCGATCAAGGACTTCACCCCCATCACCATGGTCTCAACCTCCCCCTCGATCCTGGTGGCCCACCCCTCCTTGGCGGCCAACACCTTGCCCGAGCTCATTGCCTTGGCCAAGGCGCAACCGGGCAAATTGAATTTCGCCATTGGTGCTTTGGGGTCATCGCTGCATTTGGCTGGCGACGCCTTCAAGCTAAAGGCGGGTGTCCAGATCGTGAATGTGCCCTACCGCGGCACGGCACCGGCCATCCAAGATGTGCTGGCCGGTCAAGTGGAGTTGATGTTTGCCAATATTGGCAACGCGCAGCAGTACTTGGCGGTGGGTAAACTCAAAGCCTTGGGGGTCACGAGCCCCAAGCGCTTGCCCGCCTTCCCCCAAGTGCCGAGCATGGCCGAGACCTTGCCCGGTTTTGAATCGAGTGCTTGGTTTGGGCTCTTTGGTCCTGCCAAAATCCCCCCTGATCTCATGGCCCGATTGGAGTCGGGCGCGAGGGCTGCAATTCTCACCCCCGAGGTCAAGCAGCGCATTGAGGCCGAAGGGGCGAGTGCGGTGGCCAACAGTTCGGCTGAATTTGCCCAATTTCTGGAAAAAGACATTGCGCGTTGGCGCGAAGTCGTGAAATTCTCGGGAGCCAAACCAGAATGATGAACGCTCTCCATTCAGGGGCCTCAAGTTCGCACCCAATCAGACCCCAAACCTTGGCGCAAAAGGTGATTGCCCGCGCCGCCCAACAGTCCCACGTCGAGGTCGGCTCGCTCTTGAACTGTCAGGTCGACTTGGCCATGTTCCACGACTCCTCGGGCCCCAGGCGTTTGGCGCCCATGCTCAAAGAGTTGGGTGTTGGCATTTGGGACAAAAACAAAGTGGTGTTGGTGATGGACCACTATGTGCCGGCCAGGGACGAAGAGTCTCGGGCCATTGTGCAGCTCGCGCGCGAGACGGCCAAGCGCTGGAATTTGCCCCACGTGATCGATTCTGAGGGTATTTGCCATGTGGTGTTGCCCGAGCGGGGCCATTTGCGCCCAGGGATGTTTTGTGTGGGAGGCGACTCCCACTCGCCCACGGGGGGCGCCTTTGGCAGCTATATGTTTGGCATTGGGGCCACCGAAATGCTCGGGGTGGTGGTGACGGGTGAGATTTGGCTTGAAGTGCCTCAAACCATTGCCCTCGATTGGACGGGGGTTCTCGCGCGTGGCGTGTGTGCCAAAGACATGATGCTGCACATGATTGCGCAACTCGGGCTCAATGGCGGGCAATACCAAGCGCTTGAATTCACCGGTGAAGTGGTCCAGGGTTTGCCCATGCAAGAGCGCATGACACTCTCCAACATGGGGGCCGAGATGGGCGCCCAAGCGGCACTGGTGGCGGCCGACCCCGTGACCGTGGACTATCTCCTGGGTGTTGGGGTGCCGCAAGAGGACCTGCAGGGGTGGAGAGACTGGCACAGCGATGCAGGATCTTTTGCTCACATCCATCACTTTGATGCCAACACCTTGGCGCCGCAAATTGCCGCCCCGCATTCGCCTGCGCTCACCCGTGCCGTGACCGAGTACGCCACCACGCCCATTGACATTGCCTATATTGGTGCTTGCACTGGGGCCAAGCTCGTGGACTTGAGGGCCGCCGCGAGCGTGCTCAAAGGTCAACGCGTGCACCCCCAAACTCGGTTGATGGTGGCGCCCGCGAGCGCGCGCGACCAAGAGCAGGCACGCCTGGAAGGCACCTTGCAGGTCTTGATCGATGCTGGGGCACAATTGTTGCCCAACAGTTGTGGCGCGTGTGCGGGCTACGGTGCGACGTTTGAAGAAGGCATGACGGTGATGTCAAGCACCGCGCGCAACTTCAAAGCCCGCATGGGGCCTGCGAGTGTGCAGGTGTATTTGGGCTCACCTTACAGCGTGGCCGCTGCCGCCCTCAAGGGCCAAATTGCCGATGTGCGCGAGGTGCTGACATGAACACCCCCTCCCAAGAGGCCGCACCAGGGTCGCGGGTTTGGCGGCTGGGTGCCCAAGTCGACACCGACGCCTTGGCCCCGGGAGCCTACATGAAGTTTGGCTACGAGGTGATGGCCCAGCATACGTTGGAGTCCATGCGTGCGGAGTTTGCCGCAGGCGTGAGTGTGGGCGACGTGATCGTGGCGGGGGAGGGTTTTGGGGTGGGCTCCTCGCGCGAGCAAGCCGCCGGTGTCTTGGTGCACCTGGGGATTGAGGCCGTCATTGCCCCGTCCTTTAGCGGTTTGTTTTACAGGAACGCCTTCAATTTGGGTTTGTTGCTCTTGACGTGCCCGCGTGCCAGCGAGATTCTTGAAGGCGAGCGCGTGCAGTTGCTCGAAAGCGGCGTTCAACGCCCGGGCGGGGAGGTGTTGCCCACCAAACCCATTCCCGACTTTTTGCTTGAGATGGTGCGCGCCAAGGGACTCCTGAATGTGCTCAAGGCCCGTATCAAGTCGGGTGAGATCCAAGCGTTTCCAGAGCTCTGACACCTGTGTGCCGCGCGCTACAGCGGTGGCGGTCTTTCAGATGGACGCTTGGTCGAGCTTGGTTTTTGCGTGTTTGTTTGTTTGTTTGTTTTAGTTTTCTGATGGATTTTTTCAATGAGTGCTGCCAATCTTTCCCAATCCACCCCCCCGGCCTTGGACCCCGTGACCTTGGCCGTTTTGGCCGGGAGGCTTGAACAAATTGCCGATGAGATGGACGCGACGCTCTACCGCAGCGCCTTCAACCCAATCATTGCCGAAGCCCACGATGCGTGTCACGGCTTGTACGATGCCAAGAGTGGCGACACCTTGGTCCAAGGCAAATCGGGCTTGCCGATTTTTGTCGGCGTCATGGCCTTTGCGGTGCGCGCCGCTGCCCGCGTGGCCGGCGAGCGCGGTGGCATGCAGCCGGGCGATACCTGGCTCTTCAATGATCCCTATGAGGGCGGCACCCATGCCAATGACTTTAAGTTGGTGAGGCCTTACTTCAAGGACGGGGTTTTGTTTTGTTACTTGGCCTCGGCCGCACATTGGCACGATGTGGGCGGCGCGGTGCCGGGCAACTACAACCCCGCGGCCACCGAATGTTGGCAAGAGGCGGTGCAAATTCCGCCCGTGCGCATCATCAAGGACGGGGAGTTGCAAGAGGATGTGCTGGCGATTTTGCGCGCCAACACCCGACTGCCCGACAGTCTTTGGGGCGACTTGAATGCCCAACTCGCCGCACTCGACCTCGGTGTGAAACGACTCGACGCCTTGCTGCAAGACCATGCCCCCAGTGTGGTGCTCCAGGCGTTTGCCGCGCTCAGGCGGCGGGCCTTTCTTTTGATGCGCGAGCACATTCAAGCCTTGCCCTCAGGCGTGTATAGCTTTGACGACATGTTGGACAACGATGGGGTGGTCGATGAGCCGCTGCGCATTGCGCTTGATTTGCACATCGAGGGCGAGCGTTTGAGTTTGGATTTTTCTCGCTCCTCCTTGCAATGCGCTGGACCGGTCAACATCTCGCTTGCGACGGCAGTGGCCGCGTGCTACGTGGCCTTAAAGCATGTGTTTCCCGATGTGCCGGCCAATGCGGGCGTTTTGGATGCGGTGGAGTTCATCATCCCACCAGGTTTGGTGATCAGTTGTGAGCGACCCAGGCCGGTGGGGGGCTACACCGAAACGATTCTGCGCATGATCGATGTGATCTTTTCGGCCATGGCCCAAGCCGCCCCCGAGCGCGTGGTCGCCCACGCCTATGGCACCATCAACGCCTTGTCCATCGCCGGTCATAAACGCGTGGGTGCCAACCCCCGCGTGCCTTGGGTGATGTTCAGCTTTTTTGGTGGCGGCCACGGTGGGCACGCCCACGGCGATGGGCTCAGTCACGCCAACGCGCCGATTTCAACCGCCACCATCCCGCCCCTGGAAATTTTAGAAGCCGCCTACCCGGTGATGTTCACCCAGTGGGCCCTCAGGCCCGACTCGGGTGGTGTCGGACAGTACCGTGGTGGACTGGGTGCAATCTATGAAATTGAGCTCCTCGAAGCCTCCGCCCAGGCCTTCATCTTTGGTGAGCGTGCCCGCTCAGGCCCCAAAGGAATTGCCGCGGGCGGGGACGGCGCGAAAAACATCTTTGAGTACCAGCAAGGCGAGCAGTGGTGCATCCCCCCCATGGGTGCCAAGATGCGGGGCATTGAATTGAAACGCGGAGAGCGCTTGCGCTTGTCCACACCGGGTGGCGGTGCCTGGGGCCGCCCCGAGGACCGCGACCCTGGCGCACGCGCCCACGATGAGGCGATGGGCTACGTGAGCGCGCCGCGTTCAACGCATGAAGGCGGTGCAGCATGAGCACTCATCTCAAGCCCACCGCTGGCTCAGGTGTCATTGTTGGGGTCGATGTGGGGGGCACCTTCACCGACCTTTTTGTGCTGGACCTGGGCGAGAGCCCCCAAGCCCACATCATCAAAGTGCCGTCCACCCGCGGGCAAGAGGCTGAAGGTTTCATGCGCGGCATCCAAGCCGTCCACGACACGCTTCATCCTCAAAGGCAGGATCAAGCGCGAGCTGCAAGCCCAAGCGGCTTGGCCTCCTCGATCACGACCTTGGTGCACGGTACCACGGTCGCCACCAACGCGCTGCTCGAGCGCAAAGTTGCCAAAACCGGGCTCATCACCACCCGTGGCTTTCGCGATGTGCTGGAGATGCGCCGCAGGGACCGTGCGCAAACCTGGGGACTCAAGGGCGGTTTTGTGCCGATCATCCCCAGAGACTTGCGTCTCGAGGTCGACGAGCGGGTGCTCGCCTCAGGGGAGATCCACACCGAGGTCAACCTCGAGCAAGTGCGCGCCCAAGCCCAAATCCTATGGGCACAAGGCTGTGAGGCCATCTGTGTATTTTTTATCAATGGCTACGCCAACCCCCTCAATGAGATGCGCGCCAAAGCCTGCATTGAAGAATTCTGGCCCAACGCCCATGTGAGTGCGGCCACCCAAGTCCTGCCTGAAATTCGGGAGTTTGAGCGTTGCTCGACCGCCAGTTTGAACGCCGCCTTGCAGCCCGTGGTGGGCGGTTATTTGTCAAGTTTGGAGCGTGCCCTGCAGCAAGAGGGCTTTGGGGGTGAACTCTTGATTGTGCAAAGCAATGGAGGGGTCATGTCGGCCACGACGGCCGGGGAGTTTCCGGCTCGCACGGCCCTCTCGGGCCCGGCCGCGGGCGTCATCGCCTGCGCCGAAATCGCCAAAGCTGCGGGATATCCCAATGTCATCACCGGCGACATGGGCGGCACGAGCTTTGATGTGTCCTTGGTCGCCGAGGGTCAAGCGGCCTTGGCCGCGCAAACCGCCATTGAGTTTGGTCTGGTGGTGCGCTCACCCATGATACAAATTGAGACCATCGGTGCCGGCGGCGGCTCGATTGCCTGGGTGGATGCGAGCGGTATGCTGCAAATTGGCCCCGAGTCGGCAGGCTCAAACCCCGGACCGGCTTGCTACGGCAGAGGCAATTTACGAGCGACGGTCACCGACGCCAATGTGCTGCTGGGTCGCATTGCCGCGCACCGGCCCTTGGGCGGTGGGGGCTTAATGCCCCTGAGTGTGGACTTGGCGCGCGAGTCCGTTGAGTCAAGCGTGGCCAAGCCCTTGGGGCTCGATGTCTACCAAGCAGCGGAAGCCATTCTCACCTTGGCCAACGCCAAAATGGCCGGCACCATTCGATTGGTCTCCATTGAAAAAGGCCATGACCCCAGGCTTTTTGCTTACATGCCCTTCGGAGGGGGTGGTGCACTGCATGTGTGCGCCTTGATGCGCGAAGTGGGCGTAAGTGTGGGCCTGATCCCGCGCTACCCCGGCGTTACCTCGGCCTTGGGTTGCGTGCTCTCGGACATGAAGCACGATGCGGTGCAGACCTTGAACAAGGGTCTGGCTGAACTCGATATCGAAGACTTGAGAGACAAGGTCGCGCGTTTGGCCAGCCAGTGCCAAGCGCGCTTGGATGCCTCGGGTGTGGCCTTCACGCGCATTGTCGAGACCGTGGTGCTTGACATGCTCTACCAAGGCCAAACCCACACCGTGGCCGTGGCCCTGCACAAAGAGGACTTCACCCGCGAGGGGCTGCAGCAGGCGTTTGAGCGCAGCTACCACGCTCAGTTTGGCCGCACCTTGAAGGGCCCAGCGGTGAGGGTCCTCAATTTGCGCTATGCTCGCGTGGGCGAGCGCGCCAAATTTGATTTGTCGATTTTGGCGCCCAAGAGCGTCTCGGCCCCCGAGGTGTTGGGCCTTGAGCGGATTTTCCACCAAGGCGAGTGGCTCAGTGTGCCCCGCAGTGCAAGGCTCGAGTGGCCCGTGGGGTCCACCATGGTGGGGCCGGCCATGCTCGAGCAAGCCGACACGACCATTTGGCTCGAACCCGGCTTTGAAGCCAGGGTGGACGAGTGGGGCAATTTGCTCTTGAAAAGACTGGAGAGTCCCGCATGAGTCTGGCCGATCAAGACAAGCGCTACGGTTTATTGATCGTTGACTTGCAAAACGATTTTCTCCACCCGAATGGGGCCTATGCCCGGGGCAAAACCACCAGCGTTGAGGCCGCGGCACTGCCCGCCCGAATGCGACCGCTGGCCCAGGCCATGAAAACCCGCGCCCAAGGCTTGGTGTGTGCGTCCCTCTTTACCCTGTGGCCCAATGCGTCGGGGGAGCCCATGGTGTCGCCGCACCTGCTCTCCAAGCGGGGGTTTTTAAAAAAAGGCGACTTCTCCCCGGGCTCTTGGGGCCAATCGGTGGTGGAGGAGTTAAAGGACACGGTCGATGTTTGTGTGCAAAAGGTGGCTTACTCGGCGTTTTTCAACACCCAGCTCGACTGGGTCTTGAGGCGTGCTGGGGTCAACACCTTGGTGGTGTGCGGCATCGTGACCAATGGTGGGGTGGCCAGCAGTGTGCGAGATGCCCACGTGCGCGACTATGACACCGTGGTGCTCTCGGACGGGTGTGCGGCATTTACACCCGCGCAGCACCAATCGGCCTTGGATGACATGGCAAGCGTGGCGCAGGTGATGAGCTGTGCCGAATGGCTGGGTCAATTGAGTCCATTGGGTTCTTCATTCGGTTCTTCATTGGCTTCTTCTTTGGCTTCTTCTTTGGCTTCTTCATTGGGGTCAAACAATTCCCCTTCTGCCGGGGCTTGACGATTGGGAGCGTTCTGAATGGAGAGCCTTGCATTGAAACCCGTGGTGATTCACGTCCCGCATGAGGCCCAGTGGGGCCGCGATGCGCGAGACCTCGCCAATCCAAGCGATGGGGTTGGGCAACTTCAAAACGCGCCGCATTTCCCGGTGGTGATGGTGGGCGCAGGGGCGTGTGGGCTCACGGCGGCTTTGATGCTTCATGACCTGGGGCTCGAGTGTGTGCTCTTGGAGCGAGATGCCACCCCTCAGGGTTCGAGTGCACTCTCCTCGGGTTTTGTGCCAGCGGCCGGCACCCAGTGCCAAGCGCGCCAGGGTATCGTCGACAGCCAGGCGCAGTTTGTCCAGGACATTCTCCACAAAAGCCACGGCCAATCGGCCGCGCATTTGGTGCACGCTTATGTGCAGGCGGTGCCTCAGGCAATCGATGCCTTGGAGTCCCAGCATGGGATTGTTTGGCGCGTGTTGGATCATTTTTTATACCCCGGCCACAGCACCCACCGCATGCACGCCGTGCCCGAGACCTCGGGCGAGGGCTTGATGGCGCGCTTGGTGCATGCAGCCCAAGTGGCAGACTTGACGCTCCTCACCAGTGCACACGTCACGCAACTCTTCATTGACCCGGATCGGCGTGTGGTCGGTCTGGGCTATGCCCGGCCAGACGGCTCACAGGAGTGGGTGCGGTGTGATGCGGCTTTGTTGGCTTGCAACGGCTTTGGGGGTGCCCCAGACCTAGTGGCAAAGTATCTGCCGGCCATGAAGGATGCGGTCTACGCGGGTCATGTGGGCAACGACGGCTCGGCCATGCGCTGGGCTCAGGCGCTGGGTGTGGCAAACCTGGACATGGGGGCCTACCAGGGCCACGGGTCTTGGCAAAACGAGTTGGGCCTCTTGATCTCTTGGGCCTTGATGGGACAAGGCGGCATTCAAATCAACCAGCACGGCGAGCGGTTCCATGACGAATCCCAAGGCTACTCCGAAGCGAGTGTTGGGGTGCTCGCGCAGCCAGGCTGCGTGGCGTGGTGCGTCTTCGATGAAAGCGTTCATGAGCTGGGAATGGGTTTTCCGGAATTCAAAGAAGCCGTCTCTTTGGGCGGCGTCAAGCGCTTTGAGTCGGTCGGCGAATTGGCCCAATGGGTGGGTTGCCCAAAAGAGAATTTAGATCGCACCTTGGCGGCCAAAAGCCCTGCGCCAGGGGGCTTGCCAGCCATGTCCAGGCCCTTGGTGCCTGCGCTTTATGCCATCAAAGTAACGGGCGCCTTGTTTCACACCCAAGGCGGTCTCGACATCAACGCGCAGTGCAAGGTGCTCGCAAGGGGTGAGCCTTTGCCCAATTTGTGGGCCGCGGGCGGGGCCGCCCGCGGCGTGTCGGGCCAAGAGGTCTGGGGTTATTTGTCGGGAAACGGTTTGCTGAGCGCGTTGGCAGGCGGCTTCATTGCAGCCCAGAGCGTTGCCAAAGCCCTCGGGCGTGGGTAGGTCCAAGAGTTGCGTAGAAATTGTTTCTTTTTCCTTTTTTCCTTTTTTCCTTTTTTATAGAGGTGATTTTTTCATGACACACCGCACCCTCAAAGCGAGAATTGCCCAGCCCGAAGTCTTGCTCGCCCCGGGTGTCTATGACGCCTTGAGTGCCTTGGTGGCCGAGCAAGCGGGGTTTGAGGCCTTGTATTTGTCGGGGGCTTCGATTGCTTACACCCGTTTGGGCCGCAGCGATGTGGGCTTGGTCACCGCCAGCGAAGTGGCGCAAACCTTGTCGAGCGTTTGTGAGCGCGTGAGTTTGCCCGTGATCGTGGACGCAGACACCGGATTTGGCAATGCCCTCAACACCCAAAGAACGGTGCGAGAGTTTGAGCGCGCCGGTGCTGCCATGGTTCAACTCGAGGACCAAACCTTCCCCAAGCGCTGTGGTCATTTGATGGGTAAAAGTTTGGTGAGCACGGCCCACATGCGCGGCAAATTGATGGCTGCCCTGGATGCCAGGAGGAGTGCTGAGACGTTGATTTTGGCAAGAACCGACGCCATTGCGGTCGAGGGCTTTGAGGCGGCCATGGAGCGGGCCCAGGCGTATGTTGAGTGCGGTGTGGATGCGCTGTTCATTGAGGCGTTCAAAGACGAAGCACAAATGCGCAAGGCTTGTGCGCATTTTGCAAGTCGCGTGCCGCTTTTGGTCAATATGGTGGAAGGCGGGCAAACCCCGATTCAAAGTGCGCATGAGCTCGCCGACTTGGGGTTCAAATTGGTGATTTTTCCAGGCGGCACGGCGCGCGCCGTCACCCATGCATTGCAGCGCTACTACCAGAGCTTAAAAACCCACCAAACCACGGCGCCCTTCAAAAGCCAAATGCTCGACTTTGAAGGTTTGAATGCGGTGATAGAAACGCCTGCATTGTTAAAAACCGGTGAGCGCTACGACTTGGAGTAAGCCCAGCGCTGAGGGCCCTTTGCCCCGAGTCGGGTCAGTCTTTGGCGCCCAGACTCAAGGCCTGGGCGCGCGAGGCGGCGAGTTCAGCGTCCTTGGGGTGGCTCAAGTCCCAGCCTTGTAGATGTTGGTGCGCGACCGCGCTCATGGCGTCAATCCAACCCGGGTCGTTGTTGAGGCAAGGGATGTACTCAAAGCGTTCTCCGCCCTCTTCTAGGAAAGCATCGCGCACTTCCATGGCAATTTCCTCCAAGGTCTCCAAACAGTCGCTGGTGAATCCTGGGCACACCACCTGAATGTGCTTGACGCCGTCACGGGCCAAGGCCCTGACGGTGGGCTCGGTGTAGGGCTCGAGCCACTTGGCCTTGCCAAAGCGAGACTGAAAGGTCACGCGAAATTGGTCTTTTTGCAGCCCAAGCGCTTGCGCCAAAAGGCGCGCGGTTTTGAGGCACTCGCAGTGGTAGGGGTCACCCAGGAGCAAGGTGCGCTCGGGCACCCCATGAAAACTCATGATGAGCATTGCGGCTTGTTGATTCGCGCTCAAGTGCGCGCGCACCTTTTGCGCCAAGGCCTGAATATACGTGGGGTCGTCATGGTAGTGGTTGACAAAGCGCAGTTCGGGTACAAACCTGGCGCGTTTCGCCCAGGCATAGACCGCATCAAAGACACTCGCGGTGGTGGCGGCGCAGTACTGGGGATAGGCCGGTAGGATCAAGATTCGAGTCACCCCTTGTTCGCGCAACTGCTCCAAGACCGCGGCCACACTGGGTTGACCATAACGCATGCAGTAGCGCACCACGACCGATTCTTGGGCGCCATCAAAGCGCGCTTGAAGCCTATCGGCTTGCGACTCGGTCCAGACTCTGAGCGGTGAGCCCTCGGGGGTCCAGATGACCGCATATTTTTGAGCGGATTTTGCCGGACGAACCCGCAAGATGATGCCATGCAAGATAATGAGCCAAAGCCATTTGGGGATTTCAACGACCCGGGGGTCACTTAAAAATTCTGCCAAATAGCGCCGCAATGCGCCCGATTCGGGCGCTTCAGGAGTCCCCAAATTGCACAGCAGCACAGCAGTCTTGGGGGCTTGTCCGTGACGGAAGAGGGGTTCTTTTGAAAAACGTGATTGTTGGGCCATGCGCTATTTTCTCATCTTCAGGGCTCGATTGTGCCCAAGTGCGTGCAATATCCTTGGACTTGGATGATACCTTGTGGCCCATCGCGCCCACCTTGGCGCATGCCGAGCGCACGCTGGAGAACTGGCTGGCTGAGCACGCGCCGCTCAGTTTGCCCGTCTATCAAAATGCGATTTGGTTGCAATCACAGCGCGATGCCATCCAAGCCGAGTTTGCCCACGCTTTGCACGACCTGAGCGCCATGCGCACCGAGCTCATGGCGCGCGTGCTCGAGCACGCGGGCTACCCGAGGGCCTTGGCGGCAGCGGCCTTCGGGGTGTTTTTTCAGGCTCGCCAACACATTGAGCTCTTTGAGGATGCCCGCCCCGCGCTTGAGCGGCTGGCCAAGGCCTACCCCTTGATCGCTTTGTCCAATGGCAACGCCGATGTGGCAAGACTCGACATCGGCCCCTTGTTTCATTCGGCCGTGAGCGCGCAAAGTTTTGGCGTGGCCAAACCCGACCCGGCGATTTTTTTGCACACCGCCAAAACCCTCGGGCTTGAGGTCCACGAGGTCTTGCATGTGGGGGACGATGCACACACCGATGTTGAGGGGGCCAGGCGTGCGGGCATGCAAGCTCTGTGGCTCAACCGGGAAGGCTTGCCGTGGCCCCACAGTTCACCCGAGCCCGCACGGGTTCAGGGCTTGGCGGCTTTGTGTGAGTTGCTCGGTGTTTAAGGCCCAATACCTTTGAGCCTGATGGGCACGCTTACGCCCGATCCAGCAAAGGGTTTTGAGTGCTGGGGTTCTTTGATCGAATCGGGCACAGCTGTATCAATTTATCAATTTATCAATGCATCAAGGCATCAAGGCATCAATGACGGCCTTGCCCGATCTCACCGCCCCTTCCAGCGTGCTGGGGTAGGGTCCACGAATATAGTCACCACAGGCCCACAAGTCTTTTGCCACCTCCATGGGGGGCCGCTTTTGGCCCACCAGGGGCGCAAACGTGGCGCGTTTTTCGATGAAGCAGGCCTCTAGCCTGGGCGTTTTCAATCCCAAGTCGTGCGCGGCTTGAGCCAGTACCCCTTCAATGAGCGCTTCACGCTCTTGGCCTCGACTGTCGCTCACGACAAAGGCCCAAACCGGGGAGGAGGTGGCCTGGGCCATGTTCTCTTTTGCCGTGCCAAAGGGTGTGTCGCCCTCATGCGCGTGCATGCCGCTGGCAAACTTGCTTTTGAAATGGGTTTGAATGGCAAATTGAGCGGGGGCGGTTGGAGAGGACTCGAGCATCACCACGGGGTCGTGGATTGGCCCGCGGTTGGGGGCGGTTTGAGCGCTCACATAGACCGTGGCGATGGGGTAGTGCTGTAGATTCTTGGCGCAGTCCGACCACTCGGGGTGAGCGTCTTGGGTGAGGTGGGCGGCTTGCCAGGCCGAGGTCGCCAAAATCACCGGCTCCCCAGCGCTCCTGGGCAGCTCGCCCAGCGATTGAATCCGACTCCCCCAATGAAGACTGGCCCCTTGGTCCTTGAGCCATTGGGTGGCCGGCGTGGCCAAGAGAGCGCTCAAATTGACGCGTGGCAGCAAAAAATCACAAGACGCAGGGGCGTTGGCAAAGGCGTCGACGAGCACGCGCACAAACACCACGGCGCTCGCCTCCAAGGGCGGGGCATTCAAGGCGGCCAGGCACAGGGGCTCGATCAGGTCGCGTTGCACTTGGCGGCTCGCGAGTGCGCACAAAGCTGCAACGCTCACATCCCAGCATTGCCCCGTCACCCGGCGCCAGGTGAGGTGCACACCACGCCAAACGCCAATGCTCGCCAAGAGACCCAAGAGGGAGAGCCGATCGAGGGCCCTCCAGCGGGTATTGTGGACAATGGCACGCAAAAGCCCAGCAACACTCGCTTTGTCGCCAAGGCGCAGGCCTTGACCCCGTGCGTCGCACAGGTGCAAGGGGCTGCGATCCAACACCGCATCGAGCTTCACTCCAATTGTGCTCAAGAGTTCCAGTGTGTCACGGTAGGCGCCGATCAAAAGGTGTTGGCCGTTGTCATAGGTCTGTCCCTGGTGCTGCGCGGCGCGCGCGCGTCCACCCGCTTGGTGGGCCGCTTCATAGAGCTCGACCTGCCAGCCTGCAAGGCTGGCGTGGACTGCAGCACTCAGACCCGCCCAGCCCGCCCCCACGATGTGAAGTCTGGGCTTGGTGGCGGTGGGCACGCGGGGCTTTCTGAGGCTAGAAGTGGGGAAGGGGGGGTGGAAGGGCTCTTGCACAAGAGTGGCGATTGGGGCGCACGCCTCAAAGCCAGCCCAGGGCTTGCACGCGCCAAGCGAGCCAAAACTTTCTCAACGGCGTGAGCGAGACGCGTTGGTGCAATACCGGAAATCCACTGGACTCGATTTCTCTGAGCAAGGTGCGGTAAATGCTGGCCATCATGAGGCCGGGTTTTTGTGCTCGTCGGTCTGCGTCGGGCAGTTGAGAAAACGCCAATTCATAAAGCGCATGGGCTTGTTGCGCTTGCTGCTGCATGAGGGCTTGAAAGCGCGGTGAGTCCAAGCGGTCCAAGATCTCGTGGACTTTGACGTCATGGGCTTGCAGCGCATCGAGGGGCAAATAAATGCGGCCTCGCATGGCGTCTTCGCCGACGTCTCGGATGATATTGGTGAGCTGAAACGCTTGCCCCAGGGTGTGGGCGTAGCGGGTGGTTTGCTCAAGCGTTTGTCCAAAAATCAAGGCCGACACCTCGCCCACGACACCGGCCACCAAATGACAGTAGCGCGTCAAATCTGCGCGGCTCAAGTAGCGTGTTTGCGTGAGGTCCATCTCGCAGCCCTCTATGATGCTCAGCAAGTGCTCGGCGCGAATGCCAAAGACCTCGACCCAAGGCATCAAGGCGCGCAAGACTGGGTGATCGGGCTGACCTTGGTAGGCCTGCAAGACGGCTTGGCGCCACCAAGCGAGTTTGCTCGCGGCAATGGAGGGGTCGCTCACTTCGTCGACCACATCGTCGACCTCGCGACAAAATGCATAAAAGGCCGTGATGGTGGCGCGTTTGGGGGCTGAGAGGAACAAAAAGGCGTAATAAAAGGAACTGCCCGAGGAGGCGGCTTTTTCTTGTACGTAGTGTTGTGGACTCATGGTCCTGATTGTGCCACTGGTGGGCGGTTTTTTTTAGGCTCTAGACATGCAGGCACTTCGAAGCAGCAGCAGTGGAAGATCCCAGGCGTTGAGTCGAGGGCGCTTGACCAACGTGTCGACGGCTCGGCATTTTTGCAAGATCCTCAGGCCGCCTTGCACCACCATGCCAATCTCCCAGCTGGCGCGACCGGGAACGCGCTCGGTCAAGGCGGCGCCTTGAATCATCAATGCATGGGCGAAGTTGAGTTCGCTCTCCAAGTTGCTCTCGAGGGGTAAATAGTGCCTGTGGCGCGGGATGTCAACGCTCAGATCTTGCCAAAAGTTGATGAGCTGCAAGGCCGTGCAGATCGCGTCACTCCTCCACAAAGAGTCGGCCTCGTTGATGCCATACAAATGCATGAGAAGTCGCCCGATTGGGTTGGCCGAGCGCGTGCAATAGTCCAAGAGCTCAGCACGTGTTTCGTAGTGCTTGTCTTCTTGTGTGTAACGCACGTCTTGCTCAAACGCATCGAGCAAATGGTGCAAGGGGTCTAGCGGCAGGTGGTGAAGGGTGATTTGCTCAGCCAAGTTGCGAAACACCGAGGCCCACTGCACTTGGAACTGTGCGCCTGGGGTGGTGCACAAACGCAGGTCGCGGCGCAAAGCCTGCAGTTGCTCGAGTCGAGTCTGGGCATCCGCTTGGCCCTCGTCGGCCAAGTCGTCTCCCGTTCGTGCAAAGGCGTAAATGGCCATGATGGGCGCCCGCAAATGCGGGGGGCATAGCCAAGAGGCCACTGGAAAATTTTCATAATGTTTCACCCCCCTATCGTAACGCTTAAGTCACGGCTCAAAGACCCGCGATCTTGACGAATTCACCGGCGTATTGAATTTTGCAAGCACTGTGCCATTGGTGGACACGGCCTTAACCCACCCTACAAATGCTCTTGAGGAGCTGTCCTTTGAAGTGGGCGGGGGTTTTGAATGGGCAGACCTTGGGGTGAACCTTGACGGCTGTTTTTTCACATAGAATAGGCACCTTCGAGGGTCGGCGACTGTGGCGAAATTGGTAGACGCAACAGGTTTAGGTCCTGTCGGCAGCAATGCTGTGCTGGTTCGAGTCCAGTCAGTCGCACCAACTCTTGAAGTCTTGCTCTTTTTTTGGGTTCTTCTCAAGCATAGGTCATAGGGCACTGTGCACAGTGCATTCGATCCCTAGCGCTCTTTGCTCACCGGCTTTTACCGGCTTTGTACCGGCTTTGTACCGGCTCCACATTGGCCCCGCACAACCACCCGTTCGAACGCAGCGTTCTTGCTTGCTATCTTGAATACCCCTTTTTTTTCCTTTTTTTTGTGGCCCTGAGTGGTTTGCTCGTGCACGGAATGGGTCGCAGGGCTTGATGCGTCAACTGGGCGGCATCGTTGAGATGCTGGCGTGGGGTCTTTGCCACGCCCATGGACCAGTCCTTTTAAATCGAATTGACCATTTGTTGATTCAAGGCAATACTCGGTCAACCAAGTCAACCAAGTCAACCAAAAGTCAAGCATCGAATGGATCTGAGTGCTGAGTGCTGAGTGAGCTTGGCAAGACGGCGACTTGCCTTGGTTAAAAAGGCATCAAAAAAATGCTTGCACGCAAGGACCACCTCAATGAAACAAACTGATCCCGAAGCCATGCAGAAAGATTGTGCTTCACTTGGTTTAGAGGGCAGCGCCTTGTCTCCTGATTTGCGCAGGTCGGGCTTGGAGGTCAATTGGGCCAGCCTTGGGTTGAGCGGTGCGGGCGTCTCGGCACTCACCGCCCTCACGGGTTGTGGGGGTGCCCAAACCGATGTCTCGGGGTTAGACCTGCCAGACCCGTCCACGGCGGTTCACCGCTTTGGCTTGTTGACCAGCAACGCGCCTGAGGGATCCGGCGCCAGCGTACTGCCCCTTGGGGCCTCCTTGCGGGTCGACACTGCTCAAGTGGCGCTCAGCAGCACGGCTTCAAGCGCATCGACCTCCAGCACAAGCACAGATGCCAACGCCCTCTTGAACTGGGCCGAGCAGCAGTACCCGTCCTTGTTCCCAGGCGTCAAGACCAACCTCACCACGGGAGTCTATCTCTATCGCTACTACCCTGAGACCCAGAACTATCTGGGGGTGAGTGTCACGGGCACGACGCTAGGCAACGTCTATGTGCTGGGGCCGTTGAGCGGCGGCGTGTTGGCCTTGGTGGGCACACTCCAAGGATTTGCCTGCCAAGTCAGTGGTGGCGCGTGCACGCTCACCTCGGCCAATGATGCGGCACGGTTTTTAAGCCAAGCGACCTTGGGTTACACCCGCAACGACCTCAACACTTTGTCGCAAACCACGATCTCGCAGTGGCTCGATGCGCAGTTGGCCCTGCCCACCAGCACCTCTTACTTCAGTTGGTTGCAGGCCAATGGTTACGACTCCTCGGCCAATGAGAACAACACGACGGGCATGGACAATGTGGTGTGGAAAAAACTCATCAGTTCTCCTGATGTGTTGCGACAAAAAATAGTTCAAGCCTTCAGCGAAATTTGGGTGGTCTCGGTGCTGGGAATCAATGCGAGTTGGCGCCAGTTCAGCATTGCAAACTACTTGGACGTCCTCGAGGCCAATGTGTTTGGCAACTTTCGCACCTTGATTGAACAAATCACCATGACCCCGGCGATGGCTTACTATTTGACCTACCAAGGCAATGTCAAGACCAACACGACCACGGGTTCTGAGCCCGATGAGAACTACGCCCGAGAGCTGATGCAGTTGTTCACCATTGGGCTGTTGAATTTGAACAACGACGGCTCACTGCAACTCGAGGGCGGCTTGCCAAAGCAGACCTACGCGCAAAGCGACGTGAGTGGCTTGGCCCGTGTCTTTACCGGCTGGAGCGTGGACACCCACGGCCTCACCACCCCCTATGGACCGGTCTACCAGCAGCGCCCTTTGGTCCAAGTCAGCAGCAAGTATGAAACCGGCGCCAAAAGTTTTTTGGGGGTCACCGTTCCCGCGGGCACCGCCGCCGCCCAGTCTTTGAAAATTGCCCTCGATACCCTTTTTAACCATGCCAATACAGCGCCATTTGTGAGCCGGCAGTTGATCCAAAAGTTGGTCACAAGCAACCCCAGCAGTGGCTACATCAACCGCGTGGCCAGTGTCTTCATCAACAACGGCGTGTCCGTGCGAGGGGACTTGAAAGCCGTGATCAAAGCGGTCTTGATGGACCCGGAGGCGCGGGATTTGACGCTGGCGCAACAAAACATCAGTTTTGGCAAAGTGCGCGAGCCCATCCAACGGTTTTTGAGTTGGGCGCGAGCCTTCAACGCCACGTCTGCCACTGACGTCTGGGCGATTGGGGACTTGTCAAGCGCTGGCAGCGCCTTGGGCCAAAGCCCCATGAGATCGCCCACAGTCTTTAATTTCTATCGACCTGGCTATGTGCCGCCCAACTCGGCCATCTCCAGTGCGGGACTGGTGGCGCCCGAGCTTCAGATCATGGATGAGACCACCGTTGCGGCCTATGTGAATTTCATGCAAAGGGCCATCGCGGGCACGGGTGTGGGCGACTTGAAGGCCGACTACAGCTTGCTGCAAGCCTTGGCCTCCAATTCCACCGCTTTGTTGGCTGAAATCAATGTTTTGCTCGCTTGTGGAGAGATCGATGCGATGACGTTGGCCAACTTCAAAACGGCCTTGGACACCATCTCGGTCACCACCCCCAGCGGGGTGATGAACCGAATTTATGCCGCCTTGACGCTGGTCTTGGCCTGCCCTCAATTCGTTGTGCAAAAGTAAGGGATCTTGGCATGAGTCCTTTTATACAAACCCCTGACAACAACCAGTCCAGGCGGAGCTTTTTAAAGACCACGGCGGCTTTGTCTTTGGCCCGCAGCGCGGCGCCTTTGGCTTTGTCACTGGCCGGCATGGGGGAGGCGGCCGCACTCAGCGCGCCCCCCGGCGACTACAAGGCCTTGGTGTGTGTCTTTTTGTATGGCGGGAACGACTATGCCAACACCTTGATTCCCTACGACCCAAGCAGCTACAACTTGTACCAAGGTTTTCGCGCGAACTTGGCGGTGTCCAGGGTCTTTTTGGACCCCACGGTGCTCAACCCGGTGACGCCCTTGCCCAATGGGCAGCAATATGCCTTGGCGCCTGAGATGGCCGCCCTCATTCCCCGCTTCAATGCGGGGGCCTTGAGCGTGCTCTTGAACATTGGCAGCTTGGTGCAGCCCATCACCAAGGCCCAATACACGGGTGGCAATGTGCCTTTACCGCCGAAGCTTTTTTCCCACAACGACCAACAGTCTTATTGGCAGTCGTCGAGTCCAGAAGGTGCGAGCTCTGGATGGGGCGGGCGTATGGGGGATTTGTTTCAAGCCAGCAATGCGAGTGGTTCAGCCTTCACTTGTATTGGTTTGAATGGCAATGCCATCTATTTGTCGGGTCAAACCGCGTTCCAGTACCAACTCACCACCACCGGTGCGGTGGCGTTGAATGCGGTGAATTCACCTCTGTTTGGTTCTTCGAGTGCTTCGGCTGCCCTCAAAACCATGCTCAACACGCCCAGAACCCATTTGCTCGAGAATGAATACCTCAATGTGAGTCAACGCTCATTGAGTGCCTACTCCAGTATTAGCCAAGCGTTTGGCAAGGTCGCCCTCACCACCACCTTCCCGTTGGCCAACAGCTTGGGCGATCAGCTCCAAGCGGTGGCGAAATTGATTGCCGCGCGCTCGAGTTTGAGTGTCAAGCGCCAGGTGTTTTTTGTGTCTCTGGGTGGGTTTGATAACCACACTTTGCTCGCCAAAGTGCACCCCGGTCTTATGCAAACGGTGGGTGACGCTTTGTCCGCGTTTTACCAAGCCACGGTGGACCTCGGCGTTGCCAAGCAAGTGACAGCCTTTACGGCGTCAGACTTTGGCCGCACCTTGCTCAGCAACAGCGACGGCTCAGACCACGGTTGGGGCAGCATGCACTTCATGCTCGGGGGAGCCGTCAAGGGGCAAAGTTTCGTGGGCACCCCCCCCGTGCTCGGCAACAACGGACCCGACGACGTGGGGCAAGGGCGGCTTTTACCGCAACTCTCGGTGGATCAACTCGCCGCCACCTTGGGCAACTGGTTTGGCGTGTCCGCGCAAGACCAATTGACGGTCTTGCCGAATTTGAAAAATTACACCTTAAAGGATTTGGGTAATTTGAGCGCCGCGTGACGCCATAAGCCAAGTCGACCGCGTGATCGCCCGGCTTGAATCCTCGACTTTCCCCAACAGCTTGAAGGCTCCAAGGCCCTCAGGCGCCTACCTAGCCTGAAGCGTGAGGGCGTCCTTTGGTGTCTTGCACGGCGAAAGCGCTCAAGTGCCCGGGTTTTGTGGGAACTCCGCCATTGTCTCCTTGCTGCGACAGGGCGGACCAGGTGAGGGGGTCTCACCTCGGTTAGAATGGTGGGTTAGCCCCTTGGGGTGAATGCGTGGTGCATGAGCTCGGTGTGAGCTTGATGGGAGTGCCTAGGGGGACAAAAGTCCATGGCTTGCCCACGAGAAGCAACATACTTTGCTTGATGCGCATGTTTTTTCCACCACAGAAGGGTGAAAAACCTCGCACGCAGGGCATTGCGCCCACCCCAAGCCTTTTGATTGCCCCTATTTGTAGCGTCATTCACACCCCGAAGGGGGGGGGTGAATTGAATGATCCTTAGAGCCTCACGGAGAACTTTTTATGACAGCTTTGATCGAAACATTGGAAAAATTGGAACGCAAAGTCACCTTGACCTTGCCCGTGGGCGTGATTCAAAACGAGGTCGACTCTCGGCTTAAAAAGTTGGCCAGAAAGGTCAAGATTGATGGTTTTCGTCCAGGCAAAGTGCCCATGAACATTGTGGCGCAACGCTATGGCTACTCGGTGCAGTACGAGGTCATGAACGACAAGGTGGGTGAGGCGTTCAACAAAGTTACCCAAGAGGCTCAGTTAAGAATCGCTGGCGCGCCCAAAATCACTGAAAAAGAAGAAGCGATTGAGGGCATGCTGGCCTTTGATGCGCTCTTTGAGGTCTACCCTGAGATCAAGCTCGGGGATTTGTCGAGCGAAGAGGTGGAAAAGTTCCACGCCGAGGTGACGCCTGAGGCGGTTGACAAAACCATTGATATTTTAAGGAAACAACGCACCACCTATGGTCAACGCGCCATGGACGCGAGCGTGCAAATGAGTGACCGCGTGACAGTGGATTTTGAGGGCAAGGTCGATGGTGAGCCCTTTGATGGCGGCAAGGCAAGTGATTTCCAATTCGCCGTGGGCGAGGGTCAAATGCTCAAAGAGTTTGAAGATGCGGTCCTAGGCATGAAGTGTGGAGAGAGCAAGACTTTCCCCTTGAGTTTCCCCGCTGACTACCACGGCAAAGATGTGGCCGGCAAATCTGCCGATTTTTTGGTGTCCGTCAAAAAGATCGAAGCCGCCAACTTACCTGAGCTCAACGAAGCCTTCGTCAAGTCCTTGGGCGTGACAGATCCCACCGTTGAGGGACTGCGCTCAGACATCGAAAAGAATTTGGGCCGCGAAGTCCAAGCCCGTTTGCTGGGCAAAAACAAACAATTGGTGCTCCAGGCCTTGGTGGCCAAGGCGCAATTGGATTTGCCCCAGTCCATTGTCCAAGCCGAGGTGGACCGCATGGTCGAGCGCGCCCGTGAAGACTTGAAGTCCCGCGGTATCAAGGATGCGGACAAAGCGCCCATCCCTGAAGACCTCTTTCGCCCCCAGGCCGAGTCCCGCGTGCGAATGGGCTTGGTGGTTTCGGAGTTTGTGCTGGTGAACTCACTCCATCCCAAACCTGCACAAGTCAAAGAGCACATCGAGAGACTGGCTTCAAGTTACGAGAAGCCCGAGGAAGTGTCTCGTTGGTACTACAGCGACAAGGACCGCTTGGCCGAGGTCGAGGCCTTGGTGATGGAAGAAAACGTCACCCAATTTGTCCTCTCTCAAGTCAAGGTCAAAGAAAAAATTGTATCCTTTGAAGAACTCATGGGTCAGTCCTGAGCCCCTATTTTTTTAAATTGAAAGCACGCAGATGAACCCATTAGACATCCAAGGCCTTGGCATGATACCCATGGTCATTGAGCAGTCTGGACGCGGTGAGCGTTCTTATGACATCTACTCCCGTCTCCTCAAAGAGCGGGTGATATTTTTGGTCGGTCCGGTCAATGACCAAACGGCCAATTTGGTGGTCGCTCAATTGCTCTTTTTGGAGAGCGAAAATCCTGACAAGGACATTTCCTTTTACATCAACTCGCCGGGCGGCTCGGTGAGTGCGGGCATGGCCATTTTTGACACCATGAACTTCATCAAACCCGATGTGTCAACCTTGTGCATTGGCATGGCCGCCAGCATGGGCGCCTTTTTGTTGACGGCAGGGACCAAAGGCAAGCGGTTTTCCTTGCCCAACTCCAAGGTCATGATTCACCAGCCCTTGGGCGGCACTCAAGGCCAGGCGACCGAAATTGAGATTCATGCCCGAGAAATCCTCAAAACGCGCGAGCAGTTGAACAAAATTTTGGCCGATAGAACAGGCCAGCCATTGGAGAAAATTGAGCGCGACACCGAGCGCGACTATTACCTCTCCGCCGACGAATCTAAGGATTATGGCTTGATTGATCAAGTCATTGCCAAGCGCCCCTAAGCCACAAGTCGATCTGTGATTGGGGTTTTAGGCACTCAGGCACTCAGGCACTCAGG
>CAILYC010000015.1 GCA_903838355.1 uncultured Burkholderiales bacterium | reverse complement strand
CGTGACCGGCGCGATCGAGTTGCCAGAAGGCAAAGAGATGGTGATGCCTGGTGACAACGTGTCGATCACGGTCAAGTTGATCCACCCCATTGCGATGGAAGAGGGCTTGCGCTTTGCGATCCGCGAGGGTGGCAAAACGGTGGGAGCCGGTGTCGTTGCCAAGGTATTGGAGTAAAGAACATGACCACCAAACAAAAAATCCGCATTCGCCTCAAAGCATTTGACTACAAACTCATCGATCAATCGGCCGCTGAGATTGTGGACACGGCCAAGCGCACGGGCGCCATCGTGAAGGGCCCCGTTCCTTTGCCCACACGCATGAAGCGCTTTGATATTTTGCGCTCACCGCACGTCAACAAATCATCGCGCGATCAGCTCGAGATTCGCACCCATCAGCGTTTGATGGACATTGTGGATCCCACCGACAAAACCGTCGACGCTTTGATGAAACTTGATTTGCCAGCCGGCGTGGATGTCGAGATCAAGTTGCAATAAAAAAACACTTGGACCCCCATGAAACGGGGTCCATGGACCAAAAAGATTCCTAGATTGCTTTTTGGTGAGGAAAAGAGTTATAATCTAAGGCTCTAGTAAAAACTAGAAATTTATCAACCGTCTCTCACATACAAAACACAATTGCCAATTGCAGTGATTGTGGTGGGGGTTTTGGAGAAAAAAATGAGTCAAAGCACCCGTTTGGGTTTGCTTGGACGCAAGGTGGGCATGATGCGCCTATTCACCGACGAAGGCGACTCTGTGCCTGTCACGGTGGTGGACGTATCCAACAACCGAGTGTCTCAAGTTAAAACGCAGGAACATGATGGATATGTGGCCTTGCAGGTCACGTTTGGTGAGAAAAAAGCTTCGCGCGTCACCAAACCCATTGCCGGACACCTTGCCAAGGCAGGCGTTGAAGCTGGCGAAATTATTCAAGAATTCCGTGTCACACCAGAACTTGCTGCCAAATATGCAGCGGGTGCTGCGGTGCCCGTGACCGATGTGTTTGTTGTAGGCCAAAAAGTGGATGTGCAAGGCACCTCCATTGGCAAAGGTTTTGCCGGAACCATCAAGCGCCACAACTTCCATTCACAAAGAGCGTCACACGGTAACAGCCGTTCGCACAATGTGCCTGGATCCATCTCCATGGCGCAAGATCCTGGTCGTGTGTTCCCTGGCAAGCGCATGTCTGGCCACATGGGTGATATCACCGTGACCACGCAGAACTTGGATGTGTTTCGCATTGACGAAGCCCGCCAATTGCTCTTGATCAAGGGCGCCGTTCCTGGCTCGGCCGGTGGATTTGTGACCGTTAGACCCGCTGTCAAAGCCAAAGATAAGGGAGCGAACTGATGCAGCTCGAACTCTTGAACGAACAAGGCCAAGCGTCTTCCAAATTTGACGCGCCTGAGACTGTTTTTGGTCGCGCCTACAACGAAGACTTGGTTCACCAAATCGTCGTGGCGTATCAAGCCAATGCCCGTCAAGGCACTCGCGCTCAAAAAGACCGCGAACAAGTGAAACACTCGACCAAAAAGCCTTTTAAGCAAAAGGGAACCGGTCGCGCTCGTGCCGGTATGACGTCTTCGCCCTTGTGGCGTGGAGGCGGTCGCATATTTCCCAATATGCCCGACGAGAATTTCACGCAAAAAATCAACAAAAAGATGTACCGTGCTGGGATGGCATCCATCTTTTCTCAGTTGGCACGCGAAGGCCGTTTGGCCGTCGTCGACACGCTGACTGTGGAGGCCCCCAAAACCAAACTCTTGGCCGCGAAATTCAAGGCCATGAACTTGCATTCGGTCTTGGTCATCTCTGACCAAGTGGATGACAACTTGTACTTGGCTTCACGCAACTTGCCCAATGTCTTGGTGGTTGAGCCCCGTTATGCCGATCCCTTGTCCTTGGTGCATTACAAAAAGGTATTGGTGACCAAGGCGGCCATCGATCAATTGAAGGAGATGTTCGCATGAGCGCACACAAATTTGATGAAGGCCGTTTGATGCAAGTCTTGGTCGCCCCCATTATTTCTGAAAAAGCCACCATGGTTTCAGAAAAAAACAATGCGGTGACGTTCAAGGTGTTGCAAGACGCGACCAAGCCAGAAATCAAGGCTGCTGTTGAGTTGATGTTCAAAGTCTCTGTCAAGGGCATCTCCGTTGTGAACACCAAGGGCAAGGCCAAGCGCTTTGGCCGCTCCATGGGTCGACGCGACAATGTGAGAAAAGCGTATGTGACGCTCATGCCGGGTCAAGAGCTCAATTTGTCTGGGGAGGCCGCGTAATCATGGCTGTTATTAAAATGAAACCCACCTCACCAGGGCAACGCGCCGTGGTGAAGGTGACGCGTGACCACTTGCACAAAGGCGAGGGCTATGCGCCTTTGCTCGAGCCGCAATTCCAAAAAGCCGGTCGCAACAACAACGGACACATCACCACCCGACACAAAGGTGGCGGTCACAAGCATCACTACCGTGTGGTGGACTTCAAGCGCAACAAAGACGGGATTGCCGCCAAAGTTGAGCGCGTGGAATATGATCCCAACCGCACCGCGCACATTGCACTCGTGTGTTATGCCGATGGAGAGCGTCGCTACATCATTGCGCCCCGTGGTTTGGAAGTCGGTGCAAGCATCATGAGCGGAGCAGAAGCGCCGATTCGTGCCGGCAACACACTGCCCATTCGAAATATTCCTGTGGGCTCGACCATCCATTGCATTGAGTTGCAAATTGGCAAGGGCGCGCAGATTGCTCGCTCGGCGGGAACATCTGCGACTTTGCTCGCGCGTGAAGGCACCTACGCTCAGGTGCGCATGCGCTCAGGCGAAGTTCGCAAAATTCACATCGAATGCCGCGCCACCATTGGTGAAGTCGCCAACGAAGAGCACAGCTTGCGCCAATTGGGCAAAGCCGGTGTCAAGCGTTGGATGGGTATTCGACCCACGGTTCGCGGTGTGGCCATGAATCCCGTTGACCATCCCCACGGTGGTGGTGAAGGTCGTACCGGCGAAGGCCGTGTACCGGTGGATCCATGGGGCAACATGACCAAGGGATACCGTACCCGCAACAACAAGCGCACACAAGTGATGATTGTGTCACGTCGTAAGAAATAAGGGGTAGCCAATGACACGTTCACTCAAAAAGGGACCCTTTGTTGACCATCATTTGATGGTCAAAGTCGACAAAGCCGTCGCGATCAAAGACAAAAAACCCATCAAAACATGGTCACGTCGTTCGATGATTCTTCCCGAATTCATTGGACTGACCATTGCTGTGCACAACGGCAAGCAACATGTTCCCGTTTACATCACGGACCAGATGGTCGGTCACAAACTCGGTGAGTTTGCTTTGACCCGCACCTTCAAGGGTCACCCAGCGGACAAAAAAGTCCAAAAGAAATAAGGAGAGACCTATGGAAACACGTGCAGTCCTCCGTGGCGTTCGTTTGTCAGTTGACAAAGGTCGTTTGGTTGCTGATTTGATCCGCGGTAAAAAAGTGGATCACGCATTGAACATTCTGACTTTCACGCAAAAAAAAGCAGCCGGTATTGTTAAAAAAGTACTCGAGTCTGCCATCGCCAATGCTGAACACAATGATGGTGCCGACATTGATGAACTCAAAGTCAAGACCATCTATGTTGAGCAAGGTGCAACGCTCAAGCGTTTTACAGCCCGCGCCAAGGGCCGTGGTAACCGTATCAGCAAACCCACGTGCCATGTGTACGTGACGGTTGGCAACTGAAAGGCCTCAGAACATGGGACAAAAAATACATCCAACCGGTTTCCGTTTGTCGGTGAGCCGCAATTGGGCGAGTCGCTGGTATGCAAGCAACCGTGAATTTGCGGGCATGTTGTCTGAAGACATCAAAGTGCGCGAGTATCTCAAGGCCAAGTTGAAAAACGCCGCCGTCTCCAGAGTGCTCATCGAGCGTCCTGCCAAGAACGCCCGAATCACGATTTTCTCTGCTCGCCCAGGTGTGGTGATCGGTAAAAAAGGCGAAGACATCGAGAACTTGAAAAAAGAATTGGCCACCCGTTTGGGCGTGCCAGTGGCGGTCAATATTGAAGAGGTTAGGAAACCCGAGATTGACGCCCAGCTGATTGCCGACAGCATCACGCAGCAGTTGGAGAAAAGGATCATGTTTCGCCGTGCAATGAAGCGTGCCATGCAAAACGCCATGCGTTTGGGCGCACAAGGCATCAAGATCATGTCTTCCGGTCGCTTGAACGGCATCGAGATTGCTCGCACCGAGTGGTACCGTGAAGGCCGTGTGCCTCTGCACACCTTGAGGGCTGACATTGACTACGGTACCTCTGAAGCCAAAACGACCTACGGGGTGATTGGCGTCAAGGTTTGGGTCTACAAGGGTGACACCTTGGGCCGCAACGATGCGCCCCAGATCCAAGAGCCAAAGTCCGACGAAGAAAGACGTCCTCGTGGGCCGCGCCGTGACGCACGTCCTTCAGGAGATCGTCCTCCTGCAAGAACGGGTGCCAACAAGCGACCCACAGGAACCAATGCCGCACCGGTGGATGGCAGCGATAAACCCGCTGAAGCCTCTGATGCCCCTAAAACCACCGTCAAGCGCGTCCGCAAGGTGAGCGCGCCCGCATCCACTGGCACGGCTGCGGACGGTCAAGGAGAATAAGCATGCTGCAACCAGCACGCCGTAAATATCGCAAAGAACAAAAAGGTCGCAACACCGGCATTGCAACTCGGGGAAACTCCGTTGCATTTGGTGATTTTGGCCTAAAGTCAACCGATCGTGGACGCTTAACGGCGCGTCAAATTGAATCGGCTCGTCGAGCCATTTCTCGTCACGTCAAACGCGGTGGACGCATTTGGATTCGGGTCTTTCCAGACAAACCGATTTCTCAAAAACCTGCTGAAGTTCGCATGGGCAACGGCAAGGGAAATCCTGAGTATTATGTCGCTGAGATTCAGCCTGGCAAGGTGCTCTACGAGATTGTCGGTGTTCCAGAGGAATTGGCCAGAGAAGCTTTTCGTTTGGCTGCGGCCAAGTTGCCACTGCGCACCACCTTTGTGACCCGCTTGTTGGGTCAATGATCGGGAGATATGACCATGAACACTGCTGAACTCCGAAACAAAGACATTCCTGCTCTCGAAGCGGAAGTCAAAGAACTGCAAAAGGCACACTTCGGTATGCGCATGCAAAAAGCCACTCAAAACTTGGGCAACACATCACAACTTCGTCAAACACGCAGAAGTATTGCGCGTGCCAAGACCATCCTTGCTCAAAAGCAAGCCAAAGCATAAAAGGCGGCGAATATGACAGACACCAAAAAATCTCTCAAACGCACCTTGGTGGGCAAAGTGGTGAGCGACAAAAGAACCAAAACCGTCACGGTTTTGATCGAACGTCGTGTCAAGCACGCTTTGTACGGCAAAATTGTGGGTAAATCGAGCAAATACCATGCTCACGATGAGCACGGTCAATACCATGTCGGTGACGTGATCGAAATTACCGAGAGCCGTCCTATCTCTAAAACCAAAAACTGGGTTGCCACCCGTTTGGTTGAAAAGGCTGTGACGGCTTAAAAAAAGACCCTATGCCTTGGCATTGAATCTTGACAACAACGGCCCGCTTGCGGGCCGTTTGTTATCATGCAGGCTGTTTTTGTCACCAAGACAATTTTTTAACACCACCCGTAAAGGAAAAAAACCATGATCAAAGTCGGAGACGCACTGCCAGCCATTGCATTGACAGAATTCTTTCACGAAGAAAAAGACGGATGTGCTTTGGGCCCCAACCCGGTCGATGTGGGCAAAGCTGCAGCGGGCAAGACCATCGCCTTGTTTGCCGTACCTGGCGCCTTCACACCCACGTGTTCAGCCAAGCACGTGCCAGGTTTTTTGTCGCATTACGACGACTTCAAGGCCGCTGGCGTGGATGAAATTTGGTGTTTGAGTGTCAACGATGCTTTTGTGATGGGTGCTTGGGCCGAGAACCAACAAGCCAAAGGCCGTGTGCGTTTCTTGGCCGATGGCAGTGCAGACTTTGCCAAGGCCACCGGTTTGACGCTGGACCTTACTGCCCGTGGCTTGGGGTTGAGGAGCAACCGCTACTCCATGCTGGTCAAAGACGGCAAAGTGGTGACCTTGAACAACGAAGGTCCGGGCAAATTTGAAGTCAGCGACGCGGCGACCTTGCTCGCACAAGCCAAAGCCGCTTAAAGCGCTCCTCGGTTCGCCATCAAGCACAGCACGGGCACTCGAGCCAGAGCTGTGCTTTTTTGTATTTACAGTGGTGCTTGGTCCTTGGTCCTTGATCCTTGATCGTTGGTCATTGATCGTGTGAGCGAAAAAGACAAGCGCTGACCTCAACGCCGGGGGCTTAAAGCGGCAAGACGTAAAAAATCAACAAAGTCAAAGCACCTAAGAGCAGCAAGGCGCCTGTGCGCCGCCCCCAGGTATCCAAGGATTGGGTCAAGGGCTCTTGGTGCTCGGGCGAAGGCCAGTTTTTATCGCCACTGATCATGGGGGTGATCAAATCATCCTTGAGTTTCC
Organism: uncultured Burkholderiales bacterium; assembly: GCA_903838355.1. Taxonomy (GTDB): domain Bacteria; phylum Pseudomonadota; class Gammaproteobacteria; order Burkholderiales; family Burkholderiaceae_C; genus Limnohabitans. The sequence goes on along the minus strand of CAILYC010000015.1, from coordinate 38,870 downwards.
AGCGGTAATACACAATCACCGCCACGTGAAGGACGATGAGAGTCCAAATCAAGGGCTGTCCAATTTCTGAGTGATACCACGAGGCCCTCTTCACCCAAATGGCGGGCAAGTAAGCGGTCAAGGGACCCGAAAACGCCACCTCATCGTCACTGCACAGACCCGTGGCAGCTTGAAGTAAAAAAACGCACAGCATGGTGATGACCGACCAGGCTCCCAAGGGGTTGTGGCCAATGCTGGGTTCGTGCACACCCGAGCGATGGTTTTGCAAGGTTTGCCACGCGGCTTTGGGATGCTCGATAAAGTGCACAAACCTGGACCAATGCCCACCCACCAAGCCCCAAATCAGGCGCCAGACGAGCAAACTCAGCAAAAAAAGCCCACATCGGCCATGCCAAACCATGAGGTCATCACTGGCCAGCACCGTGATCAATGAGCCGGCAATGCCCAAGATGAGCAGCAGGTGAAAAACTCGGGTGGGAAGATCCCAGACACGGATGCGTTGGTAAGCCATGATTTTCTTTCACAAAGGCTGGCCCCAAGTGGACAGTCCTTGGATTGTAGAGGTGCACCATGGTGTGTTGTGCAGTCTTGGGGCTTGAGACGCTCTTGTCTGAAAAAAAGCCGCCGCACGGGGGTATGAATTTTCGGCTAGGATAGGATTGGGTGAGTCCTTGATCAAGACAAGGCCTCTTGGTCCCGCAGGCCACCGAGTATTTTGAAGTGGCCAGTCATGCGGCCAGTTGCAAGCTGCATGAACCTAATTTGGATGATATTTAATAACCTTTGAGAAAGACACGACCATGAAGATCCACAAAATCGCAAAAATAGCCACCCTTTGCACTTTATTTTCCGCGGTGTTCGCACATGCTCAATTTGCCAAACCCGAAGACGCCATCAAATACCGCCAATCGGCCATGACCATCATGAGCACGCACTTTGGCCGAATTGCGGCCATGGCACAAGGAAAAGTTCCTTTTGACGCCAAAGTCGCGCAAGAAAATGAAGAGGTGTTTGCCACCGTGTCCAAACTGCCTTGGGCGGCATTTGGCGAAGGCACCGACAAAGGCGAGACCAAAGCCAAAGCAGAAATTTGGAGCGATCAGGCCAAATTCAAAGCCGCACAAGACAAACTTCTTGCTGAAGCCTTGAAGCTCAATGCGGCGGTCAAGACCGGTAAATTGGACGATGTAACGGTGGCTTTCAAAGGCGTGGGCGGCGCGTGCAAGGGCTGTCACGACAACTTCAAAGCCAAATAAGACAGCCCTTGTCTCTTGAGCGAACGCCCTCGCCCTCGCCCTTCCCCTCGACCTCACCCTCGTGCCAGAGGCATTGGATCACGACGAGGTCTTTCGGGTGAAACTCACACCGGCGTCCTGGCTCGTCTAGGACGCCTTTTTTCTGAAGCAAAGGTAATAGGCAATGTCCGCCACTGTCAAAACCCGTCAGCGAGCGTTATCGGGGCTTTGCCGTGCCGTGCTGGTCTCGATCTGGGTGGCGTCTTGTACACCCACATTGAATTGGCGCGAAGTGCGCTTTGATGGGGATGATTTTCCAGCCCTCATGCCGTGCAAGCCCGAAGAAGCCAGCCGTGAGGTCACGTTGGTTTTAGCGTGGCCCCCCGATGACGCACACGGGTCAACGCCGAGTGTGGTGGACAAAAAGCGCCAACCACAACCTCAAACACAAGCCAGACCCCCAAGCCAAGAACTTGCCATGCATTTGAGCCTCAAAGCCTGCACTGCACAAGACCAGCAATTCAGTTTTGCCAAAATGACTTGGTCCAGCGATTCAGGCCCAAGCACCGAGTCTTTGAGCGAGGGTCAAAAGCGTGCCGTCACCCAAGCCTGGCAACAAGCCAGCTTGGCTTCATTTTTTAAAGCCCAGCCCTTGGGAAGCGCCATCAACACTCAAGCCGTTGACGCCAAAGCCTTGGACCCCACGCCTGGGTTCAAGGGCCAAGTGATTCGCGCGCAAAACCCCTCCGGCCAGCAAGCGCAGTGGTTGTGGCGTGAGCAGGCCAACGCGTGGTACCAAGTCGGGGTTTATGCGCCTTCACGCCAAGCGCTCAAGGTCGAAGACGTGCAAACCTTCTTTGAGTCTTTGCCCTGAGGGGGACTCGGACAATCCAGGTTTGGCGCTTAAACTCAGGGATTGATCAAAAAGACAAGACTTGCAGGCGCCCCCAAAACAAACGGATCAACAACCTTGTCTGCAACCTTGTCAACGACCCTGTGTCTTAGGGCCCCAAGTCTCATGCTGCCTCCTTTTTTATGACCACCTCATCGAGCACACCACCGCCAAAGCCAGAGAGCCCCGAAAGCCATGGCAGCCCCAACAGCCCCAACAGCCCCGAGTTAAGCGTGAGGCGCAGCGCCGTGATTTTTGGGGTGTTTGCCTACGCTTACTTTATTTCCACCCTCATTCGCGCCATCACGGCGACCCTGTCGCCGCAATTGGTGACGGAATTTGGTCTGCATGCCACCGATTTGGGCTTGTTGGCGGGGGCTTATTTTTTGGGCTTTGCCGTGACGCAGCTTCCCATGGGCTACTATTTGGATCGCTTGGGGCCCAAACGCATGGAGTTGTGGTTTTTGAGCCTCGCGTGTGTGGGCTGTGTATTCTTTTCTCAGGCGCATTCTTTTGAGGCCTTGTGGCTGACGCGTTTGCTCACGGGCATTGGCCTGAGTGCTTGTTTGATGGCCCCATTGACCGGTTATCGCAGGTGGTTTCCGGCCGCAATCCAGATGAGAACGAGTTCATGGATGCTCACCGCGGGCTCCAGTGGTGTGCTGGCCTCGACCCTGCCTGTGCAGTGGTTGCTGCCATTTTGGGGCTGGCGGGTGTTGTTCTTGGCACTCACGCTCGCCTTGGTGCTGGCCATGGTGTTGGTGTGGATTTTGATCCCCACTTGGAGCGCGCGAACGCATCAGCTTGCCCAAGCTCTCCATCCAGCGCCAAGTCAAGCCAGCCACCCAATCACGGTGCGCCCAGCCCAAGCCCAAGCCCAAGATCCAGCGCTCTCGGGCCTGCGAGGCTATTGGGCACTGTGCATGCGCCCGGCTTTTGTGGGTTATGCGGCCATGGGCTGCTTTGGCTATGGCGGCCTCATCGCCATGCAAACCCTTTGGGCCGGTCCTTGGTTGATCAAGGTGTGTGGCTTGTTGCCAGGCCAAGCGGCGGGGGGCTTGTTTGCCATGAATTTGGCGCTGATGTGCTCTTATTTTTCTTGGGGTTGGTTTTTCCCCATCTTGAGCCAACGCGGTTTGCGTGCTTCACAAGTGATCATATGGGTCTACCCGCTGAGCTTGGCCGTGCAGTTGTTTCTGATCTTTTTCTCTGCCGACTCCAACGTTTGGACCTGGGTGCTGTTTGCCATCACGAGTTCTTGCGTGTCTTTGTCCCAAGCCGCGGTGGGCCTGGCCTTTGAGTCGCGCTGGGCTGGGCGGGTGTTGTCGGCCTTTAACTTGGTGATTTTTTTAGGGGTATTTGCCATACAGTGGCTCTTTGGTGCGGTGGTGGACCTCTTGACCTCAAGGGCTTGGAGCGTGCAAGAGGCCTATCCTGCTGCCTTCGGGGTTTTTTCCAGTCTGAGCGCCATGGCTTATTTGTTTTTCATCTGGCACTCGCGCCAAGAGCGGCAAAATAGAGATAATGGTGGCCTTGAACACAAGCCCACATGAGCAATAAAATCTTGATCATTGCGCACGCGCCCCTGGCCCATGCTCTCAAAGCTTGCGCCTTGCACGTCTTTCCCGACTGCGGGGGCTCCTTGCTGGCCCTGGATGTGCATCCCAATACCCCCCCCGAAGAGTCCTTGTCCAGCGCCCAAATCATGGTCTCCTTGTCCCCAGGGCAGGGCCTTTTGGTCCTCACCGATATCTTTGGCGCCACGCCCTCCAATGTGGCGCAGCGATTGGTGGCTGGAACGCATGCCAAACTGGTGGCCGGCGTTAATTTGCCCATGCTGCTGCGCACCGTGAGCTATTGTCAGGAGAGCTTGGAGATGCTGGTCAACCGCGCCTTGGCCGGTGGTGCGCAAGGCGTCATGCAAGTGGCCAACACCGCTCCTCAAAACCAATCGAAGAAACAACATGATCCAAACCCAGACGACCATCAGCAATAAACTCGGTTTGCACGCCAGGGCTTCAGCCAAGCTCACCAAACTCGCCAGCGCATTCCCGTGTGAGGTGTGGCTCACCCGAGGTGAGCGCCGTGTCAATGCCAAGAGCATCATGGGGGTCATGATGCTCGCCGCGGCACAGGGGGTGACCTTGGAGCTGCAAACGGATGGGGAGCAAGAGCAAGAGGCCATGGACGCGCTCTTGGCCCTGATGGCCAACAAGTTCGACGAAGGCGAGTGAGATGACGTTTTCCATCCACGGCTTTGCGGTGGCCAGGGGCATTGCCATCGGGCGTGCGGTTTTGGTGGCGTCGAGTCGCGTGGATGTGGCGCATTATTTGATCACGCCCGAGCAGGTCACTCGAGAGATTGCCCGTGTGGCCAATGCCCGTGACGAGGTGGTCAAAGAGATCCTTGCTTTGCAGCACAGCATGCCCAAGGACTCACCCGTGGAGCTCATCGCGATGCTGGACGTGCATTTGATGCTCTTGCAAGATGAAATGCTCTCGGACGGCATCAAGCACTGGATCAGTGAGCGCTTGTACAACGCGGAGTGGGCACTCACCTCACAGCTCGAGGTTGTGGCGCGTCAGTTCGACGAAATGACCGATCCCTATTTGCGTGAAAGGAAGGCCGATTTGGAGCAGGTGGTGGAGCGGCTATTGCGTTGCATGAAGGGTTTGCCGCATGCGCTGCCCATTGAGCCGCAAGCGCGCCCAGGCAGCCAGCGCCAGCAAGAGCTCTTGCTCGACGATGAGGTGGATGTTCCCTTGGTCTTGGTGGCGCATGATTTGTCGCCGGCCGACATGATTCAATTCAAGCAAAGCGTGTTTGCCGGTTTTGTCACCGATGTGGGCGGGCGTACCTCGCACACCGCCATCGTGGCGAGAAGCTTGGACATTCCGGCCGTGGTGGGCGCTCGGGGGGCGAGTCACTGGGTCCAACAAGACGACTGGGTCATCATCGATGGGGACCAAGGGGTTTTGATCGTGGACCCATCGGCCATCATCTTGGCCGAGTATGGGTTTAAACAACGCCATGCGCAATTGGAGCGCGAGCGTCTCTCACGCCTGAGGCACACACCGGCGCTCAGTTTGGATGGTCAGCGCGTGGAGCTCTTGGCCAACATCGAGCTGCCCGAGGACACTGCACAGGCCGTGGCCGTGGGTGCGGTGGGGGTGGGTCTGTTTCGAAGTGAGTTTTTGTTCATGGGGCGCGAGGGTGAGTTGCCCAATGAGGACCAGCAGTTTGAGGCGTACTTGAAGGCGGTGCACGGCATGAAGGGCTTGCCCGTCACCATTCGCACCATTGACATTGGTGCGGACAAGCCGCTCGACCGCTCGCAAAAAGAAGACCAATATTTGAACCCGGCCTTGGGGCTGAGGGCCATACGCTGGAGTTTGTCAGAACCGGCGATGTTTCTCACGCAATTGCGGGCTATTTTGCGCGCGTCTTCCCATGGCCAGGTGAATTTGCTCATCCCCATGCTTGCGCACGCGCGCGAGATCAAACAAACCTTGGCCCTCTTGCGCCAAGCGCGAAGCGAGCTCGATGCACGCGGCGTGCCTTACGGGCCGATGAAACTTGGCGCCATGATTGAGGTGCCAGCGGCCGCACTCACCTTGCCGCTATTTCTTCAGCACTTTGATTTTTTGTCGATTGGCACCAACGATTTGATTCAGTACACCTTGGCCATCGACCGCGCCGATGAGTCGGTGGCGCATTTGTACGACCCCTTGCACCCGGCGGTGTTGGGGCTCATTGACAACACCATCCAAGCGGCCACGGCGGCGGGCAAGGGGGTGAGCGTGTGTGGGGAGATGGCGGGGGACGCACAAATGACCCGTTTGTTGCTGGGCTTGGGGTTGAGGAGTTTTTCCATGCACCCCACGCAAATCTTGAGCGTGAAACAAGAAATTTTACGCACCGACATCTCCAAACTCAAGGACTGGGCGCAAGCCGTCATTCATGCGCCTGAGCCGCTGCAGTGGATGCAATCCGTGCCAAGCCGCTAAACGCGCCTTGCGCGCCTTGCGCGCTTAGCCCACATTGCCGCTTTTTCTCTTCATCAAAAGGACTGCTCCACCGTGCCCCAATTTGCTGCCAACCTCACCATGATGTACCCAGAAATGGACTTGCTCGAGCGCATGCGAGCCGCGCAGGAAGATGGTTTTGCAGCGGTCGAGTGCTTGTTTCCCTATGCCCACGAGGCCCCGGTTTGGGGCCAAGCGCTCAGGGCCAATGGACTGGTTCAAGCCCTCTTCAATGCTCCGCCAGGGGGCTTCACGCCCGAACAGGCCCAACGCGCTTGGGACCTAGGCCAAAGAGGCACGGCCTGTTTGCCGGGGATGGAGCGCGAGTTTGAGGCCGGTGTTCGCTTGGCCTTGGCGTACGCACAAGTCATCGGTTGTCGGCAAATCCATGTGATGGCGGGCGCCGTGCCCCCCGAGCTTTGGTACTTGGACACCCGTCCAAAAGATTGCGTTTTGGGCGCGGGCGTCACCCACCACCACTATGCCAGTGTGGAGAGCGTGCTCTCGCAGACCTATTTGGGCAATTTGGAGCGGGCCGCAAACTGGGCCCGAGAAGAGGGCATCGACATTTTGATTGAACCCATCAATGCCAGGGACATGCCGCACTATTTTCTCAATTTGCAAGAGCAAGCCCACGCATTCGTGCAAACCTTGGGGGCCAGCAATGTGAAAGTGCAGATGGACCTGTACCATGCCCAAGTCGCGCAAGGGGACTTGATCCGCATGATGGAGTGCTATTTGCCCACAAAGCGTGTGGCACATTTGCAAATTGCAGGTGTCCCCGATCGCCATGAGCCCGATCTGGGTGAGGTGAACTACACCGCCGTGTTTGAGCTGCTCGACCGTTTGACGCTAAGCGGGGATTGGGACGGCTTTGTGGGCTGCGAGTACCGCCCGCGCGAGGGCTCTCGTCCTGGGGGCAGTCGCCGAGGATTGGCCTGGATGGCGCCCTACCGCGCGGCGCAAAGGACACGCTGATCGCGCCCTGAGCAAAGGCGCTGCTAGGCGTTGCTAGGCGTTGCCCCAAAGCGTGAGCGCCACCAGTGCCGCGGTTTCCGCTCTGAGCACCCTGGGCCCCAAGGAAGAGGGCTCAAACCCTAGGCCTTGGAGCAGCAACTCTTCATCCAAGGAAAAGCCCCCCTCGGGTCCACTCACCACTTGGATGTGGTGGGGTTGACCCAAGGTGAGCGTGCTGGCCAAGCGTTCGGGCGGTGCTTGGAGCGAGCCTTCGGTCTCGAGCAGCCGTGTTGAGAGCAGCTTTTTGACAACAGGCGAGTCTCTCCAAAACGGGTCTGGATCGGCCACACCCAGGCGAGAAACGCACGGTTCAAGAGGGATGGGCACATCGATGTGGGGGATGCGGTTGCGCGCACTTTGCGCGCAGGCCGCCAAGGCAATCCCTCGCCAATGGGATTGTTTTTTGCTCGCCCGCTCTCCACTCAAGCGCAGCACCGATCTGGTGCTCATGACCGGGGTGATGCGGTGTACGCCAAGCTCGGTGGCTTTTTCCACCAACCAGTCCATGCGCTCGTTGGCGGGCATGGCCACGATCAAATGAACCCGGTGTTTGTTTTCTCGCTCCATGGGGTGGTGGGCGAGGACCTGGACACGCACGGTTTGGCGGCCCATCGAGAGGATGCTTGCCTCGTACTCGCCACCCAATCCGTCAAACAAGGTCAAGAGGTCCTCGGGTTGGAGGCGCAGCACTTGACAGTGCTTGGCCGCATCGGCGGGCAAGTCCATGGCGGCGTGCGCCCGCAAGGGCTCAGAGCAGTAGATGCGGGGCATATTGGCGGGTGTGTGGTGTGAGGCGAGAAAGGGGGGGGTGTTGGGCTATTCAGGCGCGACCATAGGACCAAGCGCTCACCGATTCGATGTTCTCAACGCGGTCGATGATTTTGAGCAAAGGGCCGAGTTCTCGGTAACGTGTGCACGTTTGTCGGATGTAAGTGATGAACCTGGGTGTGTCGGCCAAGTATTTGGGCTTGTGGTCTCTGAGTCCCAAGCGGGCAAAGATGCCGGCCACTTTCAGGTGGCGTTGCAATGCCATCCACTCGACTTCACGGTAAAACGCGCCAAAGTCCCCCCACAATCCTTCAGCGTCCAAGAGGCCGCTTTGGCGCGCTTTTTCCCAATAGCGGATGCTGATGTCCAAGATGAATTCTTCGGGCCAAGAGATGAAGGCGTCTCGCATCAAGCTGGCAATGTCATAGGTGATGGGGCCATACAAGCTGTCTTGAAAGTCCAACACCCCCAAGCGGGGGAGGTCCGGGTCTTGGGGCATCATCAAGTTGCGGCTCATGAAGTCGCGGTGCACAAAAACGCTGGGCGTGCTCAAGTTGTGTTTGACAATCAAGGCGTAATGCGGAAGCATCAGTTCGCTCCAAGTTTGTGCCTGCGCTTGCGTGGTGAGTCCTTTGTGGGCGCTCAAGTACCACTGATCAAAGAGCGAGAGTTCGCGGCGCAAGACGGCCTCGTCGTAGTCGGGCAAGACCCCTGGGCGGCTGCTCAATTGCCATGCCAACAAGGCATCCAAGGCCAGGCCAAAGAGTCGGCGGGTGTCCTCGCTCGGTAGGCTCACCGGGTTGTCCAAGTTGCTGTAAGCCGCCTGAGTTGGCAATACAAAAGACTGCATTAAGGTTTGCGCGCCCAGGTCCGTGAGCAATAAAAACCCCTGCTCTTGTTGCCACTCGAGCACCTTGGGCACCCAAACCTGTGCCTTTGCAAAGAGGCCGGCCAAGCGCACAAAGGCGGCGGCGTCTTCGAGCGCCGGGGGCGCATCCATGATAATGAGGCTCGCTTGGGACTCTTGACGGGTGTTCACTCGGAAATAGCGCCGAAAGCTTGCATCCGAAGAGGCCAGGCGCACACTCTCGGGGAGGAGGGCGTGGCGTGGGCCTATCTCGGCCAACCAGCGCTCAAACTGAGCGTGCCGGGTGGGGTCAGTCCAGTCGGGGGAGGGTGCAATGGCGCTTTGCCCCTCAAGCTGCGTCACCTGAGGGGTCCCAGGCGCGGGGGCCGTCGCGCCCTGACTGGGCGTGTGGGGGTTGGCAGTGGGCAAACGGTCAGAGGTCATGGATAATCCAAATTCTACAAAGCTTTGGGTGCGTCAAAAAGAGTGTGCATCAAAGCGTCCAAAAAATACCCTAAGGGAGAGTGTGAGGTGACGAACGGCAATGTGTTCAACGCCCGTGATGGCGCTCGCTTGGCTCGACAGTCGCGTCCAGTGCCATCCGTAGGGGCATCCGCAGGGTCATCCGGAGGTTCATTCGCAGTGCCATCCGTTGGGCCAGGTCAAACTTTGCCCGAAACCTTGCCCGAAACCTCACTTTGTTGGGGTGTATTGAATTGAAATTTTTCTTTGGGCCTTGGCTGCTCACCCTCGGGGCTTTCGCTTGGGGGCAAACGCCGCCCCCAGCCTTGTTCCCAGCCCCACCCACCTTCGCGTTCAAGGCGAGCTCGCTCCTTCAAGAAAAAATCCCCGACTCGGCCAAACGCGAGCAACCCTCCTTTGTTCAAGCCAACGCCATGAGCGGGCAGACCAATTTGAACACACACCTCAGTGGCGAGGTTGACTTTAGGCGTGGTGACATGCACTTGAAAGCCGATGAGGTCGACTATGACCCGGTCCAAGATTTGCTGCGCGCCCAAGGTGCTGTGCGCATCAACAAAGCGGGCAATGTCTATGAAGGCCCCTTGCTTGAGCTCAAGGTGGATGCGTTTGAGGGGTTTTTCACGCAACCGCATTTCAAACTCATTCGCAACGACGCCTATGGGGACGCCTCTGGCATGCGTTTCATCGACGAGCAACACGCCCAGGTGCAAAATGCCACCTTCACCACGTGTCAAATCAAACCGGGCCCGAGCTGGCTGCCGGATTGGATTTTGCGGGCCAGCAAAATCGACATCAACAACGAGACCAATGAGGGCTTGGCCAGTGGCGCCTCCTTGAGCTTTAAGGGCATGCCCTTGCTGCCCGTGCCCGAGATCAGTTTCCCCCTGAGCTCGGAGCGCAAATCCGGTCTCTTGCCCCCCACGATGGGCCTCGACAGCATTGGTGGCTTGGAGTACACCCAGCCCTATTACTGGAACATTGCCCCCAATCGAGACGCGACCCTTCAGGCCACGACTTGGAGTAAACGCGGTGTCGAAGTCGGTGGCGAGTTTCGCTATCTCGAGCAAGTCAACCCTGAGGTCAAAGGGATGGTGCATTTGGACTACATGCAGCACGATACGCTCAGGGACTCGGTGCGTTGGGGGTTTTCTGAAACGCACCAAGGCGGCATGGAGTTGCTGGGTGAACACCTTGGGCTCAATTTGAATATCAAGCGAGTGAGCGATGACAACTACTGGAAAGACTTCTCACAAATGAGCAATCCCTTGAGCCAGCGCTTGCTGCCCACGGACGTGTCCATGAATTGGGTGGGTGGTCCTTGGAGCTCAACGCTCAGGAGTTTGAAGTGGCAGACTTTGCAAGACTTGACCGCGCCCATCACCCCACCGTTTGATCGACTGCCGCAATGGATCACGCGCTACAACCCGCAATGGGAAGGCTGGAATGTGGGGGTTCAGACCGACATGACCAAATTTCAGGCCAACCGCGTTTTGGCCTGCCAAAGCGGCACGATCGATTGTCAGCCCAATGGCGCGCGTGCGATGCTGTCGGCCAAGGCCAGTTATCCCATTGACTTGGGCTATGTCACCATCACGCCCAAAGTGAGCGTTTTGAGTCGCGCTTATGAGTTTGACACGCCACTGCTCTCCAATGGTTTGTCGCAAGCCAACGTGACCGTGCCCACCCTCAGCTTGGACGCGACCACGGTGCTCGAGAGAGACTTCAACTGGTCGGGCAAGGACTATATCCAGACGCTAGAGCCGCGGGTGTTTTTTGTCAACACACCCTACCGCAGTCAAAACTTCTTGCCCGTTTATGACACGGGGCGCAATGACTTCAATTTCTCAACGGTCTACACGGAGAATGCGTTTTCCGGCTACGACCGCGTCTCGGATGACCGATTGCTCACCGTTGGCACGACCTCCAGGCTGATTGCGCCACAAACGGGGGAAGAAATGGCACGCTTTGGCATTGCCCAGCGCTTTCGCCTGGCCACCACCCAAGTCGTCTTGCCCAGTGACCTCAAAAGCAACTACAAAGGGGTGTCCGATTTGTTGCTGGGTGCGAGTGTGAATATGCAAAAAAACCTTGCCACAGATGCCACCTTGCAGTACAGCCCCGACACGCATGAGTCGATGCAAACCAAGCTCGGCGCGCGTTACTACCCGTCCAACTACCGGCTCTTGAGCGGCTACTACAGCTTCCAGCGCGATGTCAACAGTGAACTCATTGACACGGCTTGGCAGTGGCCGCTCAGTGACTTGTGGGGTGGGGGAGCGGTGGACTTGGGGGCGGGTCAGGGCATGGGACAAAATCAATGGTTCAGCGTGGGTCGGTTAAACTTTGACCTGCAACAGCACACAGTGGTCAATTCCATAGTGGGTTTCGAGTACGATGCGGGTTGCTGGTTGGGCCGCGTGGTGTTTGAGAGGCTGCAAGTTGGCGCCAATCAAATGAATCAGCGAATCATGTTCCAATTGGAGTTGGTGGGCTTTACCCGGGTGGGGATCAGCCCACTGCAAACCCTCAAAGACAATATTCCTCGTTATCAAAATCTCAGAGACCCCTTTAACTCCCCCAGTCGTTTTGGCAATTATGAATAAAGTGGATTTTTCGCGATTTTTGGGCGCGTTTGGCCCTTGTGTGGCTGGGCTCGTGCTGAGCTTGTGGGTCCAAGGCGGTTGGGCCCAAGGCATCAAACCCAATGGCAGTGGTCTGCCCCGTGGCAACGCGTTGGGTCTGTCTGCGCTGTCGCCCGGGGAGGCGAAAGTGTCTGGCCCAGCGCGTGCGAACACGGCGTCGTCTGTGCCCCAATCGTCGGACTACATCGTGGCCTTGGTCGACAGCGACCCCATCACCAACCAAGAAATCAATGCCCAGGTGCAACAAGTGCTCGCGCAACTCACCGTCAACAAAGGGCCCGTGCCGCCACGCCAAGAGCTCAGCAAACAAGTCTTGGAGCGGGTGATCTCGGAGCGTGCTCAGCTTGAGTGGGCGCGCGAACAAGGCATCAAAGTGCCCCCCTCCGAGGTCACACAAGCCGAGCTCACGCTCGCCTCCAGAAACGACTTGAGTGTGGAGGACTTTCGGCGCAAATTGGCGTCTTCCGGGATCAACCCAGAGCGGTTTTTTGAGGACTTGCAAAGCCAATTGATTTTGCAGCGTTTGCGCGAAAAAGAGGTCACGCCTCGCATCAAAGTCACTGACTTGGAGGTTGACCAATATTTGAAGGAACAGGCGCAAGACTTCAACAAAACCGTCACCAAGCTAGAGTTGGCTCAAATCTTTCTTGCTTTGCCCGAAGAGCCCAAGCCCGAGGAGGTGCAGGCGGCCTTGGACACGATCGCGGGCTTGAACGCGCGCCTCAAGGCGGGAGAGGATTTTTCGGCCTTGGCCAAAGTGGCCTCCCAAGGGCCCGAGCGCAAGCTCGGGGGTTTGATGGGCGACAAGCCCCCACAACGCTACCCAGAACTTTTCATGCAAGCCGTTCAATTCGCGCAAGAAGGCGACGTGGTGGGCCCCGTGAGATCGCCCGCAGGCCTGCACCTGATCAAACTGGTCTCTAAAACCGCCCAAGACAATTCGGTGTTCACCTCCAACCAAACCCATGTGCGCCACATCTTGCTCAGGCCGACGGCCCAAACCGGTGTGAATGCACTGCGCGCACGCCTCTATGCTTTGAAGCAACAGATGGACCGCGCGGAGTTGGATTTCTCCAAAGTGGCCAAGGAGCTCTCCCAAGATGGCTCGGCCCCCAATGGGGGGGACTTGGGTTGGGCGGGTGCGGGCGTGTTTGTGCCCGAGTTTGAAGACGCGATGAACCATTTGGACATCGGGGAGATCTCCGACCCTGTGGTCTCGCGGTTTGGGGTTCATTTGATTCAGGTCTTGGAGCGGCGCAAGAACACCATGTCGGCCAAGGAGCAACGCGATACGGCGAAAAATATTTTGCGCGAAAGCAAATATGACCAAACCTATTTGGAATGGGCCCAAGAGGTGCGTGGCCGCTCGTTTGTGGAGTACCGCGACGCTGTGCAGATGAGTCAGAACTGATGCGCCCAGGCGTGCCGAACGGGTCCTATTTTTGAAGCATCAAGCCAAAAAGCGATTTGGCCAGCATTTTTTGGTCGATCCCTTGGTGATCGAAGAGATTGTTGCCGCCATAGCACCGCAACGCGGGCAGCGTGTGGTGGAAATAGGACCTGGCTTGTCGGCCATCACCCGGCCTTTGACGGCTGTGCTCGGTGCGTTGTGCGTGATTGAACTCGACCGTGATTTGGCGCAAGGCTTGGCCTTGAATCCGCAGCTCAAGGTGATCCAAGGCGATGTGCTGCGGGTGGATTTCTCCGCCTTGTGGCATGCGTGGCCGCACGGGTGGGCGCAAGCAGAGATGCCAGCAGAGATGCCAGCAACGATGCCAGCAAGTGCGCCGGCGGCACTTGCCGCTCCCCCGCGCCTAAGGGTGGTGGGCAATTTGCCCTACAACATCTCCACGCCCATCTTGTTTCACCTTTTGGAGCATGTCCAGCACATCGAGGATCAGCACTTCATGCTCCAGCAAGAGGTGGTCGAGCGCATGGTGGCGCCTGTGGGCAACACCCACTACTCGCGCTTGAGTGTCATGCTGCAATGGCGCTATGCCATGGAGTGGGTGTTGAAGGTGGATGAACAAGCGTTTGATCCACCGCCGCGGGTCAAGAGTGCCGTCGTGCGCATGGTGCCCCTCGCGCAGCCGCCGATCTTGGAGCTCCATCGGTTTTCTTCTCTGGTGCAAGTGGCGTTTTCACAGCGGCGCAAACTCCTGCGCCACGCCTTGGAGCCGTGGCTCATGGCGCAAGGCTGGACGGGGGCGTTTGATTTCAAGCGCCGTGCCCAAGAGGTGAGTGTTGAGGAGTATGTGGCGCTTTCCCAGTCGCTGCCCGTCAAGTGAATGCGCAACTTCAGCCCCAAACCCCCAAGTCCCAAGGGCTTGAAAGGCCAGACCCATTGGGGTGTTCGCTCGCCAAAAAAAACCTGCCCCAAGTGCGCGTGCACCTCTGCAGGTTGATGCTTGTCTTGCCGGTTGGCCGTTGACGGTGACCTGGTGACCTGTCTCAGGCTTGTGCAGCGCAGGCGCGCGTGTTCAAGCCGCGGTGAGCCAGTATCCGGCGTTGAAGGGGCTGCTCATTCTGAGCGCCAAGGGCGAGATGTCGACCAATTTATCGGTGGGCATTTTCTCGCTCTCTTCGGGTAACTCAATGCCCGTGAGGTCTTGCGCGGAGGACACGGGCCGCTCCATGTCCAAGACCGAGGGCACCCGGGCCACCGAGAAGGAGTAAAAGGCGCGAAAGCAGACTTTTCGGTCTGACCAATAATCGGCGGCTTCGCGAAAGATGTCGAGAAGCTGCTCACGCGCTTCTTTGTCAAACTTGGTGTGCGCCGGAATGTGCTCGAGCACCACGACAAAACCGGGTTGGGGGCCCGACTTGTGCAATGGATCGGTCATGCTGTCATAAAGAGAGTCGAAATTCTTGCTCGCCTGTGAGGGGAATGTGAATTGTTGGATGATTGAATCCAAGACGTCTTGTTTGCTTTGGGCTTGGGCCAGGTGGGCATACAAAAAATGATGTCCCAAATCTTTGGCGGCCAATTGCAAATCCGACACCCTAAAAGCTCGAATGGACTGAACAATATTGGTCTTGACAGTACGAAGTGGCATTTCCATCTCCGTGACGCTTCCATGAAAAGTGGAGGGGTTGAGGCGCCAAGTCTGGCTGAGGCAACCCGAAACCTCAGCTCGAATTGTCACTCAGATGACTCAAAAATGCAAGAGCCTGCCCGTTTAATCGGCAAATTCCAAGGTCATTTTTTTCAAGTTGGCAAGCGCTCACACACCTTTAATGGCTTATCTTTGGGCGCTCGCGTCGGTCACGGTGAGAGCTGTCATGTTGACAATTCTCCTGACCGTGGTGCTGGGGGTGAGGATGTGGATGGGCTTGTTGGCGCCGAGCAAGACCGGGCCAATGGCGATGTTGCCACCCGCGGCGGTTTTGAGCAAATTGTAGGCAATGTTGGCCGCATCCAGGTTGGGGAGCACGAGCAAGTTGGCGTTGCCCGCCAGGGTGCTGCTGGGCATGAGGGCGCCGCGGGCGGCCTCGTCGATGGCCAAGTCGCCATGCATCTCACCGTCAACCTCGAGCCAAGGCGCTTGCACTTGAAGAAGTGCCAGGGTGTCGCGCATTTTGATGGCGCTGGGGTGGTTGCTAGACCCAAAATTGGAGTGGGAGAGGAGGGCGGCCTTGGGCCGGATGCCAAAGCGCATCATCTCTTTGGCCGCCAAAATGGTGATTTCGGCCAACTGCGCGGCGTTTGGGTCGTAGTTGATGTGGGTGTCGACCAAGAAGACTTGGCGCTCGGGCAGCACCAGGCCATTCATGCAGGCGTAGGTGCTGACACCTTTGCGGTGACCAATCACTTGGTCGATGTAGTTCAAGTGCACATCGGTGGTGCCCCAGGTGCCGCAAATCAAGCCGTCCACCTCGCCTTTGTGCAGCAGCATGGTGCCAATGAGGGTCAAGCGCCTTCTCATGTCAATTTTGGCCAATTGTTGGGTGACGCCTTTTCTTTGCATCATGCGCCAGTAGGTTTGCCAGAAATCTCGGTAGCGCGGATCGTTCTCGACGTTGACCACGTGGTAATCAACGCCTTCCTTTAAGCGCAGACCAAACTGCTCAATGCGCCGAGCAATGACGCTGGGGCGTCCAATCAAGGTGGGCTGAGCGAGTTGTTCGTCCACCACCACTTGCACCGCTCGCAAGATGCGTTCTTCTTCGCCCTCGGCATAGGCGACTCGCTTGTGCTGGGCGGTTTTGGCGGCCGCGTAAATGGGCTTCATGGTTTGGCCCGAGGCGTAGACAAAGCTCAGGAGCTTTTCGCGGTAAGCGTCCATGTCGGCGATGGGACGAAGTGCCACACCACTGGTTTGTGCGGCCAAGGCCACGGCAGGCGCGATTTTGATCATGAGCCGGGGATCAAAGGGCTTGGGGATCAAGTACTCGGGCCCAAAACTCAGCTGCTCACCCACATAAGCGGCGGCGACCACCTCGCTTTGCTCGGCTTGGGCGAGCTCGGCAATGGCGTAGACCGCGGCAATCTCCATCTCTGACGTGATGGTGGAGGCCCCGGCATCCAAGGCACCCCGGAAAATATAGGGAAAGCACAGCACGTTGTTGACCTGATTGGGGTAATCGGTGCGGCCCGTGGCAATGATGGCGTCGTCTCGCACGGCCTTCACGTCTTCGGGCAAGATTTCGGGGCTGGGGTTGGCCAGCGCCAAAATAATGGGGTGCGAGGCCATGGTTTTGACGACCTCGGCCTTCAAGACGCCACCGGCCGAGAGGCCCAAGAACACATCGGCATCGACCATGACCTCGGCCAGCGTGCGGTGGGGGGTGTTTTGAGCAAACTGGATTTTGTCCTCGTCCATGAGCTCGGTGCGGCCTTGGTAGACGACGCCGGCCAAATCGGTGACAAAGATGTTGTGCTTGGGCACACCCAGTTTGAGCAAGAGCCCCAAGCAAGCGAGCGCCGCAGCACCCGCGCCCGAGGTGACGATTTTCACGTCCTCGAGCTTTTTGTTGACGATTTTGAGTCCATTCAAAATCGCCGCACCCACCACGATGGCGGTGCCGTGTTGGTCATCGTGAAAAACCGGTATTTTCATGCGTTCGCGAAGTTTGCGTTCCACATAAAAACAATCCGGGGCTTTGATGTCTTCTAAATTGATGCCCCCAAAGGTGGGTTCCAAGGAGGCGATGATGTCGACGAGTTTGTCCAGGTTTTTTTCATTGATCTCGATGTCAAACACATCAATACCAGCAAATTTGTGAAACAGCACGCCCTTGCCTTCCATGACCGGCTTGGCGGCCAAGGGGCCAATGTCGCCCAAACCCAGCACGGCCGTGCCATTGGTGATCACGGCCACCAAATTGCCACGACTGGTGTACTTGAAGGCCGCATTGGGGTCTTTGACGATCTCTTCGCAAGGCGCGGCAACCCCTGGGGAGTAAGCCAAGGCCAAGTCGTGCTGATTGATCAGCTGCTTGGTGGCTTTGATGCTGATCTTGCCCGGCGTGGGGAACTCATGGTATTCGAGCGCGGCGCGGCGCAACTCTTGGCGCGCTTCTTCACGGCGTTGCTCTTGGGGGGTGGATTTTGGGGTATGGGTCGGGTCGGTCATGGGGTAGGCTCCAAGGTGCACGGTCACGCGCTGTGATGGTCCCCGATTGTAGGTCCTCACCCAGAGGCTGCCGTCCCAGCGAGAAGTGGGATCTCAAGAAATAACCCACCCCCGCAGCAGGTCATGAAAAAAGGCTGGCGTGCTCGCCCCCGTCATGCGAGACCAGGATCAAAGCTCGACGAGTTCGAAATCGGATTTCCCCACCCCACACTCTGGACAGGTCCACTCGGCGGGGACATCGGCCCACAAAGTGCCGGGGGCGATGCCCTCCTCGGGTCGGCCCGTGGCCTCGTCATAAATGAAGCCGCAAACGATGCAAAGGTAGGTTTTAAAAGAAATGGACATGAAATGTTCCTGGGTTGAATGGATAAAAATGAAAGAGTTGACGCTTAGGCTTGCACGAGCGCGAGTTGATCTTGGTAGTGCTGGGCATGGCGCTCTTCGACGCGAGCGAGGGCGGCAAAGCGCTTTTGGGCTTTGAGGAGTGTCGCCTCAAAGGCCTGGGCATGCGCTTTGGACTCGGCAATTTGGTCTTCCATTTCGGCCGCGGCCAAGGCTTTCCCCTCTTCAAGCGCGGCGCGCAAAAAGCTTGGATACATCTCCGTGTATTCGTAGGTCTCACCCTCGATGGCCATCTCCAGCACCCGCGCGGGCGTCAATGTGGCTTTGGGGTAAAGCAAGTCGAGGTGGCCAAAGGCGTGCTGAACTTCTTGCAAGGCGGTTTGCTCAAAAACCTCGGCACTGCTCAGGTCACCCATCTCGCGGCATATCTTGGCAAAGTAGCGGTATTTGAGGTGGGCCATGGACTCGCCGGCAAAGGCCGACTCCAAGTTGGCCAAGGTTTTGAGAAGAGGGTTGTGGGTGGTGGTCATGGGGCATCCTTTGAATAAATAGTTAAAAACAATCAGAACAAATGTAATGATAGTTAAAAATTAAATCCAAAGCCAATGCCGATTGGCTATGAGCGTGATAGCCAGGGCCAATGACGCAGCCCAGAAAGGTGTGAAACGCAGTCCAGACTCGCCTCATGCGCGCATGATCTCCTCGATGGCCTCGATCTCGACGGGCACGCCTCTTGACAAGAGTTGCGCCCCGCTCGGTGTCACCCAGGCGTCGTCTTCAATGCGGATGCCGATGTTCCAAAACGCAGGGGGCACCGTGTCGCTGGGTCGCACGTACAGACCCGGCTCAATCGTGAGCACCATGCCCGCTTGCAGCCTTCGGGGTGCTGGGTTTGTTGCCGCGGTCTTGTTGCTGGGTGCGTTGCCGCTGGCGTTGCTGGGATTGTCCAGCACCGCTTGCCAAGTGGGGGCCGAGAAGGCAGGGGTGGCAGGGGTGGCAGGAGTGGCAGGGGCGCGCTGAGCGGCTTCAGTCACACGCGGCTCGCTTTCTACATAAGCGCCACAGTCGTGCACGTCCAGCCCCAACCAGTGGCTGGTGCGGTGCATGTAAAACGGGGTGTAATGTTTGTGCTCGATCACGTCGTCCACACTGCCGTGTAGGTTCGGGCTCAAAAGCCCCAAGTCCAACAGGCCTTGGGCCAGCACGCGAACACTCGCGTCGTGGGGATCGGTGAACTTGGCACCCACCCGGGTCTGTGCAATGGCCGCTTCTTGGCTGAGCAACACCAAGGCATAGAGGTCGCGTTGTGCGCCGGCAAAGACGCCATTCGCGGGGAAGGTGCGCGTGATGTCGCTGGCATAGCCACCGAGCTCACAACCCGCATCGATCAAGACGAGCTCGCCGGCTTGGATGAGGCCGCGCTCGGCGCGGTAGTGCAGCACACAGGCATTGGCACCCGCGGCCACAATGCTGGTGTAGGCCGGTGCCTCTGAGCCGTGTTGCCTAAAAACATGCAGCAACTCGGCTTCCAAGTGAAACTCGCGTGTCTCCAGACCCGCTCGGACCCGCTCAGCGCACAAGCGCATGGCCTGGCGGTGGGCCAAGGACGAAATGTCGCAAGCCGAGCGCATGGTCGCAATTTCCTGCGCGTCTTTGATGAGTCGCATTTCATCAACAAGCATCGAGAGATTTTTGCGAGTGCTCGCTGGCTTCACTCCGCTTCTCACCATGCCCTGAAGTTTCAGGTTCCAGCCTTGCACTTGGGCTTCAAACTCGGGCGCGGCGTCAAACGGGGTCCACCAGGTGTCATGGTGCTTTAAGAGTTCAGGCGCCAGGCGGTCTAATTCTTCAATGGAAAAGGCCTGGGTGAGACCCAAGACGGCGGGGGCTTGCTCTGGGCCCAACCGCACGCCGTCCCAAATCTCGCGGCTCTCGTCTTTGGGCTGACAAAACAGCACCGATTCCCCTTGGGCGTTGAGAAACAAAACGGCGTGCGGCTCGGTAAACCCAGTCAAGTAATAAAAAGAGCTGTCAAAACGGTAGGGGTATTCGCTGTCACGGTTGCGTGCCCGGGTCGGCGCCGTGGCCATGACGGCCACCCCACCTGCGCCCAAGGATTGGGCCAATTGCTGACGGCGTTGGGCGTGGATGTCCATGGTTGCGTGGGCCTTCCAAAAAGAGGGGTCTGGGTCAATGAATTTCTCGTGTGCGAGGCCATGGGGGCAAGATGCACGGCACAAGGTTGGATTATCCGAGAAAAAACTTCACCCGCGCCAGGTGAGGATTTGCAAGGGGGGGGGCGCTGGCCTTACCCGCAATTTCTTCACCCCGCTTTTTCAAGGCGTTTGGGGCGGGTCTGAGCCCGCATGGGGCACAGTCGCATTCAACTCGGAGAGCCTCTCAGGCGTGCCCACATCACACCAAAAGCCCTTGAATAAAGTCGCGCCCACCAAGCCCAGCTTCATGGCGGCTTTGAGCATCGGGGCCAAGGGGGCGTGGAGGCCCTGAGTGTTGCCGCTTTCGATCTTGCACCAAGGCCCATTGAAGAAGGCTTTTTTATAAAGCGCCATGGTGCTAAAGGTGTAGGTCTGCACAGCGCAGGGGTTTGCGAGAGCCGGGTCCAGCCTCAGGTCCTCTGGGCAAAACGCCAGCCCCTCGGCGCTGATACAAAAGTCACCCTTGGGGTGGTGACTCGGATTGGGGACCAGCCACACGTGGGCGAGTTCTGGGCTGGCGGCAAAGGCGGCGAGGCGCTTGGGTGCAAAGACAAAGCCGGGGCTGTAGACGTCTGCGGCCATCACCCAAAAGGGGTCGGCCAGTTGAGGCAGGGCCCGCACCACCCCACCTGCTGTCTCCAGCGCTCCACCAAAATCCAAGTCCTCGCGCGAGTAAGCAAGGCGCACTGGGGCGTCTTGGGGGTGGGCTTTGAAATGATCCACAATTTGCCCGCCCAGCCAGGCCGTGTTGAGGAGCACCTGATTGATGCCGTCTCGGGCCAAGCGCTCGAGATGCCAAACGACCAGGGGCTTGCCATGAACCGCCAAGAGCGGCTTGGGGGTCTGGTCACTCAAAGGCCGCATGCGCATCCCTCGGCCCGCGCACAGCACCAAGGCTTTGGATTGGAGGGGAATCGTTGGCAACAAGGTCATGGCGCGGCGCGGGTGTTGGGGCAAAGAGGTTGAAGACGGCGAGGGCAACAGGGCAACAGGCCAAGAGTTGCCGTGAAGGGCCATGAAAAAAGAGGGTTTTGAGGACGCAGCCCACTGCAATGGGGATCTTAACGCATCCAAAAAATGGACAGGCTTCAGGCTTCAGACTCCAGGCTCCAGGCTCATCAGCCACGCTGGGCGCTTGAGTGTGGCTGATGAGCCCGCCCCTTGCCTCACACCTTTGACCCAACCTCTTTATCCCCACTCAGTGATGCCAACACCATGATCCGTTGATCCACCCATGACAAGGGCCCAAGAATGGCCTATCATGATCGCCACTGAGAGCTCAACGGGGCGCGCGGGCCCATGGCGCCATCCATTTCAAACCCACCATGACCACAGCATGCAAACACCCATCAATTCTTTCAAAGTCGCCCTCCAACAAAAACGCCCTCAAATTGGCTTTTGGATGGGACTGGCCAATCCGGTCACGGCAGAAATCTGTGCGGGCGCGGGCTTCGATTGGCTTTTGATCGATGGGGAGCATTCCCCCAACGATCTTCAAAGCATCTTGGCGCAACTCCAAGCCATTGCCGCCTATCCTCAAACCCACCCCGTGGCCCGGATACCGGTTGGGCATGGACACGTGGGGGTCGCTTTGATCAAACAATATTTGGATTTGGGCCTACAAACCTTGCTCGTGCCCATGGTCGAGACGCCAGAGCAAGCCCGCGATTTGGTCCAAGCCACTTTGTACCCACCCTTGGGCCAGCGTGGCATGGGAGGAGCGCGCGGCTCGCGCTGGGGGCGTTTGGCCCATCACGGCCTCGAGGCCAATGATCAAATCTGCCTCTTGGTGCAAGTCGAAACCCAGCGCGGCTTGGACAACATCGAAGCCATTGCCGCCGTCGAGGGCGTGCATGGGGTCTTCATTGGGCCGTCGGATTTGTCCGCCTCTTTGGGGTTTGTGGGCCAGCAAGACCACCCCCAAGTGCGCGCAGCCATTGAAGAGGCGTTTGCAAAAATTATCAAAGCAGGCAAAGCCCCAGGCTTTTTGACCCTGGATGAGGCCTTGTCCAGGCATTATTTGGGCAAAGGAGGGGTGTTCATGGCCGTGGGCACCGATCACATCATGTTTGCACGCCAAACCTCGGCCTTGGCCCAACGCTTTAAAGCCGCTTGAATTGGAGTCTCTCCAGCGCCCTGATCCTGCCTCAAAGGCGACGCCTACTGCCGTCAAACTCAAGCAGGTGCGTCATCGTGGTCCACCAAGCGGATGGGCACTCGGGTGCTGAGTCCACACATGAGCTCATAGGATAAGGTGCCCGCACAGTGAGCCACCTCATCAATTTCTAAGCGTGCTCCACTGCTCGATTCGCCCCAAAGTGTCACCTCAGAGCCCATGCCGATGGGGGCCTCTTGCGCTTGTCCTGTGTCGAACAAACACTCCAAATCCACCGCCAGCATGTCCATGCTCACGCGCCCAAGCGTTCGGGTGCGAAGACCCTGCACCAAGACAGGCGTGCCGCTCTCGGCGTGGCGTGGGTAGCCATCGGCGTAGCCACAAGCGACAATGCCGATGCGGGTGTCACGCTCGGCCGTGAAGGTGGAGCCGTAACCGACACTTTGACCCGCGCGCACGTGCTGCAAGGCAATGATCTCACTCCTCAAGGTGAGGGTGGGCTGCAAGCCCCACGAATGGGCACTTTCTTCGGGCGCGTTGACCGCGCCACCATAAAGCGCAATCCCCAAGCGCACCCAGTCTTGGCGCAGACCCAAGCGAGTGGGCTGGAGCAAAGCCGCAGCACTGTTGCACAAACTGATCTCCCCCCCAAGGTCACTGGCATGGGAGAGAAAAACATCCAACTGGGTTTGAACGCCCCCCACACGATCGGCATCGCTGAAATGGGTCATCACGGAGACCTCTCCCACTTGCGGGCAAGCGTCCAAACGGGTAAAGGCACTCTTGAAGCTCTCTGGGCTGAAGCCCAAGCGGTTCATGCCGGAATTCATTTTGAGAAACACCCGGTGCGGCTCATGGGTTTTGTGGCGCGTGAGCCAATCGATTTGGGCTTGGCAGTGCACGGTGTGCCAGAGTTTGAGGCGAGAGCACTCCTCGAGCTCGCGCGGGTCAAAGACCCCCTCGAGCAACAAAATGGGGCCACGCCAGCCCAAATCGCGCAAGCGTTGCGCTTCACCCACTTCAAGCACACCAAAGCCATCGGCGCCTCTCAGACCCTCGTATACTCGCTCGATCCCGTGGCCATAGGCATTGGCTTTGACCACGGCCAAGATTTGGGTGGACGCACACAAGGTCTTGATGCGGGCTAAATTGTGCTTGAGCGCAGCGCTGTGCACCAAGGCTTGGATAGGTCTGGTCATGCGGGGAAATTAAATAAGCCCATGGGGACTGAACGTTGTATCGTGTTATAACCGAGGACTGGGCCGTCAAGGCTTCGCATGAAGCATTCTAAGAAAGAAAATGCGTTGGAGACTTCAATTTTTTTCAACAGCACACCGTTGAATCTGGCATGAGGATGTTTGTCCATGCCTTGAGGCGCGCGCGATGAAACGCGGGTTCTACACCATCATGGTGGCTCAGTTTGTCAGCTCTTTGGCCGACAATGCCTTGTTTGTGGCGGCCGTAGAGCTCCTCAAAACCCGGGCTTGCCCCGCGTGGCAGCCGGCAGCCTTGGTGCCCATGTTTGCCCTCTTTTATGTGGTGCTCGCGCCCTTTGTGGGGGCCTATGCCGACGCGAGGCCCAAGGGCGAGGTGATGTTCAGCAGCAATGCCATCAAGGTGGTGGGCTGCTTTTTGATGCTGTTTGGTCTGCAGCCCCTGTTGGCCTACGCGGTCGTGGGTTTGGGGGCGGCGGCCTATTCGCCGGCCAAATACGGCATCTTGACCGAGCTCTTGCCCCCGTCCCAATTGGTCAAGGCCAATGGTTGGATTGAAGGCTTGACCATAGCGTCCATTATTTTGGGGGTCATGCTCGGGGGCCAACTCTTGGCGGACAACATGTCGTCTTGGCTCTTGAGTTGGGATCTGCCCTGGATTGATACCGGCTTGAACACGCCAGCGCAAGCGGCCGTGGTCGTCATTGTGCTGCTGTATGGCGTGGCCGCTTGGCTCAACACCTTGATCCCTGTGACCCATGTGGCTCTTCGCCCCTTGCCCCACGACCCCGAAAAAAATCGTCTTCAAAACTTGTGGTCTTTGGCGCCCGATTTCATCGCTTGCAACCGCCTTCTCTGGCGCGACAAGCTGGGCCAAATTTCGCTCTCGACCACGACGCTGTTTTGGGGAGTGAGTGGCAATTTGCGCTACATTGTTTTGGCCTGGGGGGCCGCAGCGCTCAGTTACAGCACCAGCCAAGCCTCCAGTTTGGTGGGGGTCGTGGCGGTTGGCACTGCCATGGGTGCGGTGCTCGCTGCCGTCAAAATGAAACTCAACCAAGCCACCCGGGTCATTCCGCTGGGGATTGCCATGGGCCTCATGGTGGTGGGCATGAACATGATTCGAGACGTCTGGATCGTCGCTCCTTTTTTGGTGCTTTTGGGGGGACTTGGGGGCTTTATGGTGGTCCCCATGAATGCCCTCTTGCAGCACCGAGGGGCGGTCTTGATGGGGGGTGGGCGATCCATTGCCGTGCAAAACTTCAATGAGCAAGCCTGTATTTTGGCGCTCGGGGGTGGCTACGCCTTGCTCACGGGACTCGGCCTCAACGCTTTTGAAGCCTTGTCGGGATTTGGGACCTTGGTGGCCTTGATGATGTGGTGGATCAAGCGTTGGCACGAGTCCAATTTGGCGCGGTTTCCCGAGGAGGTGGCGCAACTGTTGGCCGACACCGGTGAACACGACGCGATAGACCATTGAGCAAAGGGTCAAAGACTTTGTAGAGGGTGATTCGTTTGTATTCAAGGAGGGAAAAAGAACATGGCCAATATTTTCAATGGTTTTAAGCTGCAAACCCTCCAAGGGCCAACACTGGACCCGGCTACTTTGGCCGGTCGTGTTGTCTTGGTGGTCAACACCGCCAGCGCTTGTGGTTTTACCCCGCAGTTCAAAGGATTGCAGGCCCTGCACGAGGAGTTTGCCGATCGCGGTTTGGTGATTCTGGGGTTTCCTTGCAATCAATTTGGCGCGCAAGACCCGGGCAGCGCCGAGCAAATTGCCAGTTTTTGTGAAACACAATACGGGGTGACCTTCCCCATGATGGGCAAGGTCGAGGTCAACGGCGTCAACGCCCACCCTTTTTACCAATGGCTTAAAAAAGAAGCCAAGGGCTTGCTCGGTACCGAAGCGATCAAGTGGAACTTCACCAAATTTTTGATCTCTCGCCAGGAACAAGTGCTGGCTCGCTACGCGCCCCAAGACACCCCCGCTTCCTTGAAAAAAGACATTGAAGCGGCCCTGGTGGCCGAGTGAAAAAACGCGGTCACTTCAACGCCCGCTAGCCCGGTAGCCCCAAGAGACAAGAGACAAGAGAAAAAGACAAGTGCCAAGTGCCAAGCACTGGCCTTTTGCAGGGTTGAAGCGGGTCGAAGGCTAGGGTGCCGCCAAGGCCTCGTCCAAAGCTTCAATCCAATGCTTGACGGGGACGGTGCTTTTTTCTTGCAAATGGGCAATGCAGCCAATATTGGCCGATAAGATTTGCGCCGGTGCTTGGGCCATCAAGTGCTGGAGTTTTCGTTTTTGCAGGGCTTGAGAGAGCACGGGTTGGAGCACCGAGTAAGTACCCGCTGAGCCACAGCACAGGTGCGCATCCTGTGGGGCTGGGGTGAGGTTGAACCCCAGGTCTTTCAAGGCGGGCTCGACCAGCGAGGGGAGTTTTTGACCATGCTGCAAAGTGCAAGGCGGGTGAAACACCATGGCGCCCAGGCCCTGTGTCTTTCCCTGGCGAAGTTGTGGCCTCAGGTGAGGGACCCATTCGGGCAAGAGTTCGCTCAAATCTTTGCACAGGGCACTGACCCTACGTGCTTTGCCCGCATAAACCGGGTCGTCCTTCAAGACATGGCCATAGTCTTTGACCATGACACCACAGCCCGAGGCGTTGCTGAGCAAGGTCTTGACCCCAGCTTCAACATGGGGCCACCAGGCGTCAATGTTCAGACGCATTTGGGCCTGGGCGCGCTCGAGGTGACCGAGATGCTGGGCGAGAGCGGCGCAGCAGCCAGCGTCTTGCGGCGTGATCACCTCCATCCCCAGAGCACGGAGAACGCGCCGGGTGGCACCATTGATGTTGGGGCGCAGGGTGGGTTGCACACAACCCTCCAAGAGCAAGACCCGTTGCCCGGCCAAGGGGGAGTCCTGGATGCGGGGCAGTGACGTGTGCTTGGGTTGGGCTTGGCGCGCCAGCACTTTGGCTTTAATGGACTGGGGCAACACCGGCCGAATCCATTGGGCGAGTCGGTAGGCGGGGGCAAAGAGGGGAGACGTGAGGAAGTGGACCAAAAGCCCTCGCAGCCCACGCTCGAGCCATGGGCGAGGGACTTGCTCGTCGACCAAGGCGCGACCCACGTCAAGCAAATGTCCATATTGCACGCCACTCGGGCAAGTGCTCTCGCAACTGCGACAAGTCAGGCACCGGTCCAGGTGTTCTTGGGTGCTGCGCGTGGGCTTCTCGCCTTGGAGAACCTCGCGAATCAGGTAGATGCGCCCACGCGGGCCATCGAGCTCGTCTCCCAAGAGTTGATAGGTCGGGCAAGTCGCCGTGCAAAAACCACAATGCACGCATTGGCGCAGAAGGTCTTGCCCAAGTTTGGCCGTCAAGGAGTCTTCATAGTGGGTGGCGAGGGTGGTTTGCATAAAAGGGCAATGGATGCGTCAACGGGTCAAGGCCTGGGGGAGAGCGTGCGCCATCTTAAAACAGGCAGCCATTGTTGAACACCCCTTTGGGATCAAAAGCGAGTTGGATTTGGCGGTGAAGTTTGACGCTGGCCGCCGACAAGGGGGGACGCAAAAAGGGTGTCAGGGGCCCCAGCCGCTCTGGCGCAACATCGGGGGCGGGTCGCCAAAGTGTCAGTTGCGCCCCCATGCGGCTGGCCTCGAGTTGCAAAGTTTCTGTCTCGCCAATGGGGGCCCAAAACCAGCGCAATGCACCGTGCCACTCGATGAAGGCGGGGCCCATCGAGGGCAAGGGCTGGCCTTGGTGCTGCTCGCTCAAGGGCAAACTCAAGCGCCACAGCAAGCGCTCTGACGCGTCAACCTCGGACTGGGTCCCTGCGCAGCAAGAGTCGCGAAAAAACCCATGTTGTTGGTCTTTGACGCTGTTCCAATAAGAAGAGGCCTCGATGGCGCTCAAGGTCAGTGCTGTCAACCCCAAACGCCTGAACTCGGCGTGCAAGCTCTCAAGGCTTGCCTTGACCGAGGCCATGGCGCCCCGAAACCGCAAGGTGAGCAGGCCAGGGGCCTGAGAGGCGTGCTCATCGTCATCTTGCGAAGGCGCCCAAACACTGGCGTTGAGTGGCCAGGCCCGGGTGGCCCAAGACGCCAGCTTGGACAGCGCTTGGGGGCCGCTCATGCGCACTTGAAGGCTCTCCTCACACGGGGCACAGGGCAGCACTTTGAAGGTGACCTCGGTGATCAAGCCAAGCATCCCCCATGAGCCACACAGCAAGCGAGAAACGTCGTAGCCGGCGACATTTTTCATCACCTGCCCGCCAAACTGCAAGTACTCAGCGCGCCCGTTGATGAGACTGACCCCGAGCACGTGGTCTCGCAAGGACCCTGAGCTCACGCGCGCGGGGCCCGACAGCCCACTGGCCACCATGCCGCCCACCGTGGCATCGTGCGGGTTGTCCGAGGCCAGGTCGGTGGGAAAAAAACTCGGGGGTTCAAACGCCAAGCATTGTCCAGCCTGGTCCAAGACCGCTTGTACCTGGGACAAACGCGCACCGGCTTGCACGCGCACAAAAAGCTCACTGGGCTCGTGCTCAATGGCTTGCCCCAGGCCCTCCGTGCTGAGAGGGGCGGTGCCAGTGCGCAGTCTTGGGTGGGTGAAAAAATCTTTGCTCCCCATACCCCTGAGGCTCAGTGTCTTGCCTTGGCGGTGGGCTTGAAGAATGCGCTCTTGCCACGCCTGCAAGGCCACGGGGGGGTGGTGAGTGGGGGCCATGGTGGTGTACAGCGCTTGAGGGGTGAGGGGTGATCGGTGAGGGGTGAGAGGTCTACAGTGTGAGGATCCAAGGCCGGACATTGCCGGCCTTCAGCCTCAAGCCTTGTGGTGCGACACCACCCGAGCCATCTCGAGCACCTTGTTGGAGTAACCCCACTCGTTATCGTACCAAGCAATGACTTTGACAAAGGTGTCGTCCAGGGCAATGCCCGCTTCGGCATCAAAGACGCTGGTGCAGACTTCGCCGCGGAAGTCGGTGGCCACCACTTTGTCTTCGGTGTAGCCGAGCACGCCCTTCAAGGCGCCTTCGCTTTGAGACTTCATTTCTGCACAAATTTCTTTGTAGCTCGCGCCTTGGAGGAGTTCAACGGTCAAGTCCACGACCGAGACGTCGGAGGTGGGGACCCGCAGCGACATGCCGGTGAGCTTTTTGTTGAGCTCAGGTATGACCACCCCCACGGCTTTGGCCGCTCCGGTGGAGCTCGGGATGATGTTCTCCAAAATACCACGCCCACCACGCCAGTCTTTATTGGAAGGACCGTCCACGGTTTTTTGCGTGGCAGTGGTGGCGTGCACGGTCGTCATCAAGCCGCGTTTGATGCCCCACTTTTGGTGCAAAACTTTGGCCAAGGGCGCCAAGCAATTGGTCGTGCACGAGGCGTTGGAGATGATGGCCTCGCCTTTGTAGGTTTTGTCGTTCACACCAAACACAAACATGGGCGTGTCGTCTTTGGACGGGGCGGAGAGGATGACCTTTTTGGCGCCAGCGTCCAAATGCTTTTGCGCCACATCGGCACTCAAAAACAGACCCGTCGCTTCGACCACCAAGTCCGCACCCACGTCACCCCAGGCCAAGGCGGCGGGGTCTCGTTGTGCGCTCAAACGAATTTTGTGACCATTGACGATCAGGGTGTTGCCCGAGACTTCAATGTGGCCTTGAAAGCGGCCGTGAACACTGTCGTACTTCAGCATATAGGCCAAATAGTCAGGCTCGAGCAAATCGTTGATCCCGACGATCTCGATGTCGGAGAAGTTCTCCACGGCGGCGCGAAACACCATGCGACCGATGCGGCCAAAGCCATTGATGCCTATTTTGATGCTCATGACAAAATCCTTGAAAGTGAAAGATAAAAAAAAGATCTCAAAAAGGGGCGCCGTTCAAGCGTGTTTTTGCAACACGGCTTGCACAGTTTGCGCCACGTTTTCAGGGGTAAAACCAAAGAGGGGCAGCAAGACACTGGCAGGCGCACTCTCGCCAAAAGTGTCGATGCCCACCACCGCACTCGCACCATATTTCCACCAATAGTCGCTCACCCCCATCTCCACGGTCACGCGGGGCAAATGGGCGGGCAGGACCTTTTGGCGGTAAGACAGGGGCTGGCGATCAAAGACCTGGGTGCAGGGCATGGAGACCACGCGGGTGGCAATCCCGATCTTGGCCAAGAGGGCTTGCGCGTCCAGGGCCAAACCCACCTCGGAGCCCGTGGCGATCAAGACCGCCACGGCGTCGGTCTTGAGACCCGCGTGCTTGGGCTCGGACAAGACATAGCCGCCTTTTTCAACCGAGGCCAAGGTCTTTTTGGGCGCGTGCGGGAGTGTTTGTCGCGACAGCAGCAAGGCGCTTGTGCGGTGTTGGTTTTGAAGGGCATGTCCCCAAGCGACCAAGGTCTCGCTCGTGTCACAAGGTCTCCACACATCGAGTCCTGGGATGAGTCTGAGGCTTGCCGCTTGCTCAACCGACTGGTGGGTTGGACCGTCTTCGCCCAGGCCTATGGAGTCATGGGTAAAGACGTGGACCACCCTTAATTTCATCAAGGCGGCCATGCGTATGGCGTTGCGGCTGTAGTCGCTGAAGGTGAGGAAGGTGCCGCCATAGGGGATGAAACCACCGTGCAGCGCCACACCGTTCATGATGGAGGCCATGCCAAATTCCCGCACACCGTAGTTGATGTGCCAAGACGTGCCAGCAGCCTGGTGTTGAGCCGCCGAGTCTTGAGTCGCCGAGTTCTGAGCCGTTGAGGTGACGAGCACATGGCCGTTGGCATCAAAACGCAAGGACGGCTGGGAGGCGGTTTGGGTGAGGTTGGAGCCTGTGAGGTCAGCGCTGCCACCCAAGAGTTCAGGCATGGCGCGGGTGAAGGTCTCCAAAGCCATTTTGCTCGCCATGCGAGACGCCACTGGCTTGGCGTGGGCTTCGCTTTGTGCAAAGGCGGCGTCCAACAGGGCTTTGAGGTCGAGGCTCAAGTCCCCCTTCATGCGGGCTTCAAAGCTGCTGGCAAGAGCTGGATGCGCTTTGGAATAGGCCGCAAACAAGGTCTTCCAGTCGCCCAGTTTTTTCTCACCCTGGGCTTTGGCATCCCACATGGCGTAAACACCCTGAGGGATCTCAAACGGGGCGTGGTGCCAGTCCAAAGCGCCTCGGGTGAGCTCGATTTCAGCCTCGCCCAAAGGCTCGCCATGGGCCTTGGCCGTGTTGGCGCGGTTGGGGCTGCCTTTGCCGATCTGGGTCTTGCAGATGATCAAGGTGGGCGCGGATGTGGAGTCACGCGCGGCGGCTATGGCCTGGGAGACCGCGTGGGCATTGTGGCCATCAACAGGTCCGAGCACTTGCCATCCATAGGCTTTGAAGCGCTCGGCGGTGTGGTCGGCAAACCAGGGCTTGACCTGGCCGTCGATGGAGATGCCATTGTCGTCGTAGAGGGCGATCAATTTGTTCAGGTGCCAAGCCCCGGCCAAGGAGCACACTTCGTGGCTCACGCCCTCCATCAAACAGCCGTCGCCTAAAAATGTGTAGGTGTGGTGGTCGACCACGGCAAAGCCATCGCGGTTGAATTCGTGGGCCAGGAGTTTTTCTGCCAATGCCATGCCCACCGCGTTGGCCACGCCTTGACCCAAAGGACCGGTGGTCGTTTCAACACCTGGGGTGATGCCCACTTCGGGGTGGCCCGGCGTGCGGCTATGGAGTTGGCGAAAGTTCTGGAGCTCTTTCAAGGGCAAGTCGTAGCCCGTGAGGTGCAGCAGACCGTAGAGCAGCATCGAGGCGTGACCATTGGAGAGCACAAAGCGGTCTCGGTTGGGCCAATGGGGCTCTGTGGGGGCGTGCTTTAGATGATCGTGCCACAAGGCTTGGGCCATGTCGGCCATGCCCATGGGGGCACCGGGGTGGCCTGAGTTGGCTTGTTGGACGGCGTCCATGGCGAGGGCGCGAAGCGCATTGGCCATTATTTTAGGATCTGGGGTCATAAGAATTGCTGGGTGGGTTACCAAGGCCTTGCGTGAGATTTGACCCCAGCAAGGGTTAAACAAACCTTACCGAGTTCATCAAATCGACACAAAGAGCCTCAAACACCTGATTTTAACGCCCACAAGGCACACGCACAGGGCCTATCGGGCCGGCGAGACAAGTACCGATCAAAATCGACTTAAAGGCTGTGGGCATGTTTGGGCAAGAACGTGGCTTGCCGTGCAAAAAGCCAAGGGGACCGCAAGTCAAAAGCCTTCATGGAAGCCTCTTTTTGAGGGCTCAGTGCGCCCGACAAAACAAGGTAGGATGCGAGCATGGCCAAAGAAAAAACCCATTACGTCTGCTCCGAATGTGCCGGCATCAGCCCCAAATGGCTTGGTAAATGCCCGCATTGTGAGGCCTGGAACACCCTGGTGGAAACGTGGGAGAGTCCCGCTGGAGCGGGGAAAAACCGCTACCAAGCCAGCGCCTTGGCGCCGAGCACGCCTTTGTCCGTTTTGTCCGACATCAAGGCCAGCGAGCTCGAACGCATCCCCACGGGCCAAGACGAGTTGGACCGGGTACTGGGGGGAGGCTGGGTGCCCGGTGGTGTGGTGTTGATTGGCGGGGATCCAGGAATTGGCAAATCCACCTTGCTCCTCCAAGCCCTTGACCATTTGGCGCGAAATGGCACCAATGCCTTGTATGTCACCGGTGAAGAATCCGGCCCACAAGTGGCCTTGCGCGCCAAACGCCTGGGGCTTTTGGGCAGTCCGGTGCAAGTCATGGCCGAGACCCAACTCGAGCGCATGGTGGCGGGCCTGGATTCAAGCCCTCACCGGGTCGCGGTCATTGACTCCATTCAGACGGTGTACTCGGAGATGCTCTCGAGTGCCCCAGGCTCAGTTTCCCAAGTGCGCGAGTGTGCGGCGCACCTCACAAGGCTTGCCAAAGCCCGCGGCATCACCATCATTTTGGTGGGCCACGTGACCAAAGAGGGGGCCTTGGCGGGCCCGCGGGTGCTTGAGCACATGGTCGACACGGTGCTCTATTTTGAGGGGGACACGCATTCGAGCTTTAGGCTCGTGCGGGCCATCAAAAACCGCTTTGGTGCGATCAACGAAATTGGCGTTTTTGCCATGACAGAAAAAGGCCTCAAAGGGGTGAGCAACCCGAGCGCCATCTTTTTGAGTCAACACCCCGAGCCTGTGGCGGGCAGTTGTGTGCTGGTGACCTTGGAGGGCTCGCGCCCGCTGTTGGTGGAAATTCAAGCCCTGGTGGACTCCGGGGGCCCCAACCCCAGAAGACTTTCGGTGGGTTTGGAGCGGGACCGCTTGGCCATGCTTTTGGCCGTGCTGCATCGCCATGCGGGGGTGTCTTGCATGGACCAAGATGTGTTTGTGAATGCCGTGGGCGGTGTGCGCATCAGTGAGCCCGCGGCCGACTTGGCGGTGCTCTTGGCCATCCACAGCAGTTTGCGCGGCAAACCCCTGCCCCAAGGCTTGATCGCGTTTGGAGAGGTGGGCTTGGCCGGTGAGGTGAGACCCGCACCCAGGGGTCAAGAGCGTCTCAGAGAAGCGGCCAAACTCGGCTTTACCCATGCCCTGATTCCCAAAGCCAATGCACCCAAAGGGAAAATTGAAGGCATCGAGATCATGGCCGTTGACCGCGTTGAAGAAGCGATGTCTTGGGTGCGCAATCACCCTGGGTCTTGATCAAAAGAATTCTTGAGGCTGGGCACAACTCCTCCTAGCCCTCCTACCCTTCAAGACCCTCCAGCCCGTTAGAATTCCCCACTTCACGCCAACGCTCGCGATTGAGCCGCGGCGTAAGCTTTAAAAGAGAGTCCATTTGTCAACGCTTTTTCAAAATATCTTGGTGCCGCTTGCCTCCCTGGCCTTTTTGGTCTGGGCTTACTGGAGCTGGAGTTGGATGGGCTTGGCCATGACGGTCTCGGCCATGGTGATGTGGCTGCTCCTCCATTACACCCGGCTCATGCACATCTTTAAACAAGCCTCGAGTCGCCCAGTGGGCCACGTCGACAGTGCTGTCATGTTTCACGTCAAACTGAGGACCAAGATGCCCTTGATCAAGGTCATTGCACTCACCAAAAGCCTGGGCGCCTTGGAGGCCGCATCGAGCACGCCAACACCCAGCCACGGACAGGCGTCTCTAGGACCGGGCCTGCTCACCCCCGCTCAGGCCAAAGTTCAGCCCTTGAGCGGTCAATTGGCGCAAGCGGTCAAAGAGGTTTTTATTTGGCGTGACGCACAGGGCAGTTTTGTGCGCTGCGAGTTCGAAGGCGGACGTTTGAAATCTTGGACCTTGACCCGACCTCAGCCAGAGCTCAGTGCCTCTTCGGGGCAAGACCCCCAGGCGACTTCAAGCGATTGAAAGAAGTCCATTGTTTTCAATCCAGGTCAACACCTGCATGGCAGGACCGCCGGATTTTTTCACGCTTTCTTGTGCACAAGCTCTCGCGCAGCTCGGCGCTCGTTTGGCGACAAAGGCCTGATCGGTTGAAAGCGAGCAACACCCAAAAAGTGCAACGCTTGCATCGTTTCATGGATAGCGGCAAAAGCTTGAGTTGGTATTTTTGGAAGGGTTAACCTCTTTCAAAGAGCACTCAATACCCTGGCGTGTTGATGGACTTGGCCGACCACACCAGAACGCTTGCAGGGCGTTTTTTTCGCATGTTTGCGCATGTTTTTGAATGTTTTCGCTCATGTTCAGGCAGACAGGTCAACTTCGCTTTGGTGTTTGGGCCCGGTCGTTTGGGTCGGTCTTTTCGTGGTTAGAATTGTCCAAGCGTCAACGACTCATCTCGATGTCAATTGACCCATTATTTTTCCATTCAGGCACTGCAACGTCTTACCCTTGCCAACCCAATGCGGGGAAGAACTTGCTGGGCGCATTGGATTGTCTTAAATTTTGCACTCTGCAACTGACGAGGACTTGAATCAGCATGAGCACACAACCCCCTTCCATGGACGACCGCGACGGCAAAATTTGGATGGATGGCCACATGGTCGATTGGCGTGACGCCAAAATCCACGTCCTCACCCACACCCTGCACTACGGTTGTGGCGCGTTTGAAGGGGTGAGGGCCTACCCGACTTCGAAGGGCACCGCGGTGTTTCGTTTGCAAGAGCACACCAAGCGGCTTTTCAACAGCGCCAAGATTTTGCGCATGAACATCCCGTTCACACATGAAGAGATCAATCAAGCGCATTTGGGCGTGGTGCGCAAGAATGGATTGGCGAGTGGTTACATCCGCCCCTTGGTCTGGATTGGCTCCCAAAAGTTGGGCGTCTCTCCCAAAGGCAACACCATTCACGCCATGGTGGCGGCTTGGTCCTGGGGGGCCTACCTCGGTGAAGAGGGGCTTGCCAAAGGCATTCGTGTCAAAACTTCAAGCTACACACGCCACCACGTCAACATCACCATGACCCAAGCCAAGGCGGTGAGCAACTACACCAACTCGATCTTGGCCAATATGGAAGCCGTGGACGATGGATACGACGAGGCCTTGCTGCTTGACCCCAGTGGTTTTGTGTCTGAGGGTGCGGGAGAAAATATTTTTGTGGTCAAAGATGGCGTGATTTACACACCGGACTTGTCGGCGGGTGCTTTGAACGGCATCACCAGGAACACCGTGCTGCACATCGCCGAAGATTTGGGCCTCACGGTGGTGCAAAAACGCATCACCCGTGACGAGGTCTACATCTGTGACGAAGCCTTCTTCACTGGAACGGCGGCCGAGGTGACCCCCATTCGCGAGCTCGATCGCATTGAAATTGGCCAGGGCTCGCGCGGGCCCATCACCGAGAAAGTGCAGACGGCTTTTTTTGACATTGTCAACGGCAAAAATCCCAAATACGCCCATTGGCTCACCTTGGTGTAAAGCCACACTGAACGGTCTTGGTCCATCAGACCAGCTCACGGAGAAAGCGCATGACAACATCCCCCGATATCTTGGTGATGGGCAAGGATTTGAATTCCCATGGCGGTGTGTTTTGTCCAAGTCCCTTGGCCAACATGCCCATTTGGAACCATCACCCCAAGGTCTTTTTGGACGTCTCGACCACGGGTCAGGCGCAATGCGCCTATTGCGGCACGCGTTATGTGTTGAGCCCCGGGGCCGCGGACCAGAGTTCTGCCGCCGCTCATAGCGCCAAAGCTTGAGCTTGAAGATGGGCGGCTTGGCCCTGGTGTGCCTGAACGCAACGCACAGTCCGCCGTCATGACCCGCAGCTTGTTGATCGCACCCCAGTGGATCGGCGACGCCGTCATGACCCAACCCTTGATGGCGCAATTGCAAAGCCGTGGCGAGCGCCTGACGGTGGCCGCCATGCCGTGGGTCGCACCCATCTATGAGGCCATGCCCGAATGCGAGCAAATCCTGGTCTTGCCCTTTAAGCGTGGCGCTCTTGAGCTGCAAAAACGCAGGGCTTGGGCACACGCCTTGAGAGGCCAATTTGACCGCGCTTATGTGTGCCCCAACAGCTTCAAGAGTGCGCTCTTGGCGTTTTGGGCTGATATTCCAATGCGGATGGGCTATGAGGGAGAGATGCGGCGCTGGCTGTTGAATCTGACTTTGCCCAATCCCAGCAAAACGGCGCGCCCGAGCATGGTGGCGTTTTATGCGGCCTTGGCCAAACGCCATACCACCGAGCTTGGCGCCAGCAGCCCTGTCAGCGCCTTGTCCTCCCAACAGACCCTGTCGCCCAGGCTGCTTGTCCCCGAGCAGTGGGTTCAAAGCGCTTTGCAGCCCCATGGGTTTCAAGCGGGCGGCTATGTGGTGGTGGCCCCAGGAGCGGAATACGGTCCTGCCAAGCGTTGGCCAAGCCGGTATTTTGCGCAACTGTGCGCGTCGTTTGCGCTTCCCGTGGTGCTGCTGGGGTCGGAGAAAGACCGCGCCATTGCCCACGAAATTGTGAATGCCGTTGAGCCCTCAGATCAAGGCCGGATTCTTGACCTCACCGGACAGACCACTTTGAAACAAGCCCTGGCTTGGGTGGCGGGTGCGCGTGGCTTGGTGTCCAACGATTCTGGTTTGATGCATGTGGCGGCGGGTCTGAACATTGAGCAAGTGGCAATGTTTGGGTCATCGAGCCCTTTGCACACGCCGCCCTTGTCGGAGAACGCACACGTGATTTGGCTCAAAACACAACCCGATTACACGGGTGACTTGGCGTGCTCCCCGTGTTTCAAGAGAACTTGCCCATTGGGGCATTTGCGTTGCATGAATGATTTGAGTGTGGAGCGAGTGCTGCCCTGGGTCCAAGGGTGGACTCTACCGCGTTAAAGACCTCGGGTGGGTGAGGTACTCAAGCGCGGGGAAAAAAGACCGGGACAAGGCGAGCGCAAGTCTTAGGCCCCTTGTTTGTGAACTCTTGACTTAGATGTCTTGACTTAGATGTCTTGTGGCAAGCTGACGATGAAGAGGCTGCCCCCTCCCTCGCGCGCTTCGTGGTGTACCTTGCCCAAATGGCGTTTGGCAATGGACTGCACCAGCGACAACCCCAAGCCCGCCCCTTTGTCGTTGTCGCGTTGACCGGCCAAGCGGAAAAACGGCTCAAAAATGCGTTCGCATTGATCTGGCGGTACCCCAGGACCTCGATCGGCCACGGTGATGGTGACCACCTTGGCCTGATCATCTCGTGCGAGCGTGACCGTCACGCCTTCAAGTCCGCCTCCGTGTCGAACAGCGTTGTCTATCAAGTTGCGCAAAAGACGGCGCATGAGTCGGGGCACCCCCATCATGACCAGGGATCTGGGGTTGGGGCCGAGTTTCAACTCCACCCCCGCTCTTGAGCATTCTTCGCTGGCCAATCCGGTCAAATCGAGCTCTTCGGTGGCGCCCAGGTCAACGGCTTTGGCATCAAGTCTGGAGGCGAGGAGAATTTCGTCAATCAATTGATCCAACTCGGCAATGTTTTGTTTGATTTCCGCCAGTCTAGAGGGGTCAAGCGACTCGGGCATCAACTCTAGACTCATGCGCATGCGGGTGAGTGGTGTTCTCAATTCATGAGAGGCGTTGGCCAGCAGTGTTTTATGGGACACGATCAAGGCTTCGATTTGTTCGGCCGCATGGTTAAAACGTTGTGCCAAAAACCCGATCTCATCCTCACCCGTTTGCGCGACCCGAGCCGATAAATTGCCCTCTCCCCACTCCTCCACGCCAGCTTGCAAGGCCTCAAGGCGCCGCGTCAAACGCCGCACGATGGGGTAAGTCGCCAAGGCCACCGCGAGCGCCACCCAAGTCAACAACCAAATGAAGCCCATGGGCGCAAAAAAGGGACGCGGCCTTTGGGGGTGTGGCAAATGAACGTGGAGTATTTGACCGTCTTTGAGGGTCACCAAAAACTCTGGACCAGGGCCATACTGGCCTTTTTCCGGCATGCTCTTGGAGGCATCTAGGGGCTTGTTCTCAGTGGGATCTACATTGGGCTCACTGCGCTGGGCATACAAATGCGAATCTTGTTGCGGGCCTTTTTCTTTGATGTTCAGGGCTATGGCGCTCGAAGCGTCAGCTTCCTTTGAATCAGAGGACAGGGGAGCCACAGAGTTTTTGGCCTTTCCAAGGCGAACAAGTCCTTTGCCCAAGATGACGCCTTCTTGCGAGCGAATGACCACTTCTCTGAGTGGGGGCTCCGCGGTCACGCGCATCACCCAGGCCGAGAGAAAACTCAGCACCACAATGGCAAAGACCACCGCAGCCCAAATGCGGACATACAAGCGTCTCAAAAAAATGCGAAGCAAAAGCATGGAGGGTGACTTTTAATATAGAGAGCTACGCTCAAGAAGGTGAGCATCGGCGTGGCCTTGAGTCGTCAACTCAGAAGGACTGACCCCCAAAACCGGCGAAGAAAATCCCCAAGAAAAAAACACCAATGGCAGATGCGGTGAATCTTTTAGTCTTGTTGTTTTGCAAAAACGTATCCTACCCCACGCACCGTCAGGATGCGTTTGGGTGACTTCAAATCGTCTTCAATGGCGGCGCGAATGCGCCCCATGTGGACGTCAATGCTGCGGTCAAAGGCTTCAAGCTCGCGACCCCGCACCGCTTCCATGATTTGGTCTCGCGTGAGCACCCGACCCGCGCGTTCGGCCAGCACCATGAGGAGGTCAAATTGGTAGGAGGTGAGATCACAAGCTTTGCTGCCCAAACTCACGGTGCGGCTATCGCGGTCCAACTCCAAGCGACCAAAGCGCAAGATGGGTTGAACCGAGGCCGTCGTGCCCACCTCGTGCTGCAGGGCTTGGCGGCGCAAAATCGCCCGAACACGGGCCAACAGCTCTCGGGGCTCAAAGGGTTTGCTCAGATAGTCATCGGCCCCCAACTCCAGGCCCACCACCCGGTCCATGGGGTCGCCCTTGGCCGTGAGCATGAGCACGGGAACTTTACCGCAGGCGTTGGGCAAGCCACGGATGGAGCGGCACACTTCCAGTCCGTCCATGTCGGGCAGCATCAAGTCCAAGATCACCAAATGGTGTGATGGAGCACCATGGTCCACATTGGCTCCATTGGTTCCATTGGTTCCATTGG
>CAILYC010000014.1 GCA_903838355.1 uncultured Burkholderiales bacterium | reverse complement strand
CTTCCCGTCTGTAATGTGAATGAAACTGGGTATGTTTCCATGCAAATCCAAGAGGGTGTGCATCTTCACCGCAGCCTTGGTTGTGCGAAACGGAGCCCAAGGATAAACAGACAGGCAAAGGTCTATCGTCGTCGCGTCGAAAGCGTAAACAGCCGCATCCAAATCGATCGCCAAGCGGTCTGGCTCTTAAAGGTGTCTGGCGATCCCAATCAAGTTTTGCTCGAAGTCTGCGTAGATCTGCCAAGAGCGAATTGCGTTTGCATTCGAAAGCGTATTTCGCGAAATTGTTTGGCACCGAAATCCCAAATGATAGAGTCTTTTTGCTTTGATTCGCAGATCGACTTCGATGTCTCTGAGAGATTCTCTACAAGTCAACTGGGCAAAGGACATTGCCAAGAATTGATCGAAGCAGGAGAAGTCTTTGATCTTGTGATCGCCTCTGTGTTTGGCAACGCAACGCCGAAAGGTTGTCATGGGTACATGATCCATGATCTGAGAAAAGACAAGCTTGCCTTGGTTCATGATGAGACTTCCCCATTGACTGGAAAAGCCTCATTATTGGAGAATTATTGTTGAAATCGGAACCAAGAAAAAACATGAATTTCTTAAATAAAATCAATGAGTTGCAACTCACCGGGCGTTCAACGTTGGGACACTGGTGAATTAACGGCAATTTTTACCATTAATTGTTCTAAATGCCTTTTCAAGCGTGTTCGTTCAAAGTCAAAATTAAAACTACGCATGAATTCAACGAGTTCTAGTCAATTGATTATAAAAAATAGTTGCAATTGGTGTAACTTTGCAAAATTGGTGATCGTATTGTTAATCGTGAAGCAATTTTCTTCAATTTAGATCAAACACAAAGGATTTGATTCGTTCAAACAGTTCAAGCAAAAGTCAAAATGAAAGAATGACATCAATGGGCCACGAGTTGCTTGATGACCTGGGTGTGAGATGGAATGGTGGTTAGAAATATCATTTTTTGTGAAAGAAAATAGTGAACACAATCGAACAACCTCTTAAATTTGATCTGTTGGACTTTGGCCAAATGCAATCGGAGATGCAAAAGTCGAATTTATTGATGCAATGGATTTATTCGGTTTTCGAATTGATGGTGAGACTCTACCTTGCCAACGTTTTTTTTAGCTCGGGATGGACCAAAATTCAAAATTGGAGCTCTACCCTCTATTTTTTCAATGACGAATACCATGTTCCTTTTCTCGATCCTGGCTTGGCAGCGGTGTTGGCTACCGCAGGAGAACTGGGCTTGTCGGTGCTGTTGGTTCTAGGCCTTTTTAATCGGCGCTCGGCTTTCGATTTGTTCATGGTCAATGCCATCGCTTTTTATTCTTACTACAGCGTTTTAAAAAACAGTGCCGTCGCGATTCATGATCATTTGCACTGGGGGTTGCTGTTGTTGCTATTGATGATTTCCAGAAATGGTATTATCAAAGCAGATCGAGTATTAGCATTTTTTCTGAATTAAATCATTAGAAGATTGCGATTTTTGATTTAAATTTTGAGTTGATTGGGATCGTGCATTTTAAATAAAGTCTAGACAGAGGTGCAGGCCAAAGTGGAACAATTTCAAAACATCCGAACAATGCTTCAAATTGTCATGGCGGTACACGTTTGGGAGGCTGAAAATTTACCAGAGCTTGAAACATCAAGTGGACGATTCATTTTTTTGAATTTGTTGAGTTATTTTTGCAATCACGCCAATCCGCTATCGGACTCAACCCCATTGAAAAGTATCTATCAGACCGATCGGATCAGTGAGAAGTCTATTCGCAATAAATTGAAAGAATTCAACGAGCAAGGGCTGATTCAATTTGTATCATTGAGTGAGGATATGCGCTCCAAATGTGCCGTTCCGACTGATTTATTGATCAGAAAAATCATCAATTATGCAGAGCAAGTCAATTACATTGTTCGAAGCCATTATTACTTGGTGGATATTGTGGATAGAGATGAGGCCAGACAAAACGACAAAAATAATGCCATTGCCATGGTTGAACAAAACCATCAGGGACTGACCGATAACTTGAAGCACTACTTAAACAATAAATCTGCGGCCAAATTGATGCGTCCCAGTGCTTTGCTCACCAAAGCAGAGCGAGTGGCTTTGTTTGCATTCCAAATTTAAGCAAGAGGCTCCACAGTGTCAACATATATTTTGAGATTGCCCCTGGGTGAGTCGTCAAACTGTTGCGTTGAAATTTTTCAGAGTGCGGTCCTGCGGGGTGCAACCATGATGGGGCTCATTAAGCTTATTTGCAATGTTTGAGAAAAAAATGATCCGCCTCAAAACTGAGAAAACAAACATCAAAAAATTTCTTTTTGAATTGATTCATTTGATGTCGCAAACCAAAGTTCGATTTTTAATGTGTTTCACCACATTGTTGCTGTTGGCCATCTGGTGTGGAGCTTACGTGACGGTGAATGCTGATCAGCAACTGCTGCTGAGAAAAGGCATATTGAATCTTCAAAATTTGACCAAAAGCTTTAAAGCGCACACCGAACAGACCATTTACACCTCGGATCAAGTCCTCAGAATCATCAAATATCAACGTGAGAAAAGGAGCGATTTGAAGTACAAAGAACTCAAAGACTATTTTGACCGTGGTGTGATCGACACTCGTTTTATCAATCAAATAGGGATCATCGATCCATTGGGTGATTATGTGTTTTCTAACTTGACCAACCCACCCAGGGTCAATCTGGCCGATCGAGAACATTTTAAAATTCATAAAGAACCCTACCCCTATGGGGTTTTTGTCAGCAAGTCCTTGATTGGTCGTGCCAGTAAGAAGCTATCGATTCAACTCACCCGAAGAATTGAGGATGCCCAAGGAAATTTTGCCGGCGTCACGGTTGTCTCCTTTAACCCCAACTACTTGACTGATTTTTATAAAAGTATTGATCTTGGCGAAAAAGGCGTGGTGGCCTTGGTTGGCTTGGACCACACTGCGAGGGTAATACAAATTGGCAATCAAGTGGTCAACACTCAAGAGGGGGGTGTGGTGGACTTTCCCTCCGAAGTCAAAGATAACATGGAGGGGACTTTCACATCAAATCGTTTGTTTGATGGCGTCAACCGAGTGTATGCATTTGAACGGATCTCCAATCAGCCTTTGGTCACCATTGTGGGTCAACCAGTCGATCTGCTGAGCGAGGATTCGAATTGGCACAAGATCATTTTTTACAGTATTGCACTTTTAATTACCTTGATCACCTTGGGTTTTTTGATCACCAATGTGGAGTATTTGAATAGACTGGCAGGGTTGAATTTGGACCTGATCAAGAGCAACCACGAAGTCAAACAAGCCAATAAACACAAGTCTGAGTTCTTGTCGTCCATCTCCCATGAATTGCGCACACCTCTCAATGGGATTATTGGCTATGCAGAGTACATCCACTACACCTCCAAAGAGCCCATGATTCAGTTCCCGGCTCAAATCATCGACGAGAGTAGCAGGCATCTATTGAAATTGGTCAATATGCTGCTTGATTTGACCCAGGTGGAGTCGGGTCGAATGGTCTTGCAAAACGAGATTTTTAACATGACGCAGGTCATTGAAGATGTTATTCAAACTCATCGAAGTCGCACGTTTTCTAAAAATTTAAAACTGACCTTCGAAAACGATGAGCACTGCCCTGATCTGGTTTGCATGGATGAGCTGAATTTAAGAAGGATCTTGAATAATTTGCTCGACAATGCCATCAAATTTAGTAAGCAGGATGGAGAAATTACGCTCTCCATTCATTATCTGAAGGACATTGATTCAATTTATTTTTCAATCAAAGACAATGGCCACGGGATTCCCGAGGATATGCACGCCCATGTATTTGAAAAGTTTTGGCAAAACGAAGAATTCATTACCCGGGTGCACGGTGGATCAGGCATGGGCCTGGCTTTGACGCAGAAATTGGTGACTTTGATGGGGGGGGAAATCAAGTTCAACTCATCCCAGAATGTCGGCAGTACTTTTTATTTCACAATTCCTATCAAGAAATTAGACTGAATCATGATCAAAAGTGTATTGGTGGTGGATGATGACTTGGCCAATCGCATGTTGCCAGGCTTGATTTTGGGGACTGAAAAATACCAAGTCAGTGAATGTGCCGATGGAACGCAAGCTTTGAAGCTGTTGAGCGAAAAAAAATACGATTATGTATTGCTCGATATCTCTTTGCCCAAGATCAGTGGGATCGAAATTTGCAAAATCATACGCGCCAACCGTGAACTCTTGGGTATGAAGGTGATTGCGTACACCGCGCATGCCATGAAAGCGCAAACCAAGGAAATATTGTCATCTGGTTTTGATGATATTTTGATCAAACCCATCAATCGTCAAGACCTGATGACCCTGTTCCAGTAATGTGCACTCTCGGGTCTTACCACCTCAAAAGGCGAGGACCCCATGCATAGCCCAAAGCACAGGGGATCAAAATACCCAATTCGTACCAAGGGGCGACAAAGACCTCACTGTTTCTAGGGCAGTGCAATGCAATTTTTGGGACCAAAGCCAACAATACATTTGTGGGTCGCTGCTCGGGTCTTGTCAATTCGGGTGCAGCCAATACGTTTGTGGGCTATTAGTCTAAAGTCCACCATTTTGACTGGGCCCTTCAAATCATTGAAGCTTTGATGGCATTGAATGTATTGATCTTTGTGTTTTTGAAGTTCAAGTGTTGGAGCAAGTTGATTCAAGTCTGATTTAATCGGATTCATTGAGCGCCTTGGATGGCCAGTGCATTGTGGATTGTGGGGCCTGTCAATTGGAGAACGCTTCCTATGCGCAAAGGTTGAGGCCACGCCTTGGGATGAGTCCAATGGCGCTTTCCAAAAGAATCGATGTATCCATCCAAAACCATTCGAAATTGGGAGCCGGGAAAGCGTCTGCGCGAGGGATCTGTCGCGAGCACTGCTCACAATCTTAGATCGCGCGCCTGACTTGGCTCTTATGACATGGAATGCTTAAGAGGTCATCATCAAGTGGCTCTAAACGGGCAATACATCCGTCACTTAAAGAGCATAGAATGTTTAAAAGCATGCTTTCAATGCTTTTTCATTACTCTATTTAGCCAGCAGGTCTGATCATCAAAAAAATTGCCCAACCCAGCGCCTCCATTCAAGAAGAATTCGAGGGCTCAGTTTTAGGACACCGTGACGGCCACGGTTTTGTGCAACGTGACAGTGGCGCAGCGGACATCTATCTCGCTCAAAACGAAATGCGCGCCGTCCTTCACAAAGATCGCGTCAAGGTCAAGATCATTCGCACCGATGGCAAGGGCCGCCCCGAGGGGCGCGTGACCGAGATCATCGAGCGCCCGCTCTACCCCCTAATTGGTCGACTCTTGCAAGAAAACGGTGTTTGGCTCGTCGCCCCCGAAGACAAGCGTTACGGCCATGATGTCATCATTCCCAAGGGTGCGACGGGTGCGGCCAAAGTGGGACAAGTGGTGGTGGTCGAGCTCACCGAGCCCCCGAGTCTTTATGGCCAACCGGTCGGGCGC
This sequence comes from uncultured Burkholderiales bacterium, assembly GCA_903838355.1. GTDB lineage: Bacteria > Pseudomonadota > Gammaproteobacteria > Burkholderiales > Burkholderiaceae_C > Limnohabitans. The sequence goes on along the minus strand of CAILYC010000014.1, from coordinate 64,165 downwards.
ATCAAAGAGGTCCTGGGTGAGGTGGATGACCCTGGCATGGAGATTGAAATAGCAGTGCGCAAATTCAGTGTGCCACATGAGTTTTCTGCTGAGTGCTTAAAGCTCGTTAAAACCCTCCCCGACCACGTGCGAGCCGAAGACAGCGCGGGTCGCATCGATTTGACCGACCTTGGGTTTGTCACGATCGACGGCGAAGACGCCCGTGACTTTGATGATGCGGTTTATTGTGAGCCGGCCAAAGTGGGGCGCAAAAAAGGCTGGCGTTTGCTCGTGGCCATTGCCGATGTGAGCCACTATGTAGAGACTGGGTCGGCTGTCGACATCGACGCTTATGACCGGGCCACAAGTGTCTACTTTCCCCGCCGCGTGATCCCCATGCTGCCAGAGAAACTCTCCAACGGCTTGTGCTCCTTGAACCCCCATCTGGACCGACTGTGCATGGTGTGCGACATGCTCATCACGACCGAAGGCGACGTATACGCCTACCAGTTTTATCCTGCCGTCATGCACAGCAAAGCGCGCATGACCTACACCGCAGTGGCGGCAATTTTGGCCAACACCCGCGGCCCCCAGGCTCTGGCACAGGGCGAGGTGGTGCCTCATTTGATCAATTTGCACGATGTCTACTTGGCGCTCTTGAAGTCTCGCCAAGTGCGCGGTGCGGTGGACTTTGAAACCACCGAGACGCAAATTGTGTGTGACGAGAACGGGCGCATTGAGAAAATCATACCGCGAGTGAGAAACGAGGCCCACCGCTTGATTGAAGAGGCCATGCTCGCGGCTAATTTCTGTAGCGCAGACTTCATCTTGGGCTCCAAAAACCCAGGCCTCTTTCGCGTGCACGAAGGCCCCACCCCGGAAAAACTCGAGACTTTGAAAACCTACTTGAAAGCCGTGGGCGTGGGGCTCACGATCAGCGAAGACCCCAGGCCTGGTGAGTACCAGGCCATTGCCAAGGCGACTCAAGAGCGACCCGATGCGCAGCAAATTCACAGCATGCTGCTGCGCTCCATGCAGCAAGCGATTTACACCCCCCTCAACAGCGGTCACTTTGGTTTGGCGTTTAAGGCCTACACCCACTTCACGAGCCCCATCCGGCGCTATCCTGACCTCTTGGTGCATCGGGTGATCAAGGCCATATTGGCGAAAAAACGCTACCAGTTGCCCGTGCTGCCCACCCCTGGTGAGTCTCACGCGAGGCTGGCTCGACGCATGGCCAGCAAGTCAGGTGCCACCAGCAAAAAGCCCACCCAAGCACAGGACAATTTGAGCCCCGAGATTGTGGCCTGGCAGGCGGCGGGCTTGCACTGCTCGGCCAACGAGCGGCGCGCTGATGAGGCCTCCAGAGACGTGGAGGCCTGGCTCAAGTGTAAATTCATGCGCGAGCACTTGGGTGAGGAGTACAGCGGTGTGGTGACCGCCGCCATGGGTTTTGGTATTTTTGTCACCTTGGACAATTTGTATGTCGAAGGCATGGTTCACATCACCGAGCTCGGTGGTGAGTATTTCCGCTTTGACGAGGCGCGCCAAGAGTTGCGCGGCGAGAGAACGGGCATACGTTATGCTATTGGCACGCGCGTGCAAGTGCAAGTCAGCCGTGTCGACCTCGATGGTCGAAAGATCGATTTCAGGTTGGTGCGCGACGACATTGAAAAAGCGCGTTCGGCCAAGGAGCCACCCGCGTCCAAAAGTAAGAGCGCGCGCAAGCATAGGGGCGCATCACTGTCATCCCCCCTTTCTATGCCTTCAATGCCTTCTTCGCAGGCGACGCCACCCCTCGGCGGCGCGCCCCTGGAGGCGAAACGTTTCAAACAAGGTAACAAAACGAGCGCCAAAAAGTCCCCGCGTGGCCTCACCTCGGGCTCGGTCACCGGAGCCGGTGCTGGCATGGGGGCCCGTTCTGAGTTTGCCCGCTCTCCCTTGGAGTCTCTTAAAGGCGCGGTTAAAAAAGCCGTGGCCAAAAAGAAGAGTAAAAAAAGCAAACGCTAAGCCCCTAGAGGTGAGCACTTGGGTACAAGTGCTCCTTGGGGCCGGACCTGTGGCCTTTAACGCAGTGTGAGCTCGGGCCACTGCTCAGGCGTTACTTCTCGCTCCAGCATCCCCGCGAGCAGTTGCGCGCTCGCACAACTCAGTGCCCAACCACTCGAGCCGTGTCCAGCATTGAGCCACACACCCGGCACGGGGGTTTGACAAATCAAGGGCGTGCCTTTGGCAATCATTGCACGCGCACCTTTCCACACCTGCACTTGTTGGCTCCAGTCGCTCGCTTTTGGGAACCAATCGTCCAAGACCTTGTAGAGGGTCTTGATCGCTTTGCCATTGTGCTCTTTGGCCCTACCGCCGAGCTCCATCACACCGCCCACGCGCACACGGTTGCCTTGGCGAACGATGGTCACCTTGTACTTGTCGTCCATCAAGCCACAGCGCGGCGCGTCAAGTGGCTCCTTGATCATGGCGGTCAAGGAGTAGCCATAAACGGGCATGATTCCGGTCTTGAGTTTGAAGTCCCGCAGAATCGACTCCGTCATGGTGCCCGCGCACACCACCGTGGCATCAAAATGCATGACCTCTTGGCCAGAGACCAATTGGCGAGGGCGGCTGGGATCGAGGCTGTTGACCTCGGTTTTGAAGCGAAACTCGACGCCGAGTTTTTCTGCCTCATCGCGGATGGCCATGGCGAACTGTCGGCAATTGGCGACTTGGTCTTGGGGCAGGTGAATGGCGCCCGCCATGGTTGTGGAGCTCTCCAAGGCGGGCTCTTTGTCCATCATGGCCTCGGCCGTGAGCAGCTCAAAGGGCACGCCCTGTGAGCTCAAATAGGGCAGGGCCAACTGGGCTTGGGCCCAGGACTTGGCGTCTCGGTAGACCAGGTTATAGCCCTGCACTTGCTCATACTCCAGCCGAAACAGGTGTGAGAGCTCTTTCATCCGAGCTTGGCTCATGAGGGCCAAGCGCTGCAAGGCGGTGCGCTGCAGCCAGTAGTTCTCAGCTCTCGAGGCCCGCCAACACTGGGTCAGCCATTGGAGTTCCTCCATGTTGGGAAAATGCATCAAAAAAGAGGCGTTTTTGGAAAAACATTCTCTCAGTAAGCGCCCCGGCATGGAGGGACTGGCCCAAGGGGTCACGTATCCAGGCGAGATGACCCCCGCGTTGGCAAAACTCGACTCCTCGGCACAGGTTTGATTTTTCTCCAATACCGTGACTTGGTGGCCCCTCAAGGCGAGCTCAAAGGCCGTCGTCACCCCAATGATGCCAGCCCCAATGACGGCAATGTGCTGGCGCGTCATAAAGAGGGCCAGCCAACGTGGGCTTGCTCACCCCAAAGGGGGCAGGGTTTGGGGCGAAAGGGAGGGGTCAAGGCGGTCAAAGTGTTAAATCGTGAGGGGTAAGGGGATGTGGAGGTGGGGTGGGCTAGGAGGGGTGCGTTTGGCGACAAGGGAGGGCAAAAAAGCCCAAAACCCAAGCGGTGGACCCAGTAACACGCTGGCAATTGAGGTGGGATTGTGCTATGATAATCGGGCTTGGCTGTGACAGTTTCGTCGCTCGTGCCAAGTTAATCTCAAACCATCTCATCCAAGGTGTCAGGATCCTCTAGAGCTTACCCCAATTTGGGGGTGTGCCGTCAAGGTTTTTGATTTCGAGATGGATTTTAGTCCAAACCTTTTAGGAAAAACCATGTCAGTCTCTATGCGCGAAATGTTGGAAGCGGGTGTTCACTTCGGACACCAAACTCGCTTTTGGAATCCCAAGATGGCCCCATTTATTTTTGGTCATCGCAACAAAATTCACATCATCAATTTGGAAAAAACACAGCCCATGTTTGAAGAGGCTGTGAAGTTTGCCCGTCAATTGTCGGCCAACCGTGGCACGATTTTGATGGTGGGCACCAAGCGTCAAGCGCGCGAGATCGTTGCGGCCGAAGCGCACCGCGCTGGAGTTCCCTTTGTCGAGCAGCGCTGGCTCGGGGGCATGCTCACCAACTTCAAAACCGTCAAATCCTCGATCAAGCGTCTCAAAGAGATGAAAGTCCAGCAAGAAGCCGGACTTGACGCCATGAGCAAAAAAGAGCAATTGACCTTCACCCGTGAAATCGAAAAGTTGGAAAAAGACATCGGCGGCATCCAAGACATGGCCACTTTGCCTGATGCCATCTTCATCATTGACGTGGGTTACCACAAAATTGCCGTGGCCGAGGCCAAAAAACTCGGCATTCCTTTGATTGGTGTGGTCGACTCCAACCACTCGCCCGAAGGCATTGATTTTGTGATTCCTGGCAACGACGACTCCTCCAAAGCCGTGACCCTGTATGCGCGCGCCATCGCCGACGCCATTTTGGAAGGCCGTGCCAATGCGGTCAACGATGTGGTGACGGCCATTGCCGAGGCCCGTGAAGATCACGAACACGTCGAGCACGACGCGGCCCCCGCTGCCTGAGCGCTGGCGTGCCTTAAGCGCTCAGACGGTGGGTTGCCAGGCACATTGAGCCAGCCCCCCACTCCAAGCGTGAGACACCAGAGGGGCTAACCATGGCCCCTTTTTAGCGCTCTCATGCGTTTGGAGTTTCTTGCGCTAGAGGCTTCACCAAATTGAAAAAATAGATCGATAAGATCCAAACCACAAACGGAGTAAAGACAAGATGGCAACAATCACAGCAAGCATGGTGGCCGAACTCAGAGCCAAAACCGATGCCCCCATGATGGAATGCAAAAAAGCCCTGACCGAGTCCGAAGGCGACATGGTCAAGGCTGAAGAAATTTTGCGCGTCAAGCTCGGCTCCAAAGCCGGCAAAGCCGCCTCGCGCGTCACCGCCGAAGGGGTTGTCTTTGCCCACATGAGTGGCCAAACAGGCGCCTTGATTGAGGTCAATTGCGAGACCGATTTTGTGACGAAAAATGACAGCTTTTTGGCCTTGGCCCAGGGGGCGGCCAAGCTGCTCGCGCAGCACAAGCCCGAGAGCTTGGAGGCGCTGTCAGCGTTGGCTTACACTCAAGACGGCTTTGGCCCGACCTTGGAAGATGTGAGAAAAGGCCTCATCGGCAAAATTGGCGAGAACATGAGCTTTCGCCGCTTCAAGATCATCTCGGGCGACCACCATGTGACCTCTTACTTGCACGGCACCCGCATTGGCGTGCTCGTGGAGTACACCGGCCAAGAAGCTCCTGCGCGCGATGTCGCCATGCACGTGGCTGCGATGAAGCCTGTCGCATTGACCTCGGCCGAGGTGCCTGCTGATTTGATTGAACGCGAGAAGTCTGTTGCTGCGGCCAAAGCGGCTGAATCTGGCAAACCCGCCGAGATTGTGCAAAAAATGATCGATGGCTCGGTGCAGAAGTATTTGAAAGAGGTCTCTTTGTTTGACCAGACTTTCGTCAAAAACGACAAGCAAACGGTTGAGCAAATGCTCAAGGCCGCCAATACGCAAGTCAAATCGTTCACCCTCTATGTGGTGGGTGAGGGCATTGAGAAAAAGGTCGATGACTTTGCCGCTGAGGTGGCCGCCCAAGTCGCTGCTGCCAAGCAAGCGCACTAAAGAAGGCATCGGCAACAAGGGGACTGAAGGTCCCCTTTTTTGTACCCTGACCTGTACTTTGGGTCCTGTGTCATTGGATTTTGTCCCCGACCTTGCTACACTTTCACCCATTCACCCAAGAGGAGAGCCCCCATGTCCACCCGCAATCCCGCACATCAACGTATTTTGCTCAAGTTGTCCGGTGAGGCTTTGATGGGGGATGATGCCTTTGGCATTAACCGCGCCACCATCGTGCGAATTGTGGAGGAAATTGCTGAGGTGACCCGCTTGGGCGTTCAAGTGGCAGTGGTGATCGGTGGGGGCAATATCTTTCGTGGTGTCGCGGGCGGCTCGGTGGGCATGGACCGCGCCACGGCCGACTACATGGGAATGCTGGCCACCGTCATGAACGCACTCGCCTTGGCCGACACCATGAACAAGGCGGGACTCACCGCACGGGTGATGTCGGCCATTGGCATTGAGCAGGTGGTCGAGCCTTATGTGCGCCCCAAGGCACTCCAATACTTGGAAGAGGGCAAGGTGGTGGTGTTTGCTGCCGGCACCGGCAACCCATTTTTCACGACCGACACCGCGGCTGCTTTGAGGGGGGCTGAGATTGGTGCTGAATTGGTCTTGAAGGCGACCAAGGTGGATGGCGTCTATTCGGCCGACCCGAAAAAAGACCCCCATGCCACGCTTTACCATAAAATCAGTTTTGACGAGGCCATTCAGAAAAACCTCGGCATCATGGATGCCACCGCTTTTGCCTTGTGCCGCGATCAAAAGTTGCCCGTCAAAGTGTTTTCCATCTTCAAAAATGGGGCCTTGAAAAGGGTCGTCATGGGTGAAGATGAAGGCACCTTGGTGTATGCTTGATAAAAGACTGGGCGAGGCCGATTGGTGCGGCCGCGCGCAGCGCTTTGCATTCAAAAAATAAGACCTGGCCAAGGCCTGGACTGCACAACGATTCAAGAGGATCCCCATTATCATGAGCACCATTGCTGAGATTAAAACCCAAACCGAGAACAAAATGACCCAGTCCATGGCGGCTCTGGGCTCGGCGCTGAGCAAAATCAGAACGGGGCGCGCCAACCCCGGTCTCTTGGACTCGGTGATGGTCGACTACTACGGCAACCCCACCCCCATTGGCCAAGTGGCCAATGTCTCCTTGCTCGATGCGCGAACCATCAGCGTGCAACCTTGGGAGAAGGGCATGGGCGCCAAAATCGAAAAAGCCATCCGTGACAGTGACCTGGGCTTGAACCCTGCCAGCATGGGGGACTTGATTCGCGTGCCCATGCCCGCCATGAGCGAAGAGCGTCGCCGCGAGATGACCAAGGTCGTGAGAAACGACGGCGAGGGTGCCAAGGTGGCGGTGAGAAATTTGCGCCGAGATGCCAATGAGTCGGTTAAAAAACTCGTCAAAGACAAATTGGCCAGCGAAGACGATCAAAAACGTGCCGAGGCCGATATTCAAAAAATGACCGACAAGTTCATTGTCGAAGTCGATAAACTGGTGGCGGCCAAAGAGCAAGAGATCTTGGCGGTTTGATCGCTTGAAGAATTTTTTCAGGATGGATGCCGTGCCGGCTTGGCCAGGTTTGGTCGGTCTGATCGATCCTTTGGAACCTTTGGAACCTTTGGAACCTATTGCCGCGCCCAATCTGCAAGGCCCCTCTGATCTTGTCGCTGAAGAGGCTCGCCGCGCTCAAAAGTCGCTTCCTCGAGGCCAGATCTGATGCTCAAGGCGCGCATCTTGACCGCCCTGGTGCTATTGCTCCTCTTTGTCCCCGCTTTGCTGAGCCCTAGCCGTGTGCCCTGGCTGGTGTTGACCTTGGTCTTGATGGTGTTGGCCGCTTGGGAGTGGGGGCGGGCGATTCAACTCGATGCTCAAGCCATCGAGCCTCATGAATCGCATGAATCGCATGAATCGCATGAATCGCAGGCACCGGCCTCTCCCCGCCACGATTGTCTGCCCTCGAGCAGCGTCCAACGCAAGCCCTCCCAAAGGCTGAGTTTTGGCTTGGCCGCACTCACCGCCTTGGTCGGCGCTGGGATGGGTGTCACGCTCGGCTTTGAGGCCTTGCCGGCTTGGGTCTCAGCTTTATTGGGTCTGCTGTGGGTTTATTTTTTCTCCTTTTTGTTTGACCGTGGCGCCATGCGTTGGAGCCGCGTGCCACTTTGGCTCAAGGCGGTGGCGGGCTGGTGTGTGCTCTTGGGCACGTGGTGGTCCATAGCCGTGGCCCAAGCGGTGGGCAGCGCCTTTTTGCTCTCCGTCTTGTGCTTGGTGTGGGTGGCCGACATTGCGGCCTATTTTGGTGGTAAAGCCTGGGGTCGGCACAAACTCGCGCCCCAGCTCTCACCGGGCAAGACTTGGGAGGGTGTGGTCTCAGGGCTGGTGGGGGTTTATCTCTTGGCCTATGGATGGCTCTATGCGGCTGACCCCCAAAACCTGCCCAACGACAACCTCTTTGCCCTGCTTTGGCGCCATGGGGCGTTCACCACAGTGCTGGGGTTGGCCGTCTTGGTGATGGTGAGCGTCATGGGCGACTTGTTTGAATCCATGGTCAAGCGCAGTGCCGGTTTGAAGGACAGCAGCCAACTCTTGCCCGGTCACGGCGGGGTCTTGGACCGTGTGGACGCCTTGCTGCCAACCTTGCCCATGGCGGTCACCTTGCTCGTTTGGTTGCACTGAAGCCCACGAAACTCTAGACGAAGAGGCCGTGCTCTGCTTGGCTCATCGCCATCTTTTCATGGCCGGTCTTGCCCTGCGCAATGGCTTGAGGGCAACAGTGAGCACTCACGCAAAGCCGCCACCGGCTTCATCGGCGGTGTGTTTCACAGGGCATTTCATCGGCGTCTCCCCATCTCAGAGGGGTTGAATTTTTGAGTTCAAAAGTAGTATTATTTTGAGCGATTCCTGTGTGGGGTGCCATAGAATGGTGACACGAATTTCACAACAGATTGGGCCATGAAACAAAACATCACCATCTTGGGCAGCACCGGCTCCATTGGTCAAAACACCCTGGATGTGGTGTCAAGGCACCCTGAACGATTTGCCGTCTTTGCCTTGAGCGCCAACCACAACGTGGCCAAGCTCTTGGAGCAGTGCTTGGCCTTTAATCCCGCCTACGCTGTGTTGATGGACGGCAACAAGGCGCACAACTTGGTCGATGCTTTAACTGCCCAAGGCTCGCGCACCCAGGTTCTTTGTGGCCCCGAGGCCTTGGACCAAGTCGCTGCCGACCCGAGCGTGGACGTGGTGATGGCTGCCATTGTGGGGGCCGCGGGTTTGTCGTCTTGCCTGGCGGCAGCGCGCGCGGGCAAGCGCTTGTTGCTCGCCAACAAGGAAGCCTTGGTGGTGGGTGCTCAGGTCTTCATGGACGCGGTGCAAAAAGGAGGGGCCACTCTCTTGCCCATCGACAGCGAGCACTCGGCCGTATTCCAGTCCTTGCCCACCGACAAAAGCACCTGGGCAACGAGTGTGCAAAAAATCATTTTGACAGCCTCTGGCGGCCCCTTTCGCACCCGCGACCCAGCCACCCTCCAGGGCGTGAGCATCGAAGAGGCCTGTGCCCACCCGACATGGGTCATGGGGCGAAAAATCTCGGTCGATTCGGCCACCATGATGAACAAGGCCTTGGAGGTGATCGAGGCGCATTATTTGTTTGGCCTGCCGCCAGAAAAACTCGAGGTGGTGATCCACCCCCAAAGCGTCATCCACTCCATGGTGGAGTATGTGGACGCGTCGGTTGTGGCGCAGCTCGGTACCCCCGACATGCGCGTGCCCATTGCTTATGGTTTGAGTTGGCCCGAGCGCATCGCCTCGGGCGCCAAGGCGCTCAATTTCTCCACCCTCTCGGCCTTGAGCTTTGAGTCGTTTGCTGACAGCGCTCACCGCCAACGTTACCCGGGTCTCGCGCTGGCTTGGCAGGTTCTCAAAGCGCCCAGTGGCAGCACGGCCGTGCTCAATGCCGCCAATGAGGTGGGGGTGGGGGCGTTCTTGGCCGGGGAGATTGGGTTTTTAGACATTCACCAAGTCAACTGCGAGACCTTGAGTGCCTATGCGCCAAAGGCGGCCAGCACCTTGGACGATTTGATCGCGATTGACCAAGAAGCGCGCCGCGTTGCTCTGTCCTTGGTGGCGCATTTGGGAGGCAGGGCTTGAGGTCGAGTCCAGGGCAGGGGGCTATTGCACGATGGCTCTATCCCGTGATCCCTTGATCCCTTGATCTCTTTTTCTCTTTTCTCTTTATTCCTCTTTTAACCCACACGAGTCAGCATGCAAAGTTTATTGGCCTTTTTGGTGGCACTTGGTTTGCTTGTGGCCGTGCACGAGTACGGCCACTACAAGGTGGCGGTGCTGTGCGGTGTGCGCGTGCTGCGCTTTTCATTGGGCTTTGGTCCGGTGCTCTACAAGCGGTCTTTTGGTGCGGCGTTTGCTGCACCGAGCTCGTCAACTGATCACGCTCGGGCCAGCAAAGCGGAGCCTGAGCGCAGCGAATTTGTGCTGAGCGCAATTCCTCTCGGGGGCTATGTCACGTTTTGGGATGAAGCCCATGTGCGTGAGAGCGGGCTCACCGAGCCTTTGAGCGAAGACGAGCGCGACGCCCTCTTTGAGTCGCAGAGTTTATTCAAGAAAAGCGCCATCGTGATGGCTGGCCCCTTGGCCAATTTGCTGCTGTGTGTGCTGTTGACTTGGGTCATGTACCTCTGGGGGGTGGAGCAAACGGCGCCGGTGTTGGCCAGCCCTGTGCCTGCGTCGGTGGCAGAACACTTGGGCTTTGAGGCGGGCGAGCGGGTGCTTTCATGGTCTCTTGCCGGGGAAAAGCCTCAGGCGATCTCGAGCTTGGAGGATTTTGAGGCGCGTGTCGAGCAAGCGCGGCGCGATCACCTCGATGCCGTGGTTTGGCTGAGCAAGTCAAAGACCCCTGGGGTGAAGGACCGTTTGGAGCTGCCTTGGTCCTTGGAGGACGTGCCTGCGAGCTTTGACGCTCTGGGCTTTCAAGGGCCCTACCGTGAGGCTGTGATCCAAGGCGTGAGTGCTGCAAGCCCTGGTGAGCTGGCCGGTTTAAAGCCGCTTGACCGCGTGCTCAGTGTGGATGGGGTGGCTGTGAGCGATGCGGCCGATTTGCGCTCACGCATTGCCCAAAGCTTGGCAGCTGCTCGGGTGCAACCCATGGTCTGGCACATTGAGCGCAGGGTAAGCACTGAAAGCAGTGAAAGCGGGCAGCGTGACCGCGCTGGGCGCAGCGAGTCCACCCGGCAGACCCTGGACGTGGTGGTGCAAGCGGTCGCCCACGAGGTCCGTCCCGGGGTGATGTCTCCTCGGGTGGGCATTGACTTGGGGGCAATGCCGGCGCGAGTGACGGTTCGATACGGGCCATGGAGCGCCTGGGTTCGCGCGCTTCACACCAGTGGTGAGTGGATTGCGCAAACCCTCCATGCCCTGGGTCAACTCTTTGCCTCCTCCGAGTCTTGGTCCAATTTGGGTGGGCCCTTGACCTTGGCCACCTATGCCGGGCAGTCCGCAGGCCTGGGGCTGTCGGCTTTTTTGGCCTATTTGGGGTTGGTGAGCGTGAACCTGGGGGTGTTCAATTTGCTGCCCATCCCAGTGCTCGACGGCGGTCACTTGCTCGCCTTCGCCTGGCAAGCCTTGACCGGGCGCGCCATGGGCGCCGCGCTTTGGGGCAAGATTCAACGCGTGGGGCTGGTCGCCATGCTGCTCTTGACCCTCTTGGCCTTGAGAAACGACCTCGCGCGCGTTTGGGGTGGTTAACCAGCGGCCCGGTCAAGCTGCAAAAACTGCAGTGCCCTCGTCATTTGAGTTGACCACAGGACCCGGTGTTGCGCCATGCTCCTTTATACTTCGAGGGTGCGCATTCCGACACCCTTTTGATCGACCCCAACCCCAAGACCACTCATGCCATCACTTTTTACGCGTTTTATTGCTCTTTTGATCGTGGTCTTTGGTGGGATGGTGCTCTCGTCCATGAGCGCGCGCGCCACCGAGCCTTTTATCTTGACCGACATCCGCATCGAAGGCCTCCAACGCGTCGAGCCCGGAACGGTGTTTGCCTCCTTGCCCTTTAAAGTGGGCGAGACGTATTCGGATGAAAAAGGCACGGCGGCCATTCGTTCGCTTTTTTCGCTGGGGCTTTTCAAGGACGTGCGCATCGAGACGCTGCAAGCGGTGGTGTTGGTGATTGTGGAGGAGCGCCCGATCATCTCCAATGTGGAGTTCATTGGCACCAAAGAGTTTGACAAAGACACGCTCAAAAAAGCCCTCCGTGAAATTGGCCTATCCGACGGTCGACCTTTTGACAAAGCCTTGGCCGACCGCGCCGAGCAAGAACTCAAGCGCCAATACATCAACAAAAGCCTCTATGGCGCTGAGATCACCACCACCATCACCCCCATCGAGAGAAACCGCGTGAACCTCACCTTCAGCGTGGTCGAGGGCGATGTCGCCAAGATCAAAGAAATTCGACTCCAAGGCAACCATTTTTTCAGCGAATCGGATTTGAGAAAACAACTCGACTTGAACACCGGCAACTGGTTGTCGTGGTACACCAAGTCAGACCGCTACTCGCGCACCAAGCTCAATGCTGATTTGGAAACGCTGAAGTCTTATTACCTCTCGCAAGGATTTTTGGAGTTTCGCGTGGACTCCACTCAGGTGTCGATCTCCCCGGATCGGCAAAGCATTGTGATCACGGTCAATGTGACCGAGGGCAACCGTTTTGTGGTCTCGGGCATTGAGCTTGAAGGCTACTTCTTGGGGCGCGATGATGAATTCAAGGCCTTGATCACCGTCAAAGCCGGCCAGACCTACAACGCCGGCGACGTGAGCCTCACCACCAAAGCCTTCACCGATTACTTTGGTAATTTTGGTTTCGCCTTTGCCCGGGTGGAGACCCGCACCGAGATCGACCACAGCACCAACCAAGTCAAACTCGTGCTCCAAGCCGACCCGGCGCGGCGCGCCTATGTGCGTCGCATCAATTTGGCGGGCAACACCCGCACGCGCGACGAGATCATCCGCCGTGAGTTCAGGCAAATGGAGTCGGCCTGGTACGACGGCGACCGCATTCGACTCTCGCGCGACCGCGTTGAGCGTTTGGGCTACTTCAAAGAGGTCAACATCGAGACCCAAGACGTCCCCGGCTCCCTCGACCAGGTCGACTTGCTGGTCAATGTGGTGGAAAAACCCACCGGCTCCTTGCAGTTGGGGGCGGGGTTCTCTTCTTATGAAAAACTCTTCATCACCTTTGGGATCACGCAAGACAATATCTTTGGCTCGGGTAACTTTTTGGGCACCCAAGTGAGCACCAGCAAGTACAACCAAGTCTTTAGCATCAACACCACCAACCCGTATTACACCGAGGACGGCATCTCCAGAACTTTTGAGTTCTCTCATCGCTCCCAGCGTCCCTACAACGACGAGGCAGGCAACTACCGCATGGTGACCTCGGGACTGGGGATGCGTTTTGGTGTTCCCGTCACCGAACTTGACCGGGTGGTGGCGGGCATCACGGCCGAACAAACCCAGATTGTGCCCGGCACCAGCATTCCGGCCTCCTATTTGGATTACGCCAACCGTTTTGGCTTCACCACCACGTCGTTTCCCTTGAATTTGGGCTGGATTCGCGACTCCAGAGACAGCGTGATGGCGCCTACCCGAGGCACCTCAGCACGGGCTTATTCTGATTATTCTTTCCAAGGTGCACTGCGCTATGTGCGCACTGGTGCGCAGTACCAGTACTACATCCCCTTGTCCAAGCAGTACAGCATCGCTTTGAATGGCGAAGTCGGTCTGGGCCGAGGCTTGCAGGGCCAACCCTACCCGATCTTCAAGGACTTTTATGTTGGCGGCTTGGGCTCGGTGCGTGGTTTTGACCAAGGCTCTTTGGGCCCACGCGACATCACCGGCTTGGTGATCGGTGGGGCTAAAAAGTTGGTGGGCAATGCCGAGTTTTACCTCCCCTTCCCCGGTGCTGGCAACGACAAATCCCTGCGTTTGTATGGTTTTTATGACATTGGCAATGTGTTTGGCGAGTTCGATCCCATCAAATTGGCCAGTCTGAGGAGCTCTTACGGGATGGGCATCAGTTGGGTCTCGCCCATGGGGCCACTGCGATTTGCCATCGCAAACCCTGTTCGCACCCAAGCTGGGGATAGAATCCAGAAATTGCAATTTCAAATCGGGACATCGTTTTAATGAACACTTTTATGCGCACCACTTTTTTCTCCCTGCTCATGCTGGGATCTGTTTGGGCAGTCCATGCGCAAGAGTTTCGCGTGGGCTACGTCAACACCGATCGTATTTTTCGAGAAGCCAACACCGCCAAGGCGGCGCAGACCAAGCTCGAGCAAGAGTTCTCTAAGCGGGAAAAAGAGTTGGTGGAGATGAGCAACAGTTTAAAGAGTGCCACCGAAAAACTCGACCGCGATGGTCCCACCTTGCCCGAGTCCCAACGCCTGAGCCGTCAAAAATCGGTGGTTGAATTCGACCGCGACTTCCAGAGAAAACGCCGCGAGTTCCAAGAAGATTTGAACGCCCGCAAAAATGAAGAATTCCAGCAAGTGCTGGAAAAAGCCAACCGCGTCGTGCGCCAAGTCGCTGAGAGTGAAAAATACGACCTCGTTCTCCAAGAGGCCGTCTACATCAACCCCAAGCACGACATCACCGACAAGGTGATCAAGGCCATCAACGCCAATGCGGGCAATACCACCCCGGCCTTTGGCAACACCAATGGCTCAGGCCTGTCCCCCGCTCAGGGCCCTGGACCTGGCCCGAGCAGCAAATAAGCGGCTTCGTGCAAGCCACGCTCGCCGAGATCGTTCAGGCCTTGGGCGGCAAGCTCCAAGGCTCTCCTGACACGGTCTTGACGTGCATCATGCCCCTGAGCCTGGCCACCCCCCAGGCGCTCAGTTTCTTGAGCCATGCACGCTATGCCCATGAGCTGCAAACGACCCAAGCCGGTGCCGTCATTGTCTCGCCTGAATCGGCGCCCTTGGTCCACTCTTCAGATGTGGCCGGTGTGGCCGGTGTGGCAGGCGTGGCCCATTTGTCCCGCCCCAAGCCCGCCTTGATTGTCACCCCCGAGCCCTATTTGTACTACGCCCGACTCTCGCAGTGGTGGGCCGCCCGCATCCGTGAAAACGACCACGCCCGAGTCGCTCGTGAGGCCGTGGCCGGTTCAGCCGCACACCCCAACCCCCTCATCCATCCGAGCAGCGTCGTGCACCCTGAGGCCCGGGTGGCCGCGAGTGCGCGGGTGGGCCCACTGTGTGTGATCGAGCGCGGCGCCGTCGTGGGCGAGGGCTCTTGGCTCAAATCCCATGTGACGGTGGGCGAGCGCTGTGAGGTGGGTCGCGACTGCATCTTGCACGCCGGGGTGGTGATCGGTGCCGATGGATTTGGCTTTGCGCTCGATGCTCACCAGCATTGGGTCAAAATTGAGCAGCTCGCGGCCGTGCGCATTGGCAACGGGGTCGAGATCGGTGCCAACACCTGTATCGACCGCGGCGCCTTGATCGACACCGTGATCGAGGACGGCGTGAAATTGGATAATTTGATTCAAATCGGCCACAATGTGCGCATTGGCGCGCATTCGGCCTTGGCCGGTTGTGTCGGGGTGGCGGGCAGCGCCACCATCGGGCAGCACTGCACGGTGGGAGGCGGTGCGGTGATTTTGGGCCACTTGAGCTTGGCCGACTCGGTGCACATTTCGGCCGCCAGTGTGGTCACGCGTTCTATTGCGGTGGCGGGACAGTACAGTGGGTTCTTTCCTCTGGATGAAAACGCCCATTGGGAAAAAAACGCCGCCGCCTTAAAGCAGTTGCACCGCCTCAGACAACGAATTTTGACATTGGAGCGTGAGAACGCTTCGCGCAAGGAACCCCCCGCATGATCATGGACATTCACCACATCCTCAAACAACTCCCGCACCGCTATCCGATTTTGCTCGTCGACCGCGTGCTCGAGCTCGAGAGCGGCAAGCGCATCAAGGCCCTTAAAAACGTCTCCATCAATGAGCCGTATTTTGTCGGTCATTTCCCCCACCACCCGGTGATGCCGGGGGTGTTGATTTTGGAGGCCCTGGCCCAAGCCGCTGCCTTGTTGAGTTTTGAGATCTTGCAAAAATCCAGTGACCAAGAATCGGTTTACTATTTCGCGGGTATTGATGGTGCGCGCTTTAAGCGCCCGGTTGAGCCCGGGGATCAATTGATTTTGGATGTGGCGCTTGACCGCATGCGAGCGGGGATTTTTAAATTCAACGCCAAAGCTTGGGTGGGTGCAGACCTCGTGTGTGAAGCGCAGTTGATGTGTACCTCCAGGGCCATCGATCCGGGCAAGGGTGCTGGCGCGAGCCCAACGGTTGGCGCTTGAAGCTTGATGTGGATAGCTTAACGCTTAACGCTTAAATTGAGGCCCTTGGCCTCATTGGCCCAACCCTTTCCCCACTCTTTACTTTTTCTCCTTGCCCATGACCCTGATTCATCCCAGCGCCCTCATCGACCCCAAGGCTCAATTGGACACCAGCGTTCAGGTGGGTCCTTACACGACGATAGGCCCGCATGTGCGCATCGCAGCGGGCACTCGCATTGGGGCGCATTGCGTGATCGAGGGCCACACCACCTTGGGTGAGAATAACCAGGTGTTTCAGTTCAACTCCTTGGGCGCCGTGCCGCAAGACAAGAAATACGCCGGCGAGCCCACCGAACTCGTGATCGGGCGGGGCAATGTCATTCGCGAGTTTTGCACCTTCAACATCGGCACCGCCCTAGACAAAGGGGTCACCCGCGTGGGTGACGACAACTGGATCATGGCCTATGTTCACTTGGCCCACGACTGCCAAGTCGGCTCCCACACCATTTTTGCCAACAACACCCAGTTGGCCGGCCACGTTGAAGTGCAAGACTGGGTGATCTTGGGCGGGTTCACCGTGGTGCACCAGTTTTGCCGCATTGGCGCGCACAGCTTTACCGCTATGAATGCCCTTCTTTTTGCCGATCTGCCACCCTTTGTCATGTGCCAAGGCCAGCCAGCCAAAGCGCGGTCGATGAATTTTGAGGGCTTGAAGCGTCGTGGCTTTTCTCCCTTGCGTATCCAGGTCGTCAAAGGCATGCACAAAGCCTTGTACCGTGACGATTTGACACTCAGTGACGCCATGCTTCGCATCGAGCAGTTGGGGCTTGAGCACCCAGAGGCCGAGCAAGACGTGAAGGACATGCTTGTGTTCTTGGCCCAAACGCCCAAAGACCGCGGCATCGTGCGCTAAGGCGCACCCAAGGCAGCCAGATTGAAGGACAGCCAAGAAGCTCTGGAGATGGCCGTGGTGGTCGGCGAGGCGTCGGGTGACTTGCTCGCGGCCTTGGTCATCCCTCAACTCCAAGAGCGCTGGCCCCACCTGCGCTTGTACGGCATCGGTGGTGAGCGCATGTTGGCCCTGGGGTTCGAGGCGTGGTGGCCCGCCAAGGAGCTGGCCGTGAGGGGCTATGCGGAAGTCCTTCGTCACTACCGCCGCATTGTGGGCATCCGCGCTGAGCTCACCCAGCGTTGTCTATCTCGCCGCCCAAGACTTTTTTTGGGGGTTGACGCGCCTGACTTTAATTTGTCCTTGGCCAAAACCCTCAAAGCCGCGGGCGTGCCCACGGTGCAGTTTGTCTGCCCCTCGGTGTGGGCTTGGCGCGCGCACCGACTCCAAACCATGGCACACAGTGTCGACCATGTGCTGTGTCTCTTTCCCTTTGAGCCCGCATTGCTTCACGCTCACGGCATTGCCGCAAGCTTCGTGGGGCACCCCTTGGCGGCGACCATTCCCATGGAGGTGGATCAACCATTGGCTAAAAGAGCGCTGGGGCTTGAAGGCAGACCCACTGGCCAGTCCATCACCCCCAGCGTTGATTCGCCCTTGGTCGCATTGATGCCAGGCTCTCGCCAGAGTGAAATTGATCACCTGGGTGAGCGGTTTTTAAAAGCGGCTCAACTCATGCGTTCTCGCAACCCTCGCGTGCAATTTGTCTTGCCCACATTGGAGGTGCACCGAGAGAGACTTCAAGGGCTGGTGGACCAACTCGGCCTCACCGCGTGTTGCCGAGTGAAGGTGGGGCAGTCCCATTTGGCCTTGGCCGCTTGTGACGTGAGCTTGATTGCGAGCGGCACAGCCACCCTCGAGGCGGCCCTTTTCAAGCGCCCCATGGTGATTGCGTATCACATGAATTGGCTCAGTTGGCTCATCATGAAGCGTCAAAAACTGCAGCCTTGGGTGGGCTTGCCCAATATTTTGTGCCAAGACTTTGTCGTGCCCGAGCGGCTGCAGTCCAAGGCCAGTCCAGAGGCCTTGGCCCAAGAGACCTTGGCTTGGCTTGAGGACCCCCAACGCGTTGGCCAGTACCAATCACGAATGCGTGAGCTTCACTTGACTTTGATGCGCGACACACCAGCACTTTGTGCGCAGGTCTTGGGCGAACTCATGGGCCTAGACTCTGCTGTCCAAGTCTCACCGGATGATCCAGCCGTTCAGACGCCAAGTTGCCCCAATGACGCAGCCTGAGTTCAAGCCAAACACCATGCCAGCCACCCAGCATTGCGCCAAGCATACCGCCAAGCATTCCGTCAAGATATCGGCAAGACCCGTGCCGTCTGATCTCTTTTCCTGGGACCCCAGCATCTTGCTCACCGCAGGTGTGGACGAAGCGGGTCGAGGCCCTTGGGTGGGGCCTGTTGTGGCGGCGGCGGTGATTTTGGATCCCCACTGCGAGGTGATCGGTCTCAATGACTCCAAAAAGCTCAAGCCCGAGGTGCGCAAACGCTTGAGTCTTGAGATCAAAGCCCAGGCCTTGGGCTTTGCGATCGGTGAGGCCAGTGTTCAAGAGATCGATCGCCTCAACATCTTGCAAGCCACGCTCTTGGCGATGAAGCGGGCCGTTGAGGGGCTGATCCTGCGTCCCGAGCAAGTGCTCGTGGATGGCAACCGACTGCCCACCCTAGCGCAGCCCGCCTTTGCACTCGTGGGGGGAGACTCGTTTGTACCCTGCATCCAGGCGGCGTCAATTTTGGCCAAAGTCCACCGCGATGAGTGGTGCGAGGCCTTGGCGCTAGAGTACCCTGGGTATGGCTTTGCCGCGCACAAGGGCTACGGCACGGCCCAGCACCAAGAAGCCCTGGCCCGCTTGGGCGTGACGCCATGGCATCGGGTGAGCTTTGCCCCAGTGGCGCGCAGACTGGCCCAAGGGCAGGGCCCAAAAGTCCAGCAAGTCTCAGAGAATCCACCGCGCCCAAAGTCCCCACCTGAGGTTCCCGCATGAGCTCTCCCTCACCCACGCCTGAGCTCATCACCTCCAAGGACAATACCAGCCTCAAAGCTTGGCGACGCTTGGCCCACGAGAGCACGGCCTACCGTGCAGCCCAACGCTTTTGGATCGAAGGCGAGCATTTGTGTGAGGCGGCAACACGCTCAGGCATTCGGGTCCACACGGGTGTTTTCACGCCCCAGGCGTGGGAACACTTGGGACATCGATGGGGGACTGCTTGCGACAAGGTGGTGATCCTCACGCCAGCCCTCTTTGCAGGACTGTCCTCACTCGAGTCGAGTGCCGGGTTTGGTTTTGAGTGCGAACTCCCAAATGCTCCTTGTATGGATGGGCACGCCAGCACCTTGGTGCTCGACCGCTTGCAAGATGCGGGCAATGTCGGCACGCTCTTGAGGAGTGCGGCCGCCTTTGGTTCGACCCAAGTTTTGGCGATCAAGGGCACGGTGGCGCTTTGGTCTCCCAAGGTGTTGCGCTCGGGCATGGGGGCCCATTTTGGGCTCAAACTCATTGAGGGCTTGGAGCCCGAAGCGCTCGAGGCTTTGAAGATCCCGCTCTTGGCCACGAGCTCACACCAAGGCGAGTTTTTGCATGTTTTGGCCGCCCAAGGGTCCTTGCCCAACCCCTGTGCCTGGGCCATGGGTCACGAGGGCCAAGGTTTGTCTCGATCGCTTCAAGAGCGCGCAAGCCTGAGTGTGCGCATCTGGCAGCCTTTCGGCCAAGAGTCCTTGAACGTGGCTGTGGCCGCCTCGATTTGCCTCTACACCAGCGCCAGTTTGTTGACAAATGCCTCGCCTTGAGTTCTGGGCGTCTTGGGAAGTGCCCAAGTGAGCGGTGCGTCGACTATAATGGGTGGCTTTACGAGTCAATCTTGACTTAGCGCGTCCCCAGCGAAAGCACCGCCCAAGGACCCCCTTTTCGCCTCAGCGCCTCAGCCCCTGAGGCACGCCGAGGCCTCCTTCAGGCGCATCACCACACAACGCATGGGTCACTTGATATTTGACCCCCAAGCCTTGTACCGACGCTGGGTCGCCACTGAACTTTTACGGAGAACCCAGTGCTGATGTCTCTTCAGGGGAAAAACCCAATGGCCCTTTTGGCGCTTGCTGACGGAACCGTCTTTCATGGCTTGTCCATGGGGGCAGCAGGCTTCACGGTTGGGGAGGTGGTGTTCAACACCTCCATGACCGGCTACCAAGAAATTTTGACCGATCCGAGCTACGCCCAGCAACTCGTCACCTTCACTTATCCTCACATCGGCAACTGCGGCATCAACCCGCAAGATGAGGAGTCCTCGGGCATCCAAGCCGCCGGGATGATCATCAAGGAGCTGCCCTTGTCGCCCAGCAACTTCAGGAGCACCCAGTCCTTGCAGTCGTATTTGATCGCACAAAATAAACTCGGCATCATGGGGCTAGACACTCGGCGCTTGACCCGCATCTTGCGCACCCATGGGGCTCAAAACGGGGCGATTTTGGCGCTTGAGGCCGGCGTTGCCCTTACCCCTGAGCATGAGCAAGAGGTGCGTCAACTCGCCCAGACCGCACCCAGCATGAGCGGTCTTGATTTGGCGCAAACCGTCACCACGCAGCAGGCCTACGACTGGTCCGTGGGCGAATGGGCCTTGGCCGCGGGTGCTGGAAACGGTAAAAATACCCTTGCTCGGCGCGAACGCTCGGGCCCGCCTTTGCACGTGGTGGCCTATGATTTTGGGGTCAAGCACAACATCCTTCGCATGCTGCACGCACGGGGTGCTCGGATCACGGTGGTGGGCGCCAAAACCTCAGTGGCCGAGGTGTTGGCCTTGTCGCCCGATGGCGTTTTTCTCTCCAATGGCCCTGGCGACCCCGAGCCGTGTGACTACGCCATTGCCGCCGCGCGTGAGTTGATGATCCGAAAAGTGCCGCTTTTTGGCATTTGTTTGGGCCACCAAATCATGGCCCTGGCCAGTGGGGCCAAGACCTTCAAGATGAAGTTTGGCCACCACGGCGCCAACCACCCGGTCAAAGACTTGGGCACGGGTCGGGTTTGCATCACCTCGCAAAACCATGGCTTTGCCGTGAACGCCGAGAGCTTGCCAGCGGTGTTGCGCACCACCCATGTGTCCTTGTTCGATGGCTCTGTGCAAGGCCTTGAGAGGGTCGACTGTCCCGCTTTTTCCTTCCAAGGTCACCCCGAGGCGTCGCCCGGGCCACAAGACCTCGCCGACCTTTTTGATCGCTTCATCCACCTGATGGAGACCCACACCCATGCCTAAGCGCCTAGACCTCAAGAGTATTTTGATCATCGGGGCTGGCCCCATCATCATTGGACAAGCGTGCGAGTTTGATTACTCCGGCGTGCAAGCCTGTAAGGCCCTCAGAGAAGAGGGCTACCGGGTCATCTTGATCAACTCCAATCCGGCCACCATCATGACCGATCCGGCCACGGCCGATGTCACCTACATCGAGCCCATCACCTGGCAGACGGTGGAGAGAATCATCGAGCGCGAGCGCCCCGACGCCATTTTGCCCACCATGGGCGGGCAAACCGCCCTCAATTGCGCCCTCGATTTGTGGCACCACGGGGTGCTCGAGCGCTACCAAGTGGAGCTGATCGGTGCCACCCCTGAGGCCATCGACATGGCCGAAGACCGCCTCAAATTCAAGGACGCCATGACCCGAATTGGTCTGGGTTCGGCCAGATCCGGGATTGCCCACGCTTTGTCTGAGGCCTGGGATGTGCAAAAGGGCCTGGGTTTTCCGGTGGTCATTCGGCCAAGCTTTACGCTTGGCGGCACCGGCGGGGGCATCGCTTACAACGCCGAGGAGTTTGAGACGATTTGTAAGCGCGGCTTGGAGGCTTCCCCTACCCATGAGCTCTTGATCGAGGAGTCGCTCCTGGGCTGGAAGGAGTACGAGATGGAGGTTGTGCGCGACAAGGCCGACAACTGCATCATCGTGTGCTCGATTGAAAACTTGGATCCCATGGGCGTGCACACGGGCGACTCCATCACGGTCGCTCCCGCGCAAACCCTCACCGACAAAGAATACCAAATCATGAGAAACGCCTCTTTGGCGGTTCTTAGAGAAATTGGGGTGGACACGGGGGGCTCCAATGTGCAGTTCTCCATCAACCCCAATGACGGTCGCATGGTCGTGATCGAGATGAACCCCCGCGTGTCTCGCTCCTCGGCCTTGGCCTCCAAAGCCACCGGTTTCCCAATTGCCAAGGTTGCGGCCAAGCTCGCCGTCGGCTACACCCTCGATGAGCTCAAAAACGACATCACGTCGGGTCAAACACCGGCCTCCTTTGAGCCAAGCATTGACTACGTCGTCACCAAGATCCCGCGGTTTGCATTTGAGAAATTTCCCCAAGCCGACTCACGCCTCACCACCCAAATGAAATCGGTGGGTGAGGTGATGGCCATGGGGCGCACCTTCCAAGAGTCGTTTCAAAAGGCTTTGCGTGGACTCGAGGTGGGGGTCGACGGCATGAACGAGAAGACCCAAGACCGCGAGGTGCTCGAGCGCGAACTCGGCGCTCCGGGTCCTGATCGCATTTGGTATGTGGGGGACGCGTTTGCGCTTGGCATGAGTGTGAACGAGGTCCATGCGCTCACCCGCATTGATCCTTGGTTCCTGGATCAAATTGAAGAGATTGTGAAAATTGAGCTCGAGCTCGAACGCACCACGCTCACCCGCATCAGCGCAATCGAGATGCGTCAACTCAAGCAAAAAGGCTTTTCAGACCGTCGCATGGCCAAGTTGCTCCGGTGCAGCGAGCAAGAGTTCAGGGCCTACCGGCATTCGCACGGTGTGCGCCCGGTCTATAAGCGCGTGGACACCTGCGCTGCCGAGTTTCAAACCGACACCGCCTATCTCTACTCCACCTATGAGGAGGAGTGCGAGGCCAATCCGAGCAACGCCAAAAAGATCATGGTCTTGGGTGGGGGCCCGAACCGCATCGGGCAAGGCATTGAGTTCGATTACTGCTGCGTGCACGCGGCCATGGCGCTCAGAGAAGACGGCTACGAGACCATCATGGTCAACTGCAACCCCGAGACGGTCTCCACCGATTATGATACGAGTGACCGTTTGTATTTTGAGCCCCTCACCTTGGAAGATGTGCTGGAAATTGTCGAGCGCGAAAAACCCCTCGGTGTGATCGTGCAGTACGGAGGACAGACCCCCTTGAAGCTCGCCTTGGGGCTTGAAGCCGCTGGCGTGCCCATCATTGGCACGAGTCCCGATATGATCGATGCGGCCGAAGACCGCGAGCGTTTTCAAAAGGTCTTGCAAGACTTGGGGCTCAGGCAGCCGCCCAACGCCACCGCCCGCACCGAAGAGGAGGCACTGGCCAAGGCGCGAGACCTCGGCTACCCCTTGGTCGTGCGCCCAAGCTATGTGCTCGGTGGGCGCGCCATGGAGATCGTGCACGAGGAACGCGATCTCGAGCGCTACATGCGCGAAGCCGTCAAAGTGTCCCACGATTCACCCGTGCTCCTGGACCGCTTTTTGAACGATGCCATTGAGTGCGATGTGGATTGTTTGTGCGACGGCTCGGTCACCTTCATTGGCGGCGTGATGGAGCACATTGAGCAAGCGGGGGTCCACAGTGGGGACTCGGCTTGTTCTTTGCCCCCATACTCCTTGTCGGGCGCAACGGTGGCCGAGATCAAGCGCCAGACCGCCGCCATGGCCCAAGCCCTTCATGTGGTGGGTCTCATGAATGTGCAGTTTGCCATTCAGCACCAGGGCGGTCAGGATGTGATTTTTGTGCTTGAGGTCAACCCGCGCGCGTCTAGAACCGTTCCCTTTGTCTCCAAGGCCACCGGCATTCAACTCGCCAAGGTGGCGGCTCGCTGCATGGTTGGCCAAACCCTCGCGTCTCAAGGCATCGTGAGCGAGGTGACCCCGCCTTACTTCAGTGTCAAAGAGGCGGTGTTTCCTTTTGTGAAGTTTCCTGGTGTGGACACCATCTTGGGGCCAGAGATGAAGTCGACTGGAGAAGTGATGGGGGTGGGCCACACCTTTGGCGAGGCGTTTGTGAAGAGCCAAATTGCCGCGGGCACGAAATTGCCCAGTGCCAAGGATCCCGTGAAAAAGGTCTTTCTCACCGTTAAAAATGGGGACAAGCCCCGCGCGGTGTCGATCGCCAAAGAGCTCGTGGAACTCGGCTTTGAGTTGGTGGCCACCAAGGGGACCGCTGCGGCCATTGCGAGCGCAGGCATTGCAGTCCAGGTGGTCAACAAAGTGACGGAAGGTCGTCCGCACGTGGTGGATATGATCAAAAACCAAGAGGTGGCGCTTGTGATCAACACGGTTGAAGAACGGCGAAACGCCATTGCCGATTCGCGCCAGATTCGCACCTCGGCCTTGCTCGCGCGGGTGACCACCTTCACCACCATAGCCGGTGCGCAAGCGGCCGTGCAAGGCATGCGCCACATGGACGATTTGCAGGTGTATTCCTTGCAGGAGCTGCACGCGCAGCTCCCCCAAAAGGTTTGAGGTTTGAGGTTTGAGCGCATGGCATTGGGCGCATGAACAGCGTGGAATTTAAAAGCGTGTCTGGGCACGTGTGTGGGTCCCGCATCACAGCCCAGTACAAGTCCCAAGCCCAAGCCCAAGCCCAGGCCCAGAAGTTGAGCGCTTGTTGCCTCGGGGTGGGGCGAGCGCTTTGTCCATTATCATGACCGGGTGTCCCGCAAAGGGATCAAGGATGTTTTACAACGAGGATTTTTAGCATGGCCACGATACCGATTACGAAACGAGGATCTGAAAAGCTCAAAGAAGAGCTGCACCGATTAAAGACGATCGACAGACCCGCGGTCATCAATGCCATTGCCGAGGCGCGCGCCCAGGGTGACTTGAGCGAGAACGCCGAGTACGACGCGGCCAAAGACCGCCAGGGCTTTATCGAAGGGAGGATTCAAGAAATTGAAAGCAAGCTCTCCATGTCCCAAGTCATTGACCCCAGCAGTCTGGATGCCGACGGCAAAGTGGTGTTTGGCTCGACTGTCGTGTTGCAAGACCAAGCCAGCGCCGAAGAAGTGACCTATCAAATTGTGGGCGAAGACGAGGCTGACCTCAAACTCGGTCTCATCAATGTGAGCTCACCCATTGCCCGGGCCTTGATTGGCAAGGAAGATGGTGACATGGCCGTGGTTCAAGCCCCAGGCGGGGAAAAACGCTACGAGATCGTGTCAGTCTCCTATCGATGAAAAGCTTGCTAAGCCCCAGCGTTTTGGCGCGTGAGGGTGAGCACTTGCCCATGCATCAGCGCAAAACATGATGAAGACCCAGAAGTCCAAAAATGGGTGGTCGTCCCTAGGCTTCTTGGTGGGCGCTTTGTGGTGGGGCAGTCTCACCACGATTGGTTTTGTGGTGGTGCCGCTTTTGTTTGTGTGGGTGAGCCCCAAAGCCTTGGCTGGGCTCGTGGCAGGGCGTTTATTTGAGGGGGTGAGTTGGCTGAGCTTGCTGGCCCCGGTGCTGCTGGGACTCGCATCCCAGGCCTTGAATCCGCTCAGTCCTGGTGGGCCCGAGGTGCGCGACTGGGCCCATCGAGGGACAGACAAGGGGGCCGAAGACGAAGATGACGAGCGTGAGAACGAGGGATATGTCTCGCGGCAGTGGCATCAAACCCTTTGGGGCTTATTTTTGAGTGAGGTGTTGGCCGCTTGGATGCTTGCCGTGGTCATTCCTCACATCACCTCAGGCGCCGAGCGTGCCATTTGGCACAGCGTGGGCAGCGCAACCTACGCCTTGATGTGGGTTTTGGCGACTGCCGTGATGCTGAAGTCTCGCCGGTTTTGGAGTTGAGCGCTGAAGTGACGGGGCTGGGTCTGAGTGGTCAAGCCCCAAACTCTAAACTCCAAGCTCCAATCTCCAAGTTTTACTCAGGACTTTTGTGAGGATTTTTTAACCGACTTTTGTTTGGGCTTGGCGCGTTTGACTTGACCGCCCGCGCTCAAGCGCTGGTTGCCAAGAACGGTGAGCGTGCGCACTTCAGGGCGTTGACCACCTCGCTTGGCGTATTTGAGGACTTTGAAGTCGCGCGGCCCGGCTTTTCGTTCAGGGTCAATCTCGCGAGTCACTTCTTTTTCGGTTTTTTCGCGCCACAGCACAAAAAGCTTGCCAATGTGCTGAATGGGGGCGGCGTTCAATTGATCGGCCAGGCTTTGCAGCATGGCTTCTCGGGCCAAGCGGTCGTCTCCGTGAACCCTCACCTTGATCAAGCCGTGCGCATTCAAGGCATGGTCGACTTCTTGGATGACGGACTCGCTCAAGCCCTCGGCCCCAATCATGACGACGGGGTTGAGGTGGTGGGCTTGGGCGCGGTGTTCTTTGCGAACGGCGGGGGTGAGGATGACTGCAGACATACAGGGTATTATCCCTCTTTAACACGAGAGTATGCATTGAAGATCAAGACAAAAAGTAAAAAAGTCAACAAAGCATGGCTCAATGACCACGCCAACGACACCTACGTCAAATTGGCCAAAAAGGAGGGCTACCGCGCCAGGGCTGCTTACAAGCTCAAAGAAATTGACGAGCAGCTCAGGCTCATCAAGCCCGGCGACTTGGTGGTGGACCTGGGCTCTGCGCCAGGGGCTTGGAGTCAATACGTGCGTCGTAAACTCTCACCCGGGGGGGCCGCCGTGGGCGAGCTCAATGGCGTCATCTTGGCCTTGGACATTTTGCCCATGGAGCCCATAGAGGGGGTGGAGTTCATCCAAGGCGACTTTCGCGAGCCTGAAGTCGCCGTTGCTTTGGGCGCGGTCATGGCTGGGCGACTGGCCGATGTGGTGGTCTCGGACATGGCGCCCAATTTATCGGGGATTGAGTCGTCCGATGCCGCGCGCATTGCCCATTTGATTGAGTTGGCCCTTGAATTCAGCCAAACCCACATGAAGCCCGAAGGGGCCTTGGTGGTCAAAGTGTTTCACGGCAGCGGCTACAGCCAGCTTGTCAAGCTCTTTAAAGACCATTTTGTGCGCGTCAAACCCCTCAAGCCCAAAGCAAGCCGGGACAAGTCTTCTGAGACCTTTTTGATCGGTTTGGGCCTCAAAGAGAGCAAGGTTTTGGGTTTGCATTCAACCGAAAACAACGCTTTACCCACAAAAATTGGGCCTTGAGGGGTGTGCATCTTGGTAAATCGACAATACCTGTTCGCGTTTTGGCCTCAATTGAGGGAAAATAAGCCCCTGCGTCTTGAAAAGCATAAAATGGGTGTCATATCACTGAAGTGATCACTGTTTTCTTAATCGATTGGAGCTGGCATTGAACAATCAATGGTTCTCAAAAGTAGCCGTTTGGCTCGTTATTGCCTTGGTGCTGTTCACCGTATTCAAGCAATTTGACAAAAACTCCACAGGCAGTGCCAGCTACATGGGCTACTCTGACTTCTTGGAGGAGGTGAGGGCCAAGCGCATCAAAACCGCCACCATTCAAGAAGGCCAATCGGGCACAGAAATTGTGGCGATTACTTATGACGAGCGCAAAGTGCGCACCAATGCCACGTATCTCGACCGAGGCTTGGTGGGCGACTTGATTGCCAATGGTGTTAAGTTTGACGTCAAACCGCGTGAAGAAGGGTCGCTGTTGGTGACCCTCTTGGTCAGTTGGGGTCCGATGCTCCTGCTCATTGGGGTGTGGGTCTACTTCATGCGCCAAATGCAAGGCGGGGGCAAGGGCGGCGCCTTTAGTTTTGGCAAGAGCAAAGCGCGCATGCTCGATGAGAACAACAACACGGTCACCTTTGCCGACGTCGCCGGCTGCGACGAGGCCAAAGAAGAGGTCAAGGAAGTTGTGGACTTTTTAAAAGATCCCCAACGTTTCCAAAAGCTCGGGGGTCGAATTCCCCGAGGATTGCTGTTGGTGGGCCCGCCCGGAACGGGTAAAACCCTGCTGGCCAAAGGCATTGCCGGTGAAGCCAAGGTGCCTTTTTTCAGCATTTCGGGATCCGACTTTGTGGAGATGTTCGTGGGGGTGGGCGCGGCCCGTGTTCGCGACATGTTTGAGAATGCCAAAAAGAATGCGCCTTGCATCATCTTTATCGACGAGATTGATGCGGTCGGTCGCCAGCGTGGAGCGGGCCTTGGGGGTGGCAACGACGAGCGCGAGCAGACCTTGAACCAAATGCTCGTGGAGATGGACGGTTTTGAGACCAATTTGGGGGTGATTGTGGTGGCCGCCACCAACCGCCCTGATATTTTGGATGCCGCACTCCTGCGCCCAGGCCGTTTTGACCGCCAAGTCTATGTGACCTTGCCCGATATTCGCGGCAGAGAACAAATTTTGAATGTTCACATGAGAAAAGTGCCGATCGGCCAAGACGTGGCAGCGGGCGTCATTGCCCGGGGTACACCAGGCATGAGCGGGGCCGACCTGGCCAATTTGTGCAACGAGGCGGCCTTGATGGCAGCGCGCAGAAACGCGCGGGTGGTCGAGATGGTGGATTTTGAGAAAGCCAAAGATAAAATTCTGATGGGCCCAGAGCGCAAAAGCATGGTCATGCCCGAGGAGGAGCGTCGCAACACCGCTTACCATGAGTCGGGCCACGCCTTGATCGGTAAACTCCTGCCCAAGTGCGACCCAGTGCACAAAGTGACCATTATTCCTCGTGGTCGAGCCTTGGGCGTCACCATGAGCTTGCCCGAGAAGGACCGCTACAGCTACGACCGCGAGTACATGCTCAACCAAATCAGCATGCTGTTTGGTGGACGTATTGCCGAAGAGGTGTTCATGAACCAGATGACCACGGGAGCGAGCAACGATTTTGAGCGTGCCACGCAAATTGCCCGTGACATGGTCATGCGCTACGGCATGACCCAGGCCCTGGGCCCCATGGTGTATGCGGAAAATGAGGGTGAGGTATTTTTGGGTCGTTCTGTGACCAAGACCACCAACATGTCCGAGTCGACCATGCAAAAAGTCGACGACGAGGTGAGAAAAATCATCGACACCCAGTACTACATGGCCAGAAGCTTGATCGAGGACCATGCCGCGCAGATGCACGCCATGGCCAAAGCACTCTTGGAGTGGGAGACCATTGACAGCGACCAGATCAATGACATCATGGCTGGACGCACGCCCCAGCCCCCGAAGGACTGGACGCCCCGCATCCCTCCCTCCGGCGACGGACCCAGTGGCGGCACGCCTGCCGTGGTGACCGCTCCCACGGCAGCCCGCTCAGGCCTGGATGCGTGAACACTTGGCGTTCTCTCGAAAACTTTGAGACAACGCTGCAGTGGGGTTTGACATCCATGAGGGTTCTTTGAGCCATGAACCGGCATTGGCAAACCACGCGTTTTGAGCTTGACGTGTCCTCTCCCCTGGTGATGGGCATTGTCAACATCACTCCTGATTCTTTTTCGACCGCACTCAACATCAACGAGGCAAGCCGCCTTGCCTTGACACGGCTGTCCATTGAGCTTGCCCAGTCTCAGTTGGCAGCGGGTGCCGATATTTTGGACTTGGGCGCAGAATCCACCCGCCCCGGTGCCCAGGCCTTGGATGAAGACATCGAGTGGGCCCGGTTGGCGCCCGTGCTTGAAGAGGTCCTCAGGTGGGGGCATCCGATCTCGGTCGATACATACAAGCCAGGCATCATGAAGCGGGCCCTGGAGATGGGGGTCGACATCATCAACGATGTGATGGCCGCTCGGCTGCCCGGCGCCTTGGAGGTGCTGCGGGCAGCCCGCTGTGGCTTGTGCTTGATGCACATGCATGGAACACCACAAACCATGCAAGTGTGCCCAATGCAGGGTTCAGTCATTCCTCAGGTCCAGGCATTTTTGAGCGAACGCATCCAGGCTTGTGAAGGGCAGGGGATTGCACTTTCACGCTTGATGTTGGATCCAGGCATTGGTTTTGGCAAAACGACCGAGCAAAACTTTGAGCTCTTGGCCCATCAAGGGCACTTGCACGTGCGCGGCTTGCCCTTGATGGTGGGGTGGTCCAGAAAATCCTCCCTGGGCTCGGTCACGGGACTAGAAGTGGATGAGCGGCTCATTCCCAGTGTGGCCGCCGCGGTGCTCGCCATGGAGCGGGGTGCTCAAGTGCAGCGCGTGCACGATGTGGCTGAGACGCTGGCGGCGCGAGCCGTGTGGCTCGCCCAAAGGCGCGAGGACCACGCACACTCGGGAGAACTAAAATCAAAACCATGAACAACTCGAAAAAACGACAATACTTTGGCACCGATGGCATTCGTGGACGCGTGGGTCAGTCTCCCATCACCCCAGACTTCATTTTAAAGTTGGCCCATTGTGTGGGGCGTGTGCTGAAAAAAACCGACGCCAGACCCACCGTTTTGATTGGCAAAGACACCCGAATCTCGGGCTACATGCTCGAGTCTGCATTGGAGTCGGGTTTCAATTCGGCCGGTGTGGATGTGCTCCTTTTGGGGCCCTTGCCCACACCCGGAGTGGCCTATTTGACGCGCGCACAACGCGCGAACCTTGGGGTGGTGATCAGCGCGAGCCACAATAAATTCGATGACAACGGCATCAAGTTCTTCTCTGACAAGGGCAATAAATTGAGCGACGAGTGGGAGCTCGAAGTGGAGAGCCTCATGAAAGAAGAACCGCAATGGGTGGACTCCGCGTCTTTGGGTAAGACCCGACGCTTGAACGATGCGCAAGGTCGCTACATTGAATTTTGTAAATCCAATTTCGGCAGCGACTTGACTCTTAAGGGCCTCAAAATCGTGGTCGATGCGGCCCATGGTGCGGCCTATCAAATTGCCCCCAATGTCTTTCATGAGTTGGGCGCCCAAGTGGTGTCTTTGGGCTGTTCTCCCAATGGGCTCAACATCAACGAAGGTGTCGGTGCGACCCACCCCGAGGCGTTGGTGGAGGCGGTCAAAGCGAACCAAGCCGACTTTGGCATTGCGCTCGACGGTGACGCCGATCGCCTGCAAATGGTGGACGCCTCGGGCAGGCTCTTTGATGGCGATGAACTGCTCTACCTCATCGCTTCACAGCGTGTCGCCAGTGGTGAATCACTCCAAGGTGTCGCGGGCACGCTCATGACCAATATGGCAATCGAGAACGCCATCAAAGCGCTCGGGCTTGAGTTCATCCGCACCCAAGTGGGGGACCGCTATGTGCTGGAAGCTTTGCATGAAAAAGGTTGGGTTTTAGGAGGCGAAGGCTCAGGCCACTTGTTGGTGCTCGATAAACACTCCACCGGAGACGGCATGATCAGTGCGCTGCAAGTGTTGGAGTCATGCCTCAGGTCTCAAAAAACACCGGCGCAGTTGCTCCATGGCATCGACCTTTTTCCACAGGTGCTCTTGAATGTGAAGTTGACTCACAAAGCGCCGTGGACACCCAGCGCACAACTTCTTCAGGCCCAAGAAGATGCAACCCAGCGCCTTGGCAACTTGGGTCGTGTGCTCATTCGGGCAAGCGGCACCGAGCCCTTGGTGCGGGTCATGGTCGAGGCGTCCCAGAGGAGTGTCGCTCAAGACACTGCCCAGTATCTAAGCCAGTGGGTCTGACAATGCACGGCTTGGGATGGAATATGGCGGGTAACACCAACGCGGGCCTTCATTTCTAAACACACTTGAATGCGCTTGTCTTTGGTATTCTTGACCTGGGTCAAGCTTTTAGTGAGATGGGTCACCGAAGCGTCATCGAAGCTTCATGGCTTTGAAATATGTGGTGCTGATAATTTACTTTTGCAGTCATTGCGAAAGGAATCTGCCAGCCCATGAATATGCTTTCAAATCCACCGCTGAGTTTGAAAAAATCAAAGTCTTTGGTTGGCAGTGCGGTCTTTGGTCACAAAGACAAGACCAGTTTGAAGGACAAGCTCTTTGCGTTGTGGTTTGACCGTTTGGTCTACACCCAAATTTGGGAAGACCCTCAAATTGACATCCAAGCGCTCGAGATCAAAAGCACCGACCACATGCTCACCATCGCCAGCGGGGGATGCAATGCCTTGAGTTATCTGATGGAGCATCCGGCCAAAATTTCTGTGGTGGATTTGAACCATGCGCACATTGCTTTGCTTCAATTGAAACGCGCGGCCATCAAGTCTTTGGACTCGCACGATGATTTTTATCGGTTTTTTGGTGTTGCCAAGTCCAGCAGCAATGTGCGCATTTATCACAACATCATCCGCTCACAGCTCGACGAAACCAGTCGCGACTATTGGGAGCATGCCACCTTTGGGTTCAAACGCATTCAAATGTTTGCCAAAGGGTTTTACAAGTTTGGCCTCCTGGGACAAATCATTGGAGTGATCCATTTGGCCGCCAAGCTCCACCGTGTCAAGCTCTCAGACTTGTTGTTGCAAAAAACAGTAGAAGACCAAGCCCAGTGGTTCGATCAGCATGTGGCGAAAATATTTGACAATCGATTGGTCACCAAGATATGCAGCAGCCCCTATGCCCTCTACAACTTGGGCATACCACCGAGCCAACACATGGTGCTGTGTGACAATATTCCTCAAAACATGTCGGAAATTTTAAAACAGCGTGCACGCCACTTGGCCACTGTGGCGCCTGTGGCTGATAATTATTTTGCTTGGCAGGCTTTTGCCAGAAAATACGATGATGGCGCTCGCGGGCCTTTGCCCGCCTATTTGAAGCGAGAAAATTATGGGATATTGCGCGCCTCTATTGAGAAGTTGGATATTGAGCAAAACAATATCCGCGACAAATTGAACCAGATGGGCGCGCAGTCGGTGGACATTGTCAACTTGCTCGATGCCCAAGACTGGATGTCGCCATCCGAGGTCACGGCACTTTGGCAAGCGATCACGAAAGCGTCCAAACCTGGGGCGCGCGTGATCTTCAGAACTGCGGGGACTCTTTCTCCCGTGGAGGCCAGTTTGACTCCAGAGTTGGGACAGCGTTGGCGTCGAGACGATGCGCTGAGCGACTCTTTGGGCCCCCAGGACCGTTCAGGAGTCTATGGCGCCTTTCATCTGTATCGCTTGCAAGCGTAGCTCAACAGCGCTTCATCGTGCGCCCTCGTGAATTGAGCGACTGGATGGAAAATGCGGGTGCGACTTTGTCCTGGTGTGACTTGGGCGAGCCCTTGGCGGTGACGGTTTCTGAGGGCAGGGGGATCGAAGAACAATGTTTCATCACCTCGCCCAAAATCGCATGGTTTGATTATGCGGCTCATGAAATTGAGCGCCACCGACTGTTGTCTTGGGCGCTGCACGCATTGGGCCGCTGGGCCAATTCATTGGGAATGGGTCACCAATGCGTGATTGCCAACTTCCCGATTTCTACCAATATTTGGACGCCCGAGCAGTTAAAACGCATCCCTGAGCTTTGTGCGCGTGTGATCAAGGCGCAGCCCCACCGTTTTATATTTGTCAGGAATGTGCAAGTTCAACACCACGCCGACTTATTGAAGCAGCTCAAGGGTTTTGGTTTTTATGCCTTGCCCGCCAGGGTGGTGTATGAGTTTGATTTGCGCCAAGGCGCAAATAAGAAATCGTCCCAATTGATGCGAGACATGAAGGGGCGAGAAAAACTAGACCTCCAATGTGAAATATTGTCCAAGCTCACATCTGAAGAGTCGCAGCACTTGCAAATGCTCTACGAGCGTATTTATATTCTCAAGCACGGCCCCTTTAACGCCAAGTACACACCGTGTTTTTTTGCAGATATGGTCAATGAGGCTAGGATGACATGTTTGGTGATGAAAAATGCGCAGGGTCGCATACAGGCCTTTGCACTGTTGCACCAGGTGGGCGACACGCTCACGGTGCCAGCCTTGGGCTACGATTTAGGCCCCGTCGATTTGGGTTTATACCGCGCGCTGTTTGTGGAAATCTTCCGATTGACTTTGCGGCGGGGTTTGCTGCTCAATTACAGCTCTGGTGCAGGCGAATTTAAACGAAAAAGAGGCGGACAGCCTCACTTGGAATACACCTTGGTCAAGCCGCCCCAGAGTTACTTCCATTGGAAAGCCAGGCTTTTGGGGTGCTTGGAGTTGTGGGGTTCACGCTTAAGTCACCTTGATTTAATCGCGTGGGGGGCTTGATTTCAATTTAAATGAGTTTTGTGTAGGTTGAGGGGTTTTAGGTGTGAATATTCACACAATTGTCACCAAATCTGCATAAAGTCCATCCTAAATCATTGATCAGAAGGTGTGGAAATTTTCAAAAATCTATTGGCTACTTTGGCCACCAAACTTAGTATTGGCGTTTTTTACGTTCTGATGCCCGTCCTTCCCCTATTGATCAGTTTGGCGTTTTTAAAACCTCGCTTTGCTTTGCAATATTGGCAAACGCTCAAAAAGCTCAGAATCTACATCCAAGCCTTGCGTGAAGGCCCCATTGCGCACTATTTCAAGGATGTGGTCTCTATCGAGGCGGTGATCCCCCCCACCATCGAGGGCTCTTGCATCAAGTGCGGCAACTGTTGCTTGGACAAGCGCTGTGTGTTTCTGGAGCAAACCAGTGAAGAAGAATTCCAGTGCGGTATTTATCACTCGCCCTTTAGGCGTTTTTCCAATTGCAACTCGTTTCCACTCGATGCTCGTGACATTGAGCGCTATGCCTGCCCCAGTTATACGGTCGTAGAGACGCAGTCGCCCGCTTGGACTCCCGCTCCACAGCCCTACCCGGTTCAATGGATACGGTCCAATCCATGATGTTCAAAATGAATCCGGGGAACGTTCAGTGCGCCTGGGTTAAAGGGTATGGTTGTCCACAGAATTCGAAAGTCTTTTGTCAAAACCAAGACGCTTCGAATGTTTCATGTCCAACCCAAGAAACGGGGCGTGACATCAAACTTTCACACAGCGCTCAGATAATTTTTTAAGCCAATCTACAAAAAACATTGCATGTCCCCCATCCCTGATACCCACGGTTTAGAACTCAGTCCTCATTTTCCCCCGCATCAGTCGTCCAACCAACGCGCCAGTCTTGACGAATCCATCTTCACCGGCAGTTCTGCTGCAATGAATTTTGCGCAGACACTGAGGGGTCAAAGCAATAACCTAACAACGCAATTCTCCTTGCTCTGGGTCAGGCAAGAAGAACAATTGCATGAGATTCAAATCTTTCGCGCCCAAGTTGCTCACCACCGAAACGCTACCAAGTCGACCTTCACTGGCATCACAAGCCCAGTTGAAGACTTTCATCCCCAAAGCTTGGTGCAAGATATTTTTGACGGGTATTGTGAACATATCATGGTCAAGGATGGTTTGACTGGAGCGGTCGTCGCCGCATGTCGCTTATTGACCCCTGCCCAGGCCAAGAGGGTGGGTGGACTTGAGTTGGAACATGATTTTGATTTGACTCGGATACGAGCATGGCGAAGCAAAGTGCTGGAGCTCGGCCGGGTCTGCATTCATCCGAGCTTGAAAGCTTCTGCGCAAAGACGCCTCTTGCGTTTATTGCAAGAACAGGTCCTGGGCTTTGTTCAAAGCAATCAACTGTTGATGGTGGTTTGCATGGCCCAAGAGGTCCTTGCTGAGGATTCTGCCACGATGCCCGAGGTTGGGCTGGCATTGAAGAGGCCCTCCATTGATGACACGCGCGAACTGTGGCAGCATATTCGGGAGCGGTATTTGTGTCCATTTGAATTTCATTTGCGAGCGCGCAACCCATTGAATGCGCTCAAAGACGATGGGGTGACTTATCGCGAACAAATTCCAGGTGGGAAGACCAATGACGCAAATTTAAACGGTCTTGATGTGTCCCCCTCAGAACCCCTGCGAACTTATCTTCAATTGGGTGCCAAAGTGATGGGTCAACCCTGTTGGAGTCGTGAGCACGGTGCCATTCATTGGGCCTTGATGATGCGCACCCAAGACTTGCTCGCCTGCTCTTCATCTCTATTGAGAAATTGATGCATTACCGTGCCATCTTTATTTCCGATGTTCACTTGGGAACCCAAGGTTGTCAGGCCGAGTCATTGCTCGACTTTCTACGAGAAAATGATTGTGAGCACATGTACTTGATTGGTGACATTGTTGACGGTTGGCAATTGAGGCGAAAGTGGTTTTGGCCACAAGCCCACAATGATGTGATTCAAAAGCTTCTTCGCATGGCCAGGAAAGGCTGTCACGTGGTTTATGTGCCCGGTAATCACGACGAGTTTGCCCGCAACTTTGTACAGCATCATTTTGGCGGTGTGGAGGTGCTCAAGGAGACCACCCACACGACAGCCAATGGAAAAGTGCTCTGGCTCATTCACGGCGACTTCTTTGATGCGGTGGTGAAATACGCCAAGTGGCTGGCTTATGTGGGCGACTACTTGTACGAACTCACTTTGAAGCTCAACCGTTATTACAATATTTTGCGAGCTAAATTGGGCTTGCCCTATTGGTCCCTTTCTGCCTTTTTAAAACACAAGGTCAAGCAAGCTGTGGGATTCATCAATGAGTTCGAAGTGGCGGTGGCCAAGGAGGCCAAACGACGCGGTTATCAAGGCGTGGTGTGTGGTCACATCCATCATGCCGAGATCAGGGACATTGATGGCGTTTTATACTGCAATGATGGCGACTGGGTCGAGAGTCGAACCGCCTTGGTCGAGCATATGGATGGTCAGTTGGAGATTATTTATTGGGACCAATTGGTCGAGCACGTGAAGGCCTTGACCCCAGTTATATCCTAAAATACAAATTTCTTTGTTGTGATCTCGTCTAAGCAAGCAGACACTTGCAATCTTCGCGCCTGTAGAGTTTTGATTGAATTGAGTTGATGGTGAAGTGCAAAACATTCGAAACACCGCCCGATGCCTTGAAACTTGACCCACTTTGCTGAACTGGACAACCCATGAAAATTCTCATCGTCACCGACGCCTGGGAGCCCCAAGTCAATGGGGTGGTGCGCACCCTCACCATGACCGCCCAGGAGTTGCGAAGCATGGGCCATGAGGTGGAGCTCATCACGCCCAAGCTCTTCAAGTCCTTCCCCTGCCCAACCTATCCGGAGATTTCGTTGGCATTGGCTGGCCAGTCTGCTGTCAAGAGAATCATAGATCGGTTTGCCCCAGACTGCTTGCACATTGCCACAGAAGGCCCATTGGGCTGGGCGGCGAGGAATGTGGCCATGAAGCGTGGCTGGCCCTTTACCACCTCCTATCACAGTCGGTTTCCTGAATACGTGAACATGCGATTTAAGTTGCCCGTATCTTGGAGTTACGCTTTGCTGCGTCGATTTCACAATGCGGCTCAAGCCAATTTGGCGCCCACCCCAGCCATCGTCAGTGATCTCAAGGCCAGAGGATTTCGCTCCCCTCAAGTTTGGAGTCGGGGCGTGGATTTTGATCGATTTAGCCCACAAGGGGAGACCATGGCCAGAGGAGACGGGCCCATCTTTTTGCACGTGGGTCGATTGGCCGTAGAAAAACAAGTCGATGAATTCTTAAAACTTGATTTGCCAGGAGAAAAGTGGGTTGCTGGGGATGGTCCTGAGGGGGAACGTTTGCGCCAAGCCTACCCCAAGGTGCGCTGGTTTGGAATGCAAAATGCTCAACAACTGGCCAGCCTTTACCGCGCCGCCGATGTTTTTGTTTTCACCAGTGTGACCGACACCTTTGGATTGGTGATGTTAGAAGCCATGGCCTGCGGCACGCCAGTCGCAGCACTGCCTGTGCCTGGCCCAATTGATGTGGTCAAGCAGGGCATTTCTGGTGTGCTCAATGCCGACTTGAGGGCTGCTTGTTTGGCCGCCTTGCTGATCCCTCGCGATGGGGTCTTGGCGCATGCTCAGACCTTCAGTTGGGCCGCTGCATCGGCCCAGTTTTTTGGGGCCTTGCGCCAACTGCCAAAGGCCTGATGCCTGAGGCCTTGGGTATTTTAATGCGCGGTGTTAAGGGTGTCTTGAGGGCTTGGATTTGTCCAAGGCACATCTGAGCTCCTGCGTCCAATGCCCTCATAGACAAAGCCCGTTTCTTGCATGACCGAAGGCTCGTATAAATTGCGGCCATCAAAAATAATCGCTTTCTTGAGAGAGGCTTTGATGGTGGCAAAGTTGGGGCTCTTGTACTCTTTCCATTCGGTGAGCACGATCAAGGCATCGGCCCCTATGAGGTTGTCCATGGCGTGGATTGAAAAGCTCAAACGGCTCAAATACTCGGGGTGCTCGGCCAAGTCTTCTTTGAATGCATGTTCAGCCGCTTGCATGGCCACGGGATCATGGGCCACGATACGGGCTCCGCGACTCAATAGTTCCTTGATCAAGACCCGTGAGGGCGCTTCGCGCATGTCGTCGGTGTTGGGTTTGAAAGCCAAGCCCCATACGGCAAAAGTGAGTCCACTCAAGTCGTTGTCAAAGTAGGCGGTGATTTTTTCAGCGATGATGTGTTTTTGACGTTGATTGACCGACTCTACAGCTGACAAAATCCGAAGGGGAAGTCCATGTGAATTGGCCGTGTACTGAAGCGCTTGCACGTCTTTGGGGAAACACGATCCACCGTAACCTGTACCAGAGTACAAAAAGCTGTAACCAATGCGGGGGTCTGAACCGATGCCTTGGCGCACGTAATCAATGTCTGCACCCACACGTTCAGCCAAATTGGCCATCTCATTCATGAAGGAGATGCGAGTGGCCAGCATGGCGTTGGCAGCGTACTTGGTGAACTCGGCCGAACGCACGTTCATGACCAAAGTTCTCTCATGGTTTCTATTGAAGGGCGCATAGAGTTTACGCATCATCTCTTTGGCACGCGAGCCCGACGCGTTGTCTTCAATGCCCAAGACAATGCGGTCTGGGCGCATAAAGTCTTCGACTGCTGAGCCTTCTTTTAAAAACTCAGGGTTGGAGATCACGGAAAAAGCTGGGCGCTGAGTATTGGGCGCTTTCCCAAAACGCAGATCCAGTTCGTGCTCAATGGTTGCTTTGACGGTGTCGGCCATGCCAATCGGGACTGTTGACTTGTTGACCACCACTTTGTAGTCATTCATCAATTGGCCAATGCTCTTGGCCGCAGCAATGACTTGGCGGGTATCGGCCGAGCCGTCTTCGTTGGAGGGAGTTCCGACCGCGATGAAAATGATGTCACCTGTCTCTACACTGCGTTTTAAATCTGCGCTGAAGGTGAGGCGTCCCGTTTCCACGTTTTTAAGGATCAGCGCATCTAGTCCAGGTTCATAGATGGGGATGTCCCCCGCAATGATGCGCGAGACTTTGGCTTGATCGATGTCAAAGCCGTGGACATCATTGCCCAAATCTGCCAGGCATGTGCCCGTAACCAAGCCGACATATCCTGTTCCCATGACGGTAATGCGCATTGAAAGACTCCCTCATTGTGTAAATTTAGCACCAAAACCCAAATGGTAGTGGTCAGTCAGGAAATTGTGATCAGTATAAGTGAAGATATGATGACAAATTGACGTCAATTCATTGACAAAACTCTGGGGCGTATCCATCGCCACACCTTCTGAACCAGGCCAAGTGTGGCCTTGTGGGTGATAACAAATCATTTCGTTTGGTCAATTGAATTTATGTCTTTATCGGTCTTGGTTCTTTGGCAATTTCATCAGTCCTTGGCCCATGCGCACACGGTCTCCCACAGCCCAGGCATTGAGCATTTCAAAGCCTGGTGGGGCAAAAATCAGTATGGTTGAACCGTGTTGGAACCAGCCCATTTCTTGGCCCTTTTCAAATTTGAGTTGACAGTCTGTTTCGACAGGTCCTTGGTAGTTCAAGCTCAGAATAGGGTGGAGGCCATGCACTTTGATACTGGCCACGAGCACTGCGGCCACGGGTATGAGGGCCACGGTGTGGCGGCCGTTGTCGATATCGAATTGAAGGAGTGCCCGCTCATTTTTGCAAAACAGTTTTTCCACGCGCTTTAAAGCGATGGGGTTGACGTTCCAGGTGTCACCAGAGAAATAGCGCATCTTTTTGACTTCTCCGGCATAAGGCGCGTGGAAACGGTGGTACATGGCCGACGTGATGCGGATGGTGACATAGGTGCCATTTTGCCAATGGTGGTTGAGATCCTCTTCTCCTAGCAAATCCCTTAAAGTATAGGGAAATCCTTTGGCTTGGAAAAGTTGACCGTCTACAATTTTTCCAAATTCACCAACGATGCCATCACATGGACTTGTCAATACCTCAGGGCTGAGGTTGATGGGTCGGGTTCCGGGTTTCAATTGGCGGATAAAACACTCGTGTACGCTCTTAAAGTCGCTATTTTGAGTGTCCTCAAGTTCAAGATCCGTAAAAATTTTCCAAATCCCAATGGCCATGCGGGTAAAAAGAGGGTTTTTGATTTGACTCAAGCGTCCCATCAGATGTGTGAGTGCAATTCGTGGAATGCGATTGGTCAACAAAAAGTTCAAATCTTCAGCATTGAATATTTTTTGATTCCAAGAGCCGTTTTTCATCATTTCTTCATCCAAACGTAATAAAACTGTTCTTTTCAATAAAAGGAATGTACATGATCTCAGATTTTCCACTCAGTTTGAGTGAATCCGTCATTGGTCTGGCCGTGGTGACTTGGGGTTTTCTCAAGGCCAAGGAGAGGCTGGAATTGTCTTTTGCCAAAAACCCTTCCTTGGGTGGGCATGTGCGTTGGTCCAAGCGTTTTGCCAGTCAAATCCCTTCCTACTCCTATGATGAGGACCAGTGGTTTGCTTGTGACGATGCCCCACAAAAGATTCAAAATACTCGTCGTGAAGCTTTGAGCTCTTTGGGGCGTGATTTGGTGGGGCAAAGCCCCATTACCTTGGCTCAAACAGAAAAAGCCAAACCGATGATTTCGGACCTGCAGTTCACCAGTAACTACCGAGTTCCCTTTCAGTTCAAGTCGGTGATTTTGAAACACATTCAAATGGGCGCCTTTTGGCGCGAGAGCGAAGGGGTGTGGCTTACCGATTTGGATGGCAACCGTTTCATGGATGTCACAGGATCCTATGGTGTGAATCTTTTTGGACTCGATTTTTACAAGTCCAATATTGCCGAAGGCAGTGAACTCGCAAGTGATCTGGGCCCCAGTCTTGGGTCTTTTCACCCTTGCGTTTTGGACAATGTTGAGAGACTCTGTCGCCTTTCTGGCAAAAAAGAGGTGTCTTTTCACATGTCGGGAACTGAAGCCGTGATGCAAGCGGTGAGATTGGCAAGATACCACACAGCGCGCAAAAAGATTGTTCGCTTCACCGGTGCGTATCACGGTTGGTGGGATGATGTGCAACCTGGCCCTGGCAACCCTATGCCTCCGGCCAAACACACCTTGACACTCAGAGAAATGCATGAGTCCACACTCAAAGTGCTTAGAAACCGCTCGGACATCGCCTGCGTGCTCATCAACCCTTTGCAGGCACTTCATCCCAACCAAGCCGCACCGACTGATTCCACCATGGTGGACGGTTCGCGTCGTGTTCATTACGACCGTGCTGCCTATACGGCTTGGCTGCGCGCATTGCGACAAGTTTGTACAAAAAAAGGTATTGTGCTCATCTTTGATGAGGTTTTTATGGGCTTTCGCCTGGCCAAAGGAGGCGCTCAGGAATACTTTGGCATCCAAGCGGATATGGTGACTTACGGCAAGACCCTTGGGGGTGGTTTGCCGGTTGGCGTGATTTGTGGCAAAGCCGAATTGATGCGACGCTTTAACCCCAATCGTCCTGCAGACATTTGTTTTGCCAGAGGAACCTTCAATGCACACCCCTACGTGATGGGTGCTATGAATGTTTTTTTGAAGCGTTTGGACAAGCCCGATGTATTGAGCCTTTACGCCAATTTGGACGAGCGTTGGAACGGGCGGGCAGAAAAACTCAACGCGAGCCTCAAAGCGCACAACTTGCCCATTCAAGTCGCCAACATGTCGACCGTGTGGACCATTCTTTATGACTCGCCCACCCGATTCAATTGGTTGCTTCAGTACTATATGCGAAGAGAGGGCATTGCATTGAGTTGGGTCGGGTCTGGCAGGTTGATCTTCAGCTTGAACTATGGTGAGCATGAGTTTGACGAGTTTTCACGTCGTTTGATTTTGGCCGCTCAAAAAATGGTGGCGGATGGTTGGTTTTGGAAAGCCGAGGCCCAAACCAATAAGAGTATTCGTCGAGGCATTCTCAAAGAGTTGTTGCGTGCTCGATTTGCGAGTTGATAAAAAATAAGCGATGAGACTCTAGGGTCTCACCGCTCTGGGTGTTTTGAGATTAAATGTGGATCAACAAGCTTGATTAATCTGGTTTAGGCGTCGTCAATAGACACGCTCATCACCCACATCGAAAATTAACTGCAATATTTAAGAAGCATCCACGCCATTGGCCTGAACATGCTCCATGGGGTCGATCAACTCGCCCTTGAGCAAATAAACGGGTGATTTCGCATAAAGCACCAAATCATGAAATGGGTCAGTGATGATTTTGAATGCCCAAGAAAACGCTACAACGAAATTGTCTTGAATAATCAGTTGGGCAACTCTAAAGAGCAGTCCTGCTACACCCAAAGCAAGCCAGTAAAACCCAACCATGCGAACAAAACTGCCTTGGTCCTCTTCAGGGATGGCCCAGCTAAAAATAGTGGGCTCCAAGTAGATAGCCAAAGGAACAGCTGCCCAGATGGACATCAAAACGATCTTGCGCTTGATGTTGTAGCCCACTTTGATGAACTCTTTGTGCTCGTTCGTGGCTTGGTTGACCACGTCGTAATCTTTCGGTTCAAAAAAGAAGTGACCCGCTTGGCGAGTCACCATAGAGACAAGCCAACCAATGAGCCCAGAGATGACTGGATCGATGAAGAGATAAACATACGCCACCAAGAAAGACATTGCACTGATGAAATGCAATGACTGGTTGATCCGGCTGTGGTGGTAGTAGCGGTGATCGTCCCAGCGTTGAATTCTCAGGGTTTCGAAAAAGTGATTCATCTCTGTCCTTTGTCCGGTGAAGAGGAGGGTTGAAATTGAGCTCTGGCGTTTAATTTGAAGATCAGATTCATGCCTCGAGCTCATCGGGAAAATTATGTTATGAATGTGCTCTGATTTGATGAAACTTTGATGACAAATGATGTTTGGTGGTTATAAGCAAGGTTTTTTGTTAAAAATACACCCTTTAAGTGACTAGAAATAATACCAACGCCCCCGTTTTGAACCTCTATTCTGAAAAAAAGGATTGGGTTTGGCTTCAAAAAAAGCCTCATTGATCGATTCCAAACATTGTTATATTTTTAGCTGGGAAAAATGATTTTTTGCTTCAAAGCAGAAGTTTTAAATTTGAGATCTTTGGTGGATGCATGCTAGTCTGGCCTCAAAAGAGGCTGATAAAACAATTGCTTTTAAAAAATTTTAAAAAGCCATGGCCCTAATTGAGTGGGTAGGTTGGCAGCAATTCTAGACATGCTTGTGGTTTTAATGCGTCTTTCGTTGAATATTTAATTGACTGCTGTATTTGTCGAATGTCCGTTAGAAATTTAGGGGTGGGGCGCGTCTTGCGCAGCGTCCTCTATCAAATTGCATGGAATAAATGTTGTAGAAATCATTGCGCGCACAATTTTGGTGTGTACAAAAGCTTGATGTGTCGTCGTTTTGTCATATGGATTTAATAGACTTTCGAGATGCGAAGATTCCCAACCC
This sequence comes from uncultured Burkholderiales bacterium, assembly GCA_903838355.1. Lineage (GTDB taxonomy): Bacteria > Pseudomonadota > Gammaproteobacteria > Burkholderiales > Burkholderiaceae_C > Limnohabitans. Next base: position 20,853 of record CAILYC010000014.1, on the reverse strand, counting down.
AAGCGCGCAAACGCACACGCATCGAAATCATTCCCATGATTGATGTGATGATGTTTTTGCTTGTCTTTTTTGTACTGATCAGTATCAATGTGATTCCTGCCTTGGGCTTGAAAATGCGATTGCCTCAGTCGTCCCAGGCCCGTGAAGATCATCCCCCCAAGCGTGTCATTTTAAGTATTGCTGAAAACGGTGAATTTCAATTGGACGCTAAGACTTACCCCAATTTAGACTCCATGAGGCCTGAACTTTTAAGACTTAAAACTCAGGCGGGTGAGAGCCTAGATGATGTCAAAAAGAATTTGGTAATCATCATCAATGGGGATGAACAGTCCAGGTTGCAGCAGTTGGTCGACGTGATGGATTTATTGAAATCCAATGGGATTGACTCCATGACCATTGCCTCAAAAAAGAAATGATGCCATGAACGCCGTCATTAATTGGACTTACGAAAAGCGTGACCCGATTTCATATACGGGCGCATTGTTTATGTGCGCATTCGTGTTGCTTCTTATCAATTTTGCACCAAGTCCTTCGTTGGTACCCGATGAGAATGAAATGTCGGCATATTTGGATACTCCAGCACCACCACCACCTAAAGTGGATCCCGTTCAAAAGGTTCAACCCCAACCCATCATTAAGCAAGAACCGCTCAAATTACCCACGTCCAAGACTCCTAGTCCAGTTGATATTCCAGAGTCACCCAAAACTCAGGAAGTCAAGGCCCAACCTCCACTTCAGCAGCCCATTGTTCAGGCTCCTTCACCCACACCTATTCCTGTCCAAGCGCCGCCCATCGTTGCACCTGCACCCAAGCCGCAAACGGTCTCTCTTGATGCAAGCTATGTCAGTGAATTGAAAGCATATCTGGAAAAGATCAAAAAATATCCTTCATCCAGAGAGGCAAGGCTAGCCCGTCCTCAAGGCACAGTCACACTTTCGTTGCTGATATCGCGTTCTGGGCAACTGATGGAAATCCATGTCTTGACGACTTCTCATTCCAATATTTTGGATTCAGAAGCTATCAAGAGTATCAAAGTAGCCACTTTGCCAGCGTTTCCCAAAGAGGCGTTTATGGGTGAGGATTCTCACGAATTTTTAGTAAATATGAATTACACCCTAGTCGACCAATGACCATGTTGATGCTATTTTCCCTTTTATTTTAATTGTTAATTACCAGGAGTTTTTATGAAAAAATCGAATCAAGTGTTTCAACTCTCCGTATTGAGCTTGGCGCTCATTGGAGCGGGTTGCATCTCTCAATCTTGGGCACAGTCTGCACCGACCAATGTTGGGACTGTCAAAATTTCTGGTGAAGGCGACCAAGTTGGTAACGGCCTTATGATCGATGAAGATGGTGTAAAAAACAAAAGCACTGTGACAAAAACTGCAATTGACAAAGAGCGTCCAACCGCTAATCCATTTCAGTTGTTGAACTTAGAGCCTGGTGTAAACGCCTACAGTTACGATTCAACAGGTATTTTTGGCGGCAATATGCGCGTTCGTGGATTCAATAGCGATGAAATGGGTTACACCATCAATGGCGCACCTGTGAATGATTCTGGTAACTTCGCTATTTACCCTCAAGAATATGCTGACGTTGAAAATTTATGTGAAATTTCTATCACACAAGGATCTGTTGATACTGAATCCCCTCACGTTGGTGCATCGGGTGGTAACGTTGGTATGGTCAGTTGTTCGCCCAAGGATAAATTTGGAGGGAAAATTTCCGAGAGTTTGGGTGATTTATCATTCAAAAGAACATATTTGCGTTTGGATACTGGGTTGATTGGTAAAGAGCATCCATTCAAAGCTTATGCCTCTTATTCGAATGCTACGGTCAATAAATTCAAGGGCTTTGGCCAGGGTAACAAGTCGCACGTTGATACTGGGTTTGAGTGGAAACTCACCGACGACACGTCTTTGACCACCAATTTGCTCTACAACTATCAACTCAACAACAACTATTTAACGCTGACCAAAGCCGAATTTGCACAAAATCCCAATTTGGATTACTCGGGCGTTATTCCTCAGCATTTGGCTGCTGGAGCCGAGAACACGACCGCTAATTTTGGAACCAGCAGTGCAACTGCCACAGGAGTGAGGGCTACCAACGTTTATTATGGTTATTCCTTGAATCCCTTTGTGAACTATCTGTTTACATCACGGTTGCAAACTCGAATTGATGATAAATTGACTTTAAGTGCTGAACCCTATTATTGGTATGGTTATGGTACAGGTGGCAACGAACAGACCACTTTGGCAGAAGGTACTTCAGGCATCCATGGTGGAATTGCTGATATCAATGGCAATGGTAAACTTACTGATACAGTGGGTGTTTACCGAGGCAGCGTGACAGAAACCAAGCGTCCAGGAATTACATTCAAGGCCAATTACACACTTGAAAACCAAAAGATTTTGGCCGGATTGTGGATCGAACAAGCCAACCATCGTCAAACCCAGCCAGCCACGACATTGGACAACAATGGCGGTATTGGCGACTTGTGGTTGGCTACAAATTTAATTAAATACAACGATGGAAGTTTATATCAAGGACGAAACTATTTGACGCAAAACACTGCATATTCAGCATTTGCGACAGATACTATTTCTATTGGAAAGCTTGACATCGTCCCGGGTCTGCGGATCAATTCTTTGAAACGCGACTTTACCAACTATGCTTCAAGCGGTTCAGGAATGGGTGCAAATTATGCTATCTCTACAACTTATACCAAACCTTTGGCTTCTTTGGGTGCAAAGTACAAAGTTAATGACGATCTGCAAATTTATGGTAACGTGTCTCAAAACCAAAAAGACCCCGCCAATTTCGTCCTGTCTGGTTTGGTGAGTGGCGGCACTTTCGTCAACGGCGTGCTTACTGGCTACAAATTGATCAGTCCTACAGTTCAACCAGAGACATCCACATCTTATGAAGCGGGCATGCGATTCAATACTGATTCAGTAAAGGGCTCGATTGCTTTGTTTGATGTTGAATTTAAGAATCGGATTGCACAGGGCTACAACCCAGACACCACCACATATACCGACTACAATGTGGGCGATTCAAGAGTCAAAGGTCTTGAAATGCAATTGGGCAGCAAGCCTGTCAATGGGTGGAGTGTGTTTGGTTCAGCCACTTATACTCAGAGCACGATTTTGAATAACTTCCCTGCAACTGTATCGACTACGTTGCCAACGGCTGGCTCGATGTTCCCTGATACTCCATTGTGGATGTATGGTGCCTCGATGCAGTATAGCAGTGGTCCGTTCATGGCTGCTTTGAGTGGTAAATACACCGGCAAGCGTTACACTACATTGGTCAATGATGAGTACTTGGATGCATTCACAGTGTTTGATTTTAATGCAGGCTATCGCTTTGATTCTGGTGCGTTTTTCAAACAACCTACAGTGCGCTTGAACATGTCCAATATCTTTAATACCAAGTATTTGTTGGCCAACTCAGGTAGTGGATCAAGCATCACTACCACGATCAATACCAGTGCACCAGGCGGTGGAATTCCAACTTACTATGTAAGTGCCCCCCGTTTCGTCAGTATGACCTTTAGCTCTGACTTTTAAATAAACCATGACTGAGTTTTTGCACCAAGCATCTTTTGGATTGATGATTTTGTCGGCGATCATCGCAACAGTGGTGAGTATCGAGAGAATTATTTTTTCGGGTATGAATTTGCGTCGTGCAAAACTCATCATGACAAGTTTTGATTCTACCCAGGCCCACATCAGTTCCCTATTGGGCTCTGATGTGGTGTCTGAGATGGTTGAAAAACTTTTGCAGGATAAAGATAAAAATTATATTCCGTCGGTACTCCAAGATAGAGCTGATGCAGCTTTTATTCATGCAAAGGATGAATTGAGTGCACGTTTATGGATTTTGGATACCATTGTCACTGCAGCACCTTTGATGGGATTGTTGGGGACAATATTTGGGATTGTGGATACTTTTCTGGCGCTCTCCAAGTCTGGCATGTCAGATCCTGCGGGTGTTAGTGCTGGGATTGGTACTGCTTTATATGCCACTGCTCTTGGAATTTCAATCGCCTTGGTGGGCCTCGTTGCATTTAATTTCTTAAGTGATCGAAATGAACGTATTGGTGAGCACTTGAAAATGTTAATTTTAAGACTTTAGGCTTTCACCCATTATTCAAACCTGCAGCCAAGAACTCGACATTCTTGGCTTTTTTTATTTGTTGTGAAAAAATCTATGAAACAGTAATTTCATTATTACGAGCTTGTTCAATCTTGACTTTTGCCTCGATCGCCAGTTTTTTTCGATCTTCATTTTCTAGGCATGGCGGTAAGAAAATAAGTTTTGCAACTATAGGAGGTGATCTCATGATCTTGTCGATGGACTCGAGCAGTGTCATATCTCCAATGAATGCAGTACTTGTTGATGGATCACCTGAATGAAGTTCTTCATAGGTAATGGCCAGTGGTATGCACTCTTTATCTGAATTCAAAACCGACTGTAATAAATTGCTTTTAAAAGGAAGAATTGATTTACCATCTGTTGACGTGCCTTCAGGAAATATGCATATGTACTCACCTTTGTTGAGGCACTCGGTGATTTTTGCATTGATATGTTTGATTGCACTTTTACTATTTCTATCGATAAACAAGGTGTTGATTCTATTTGCAAACCAGCCAAACAATGGCCATGAGGCAACTTCAGATTTTGCGACGAACCGGTTGTACTGATGGCTATTGATGAGGAAAATATCAATCCAGGAAATGTGATTGGATATTAACAATCCTCCAGATTGAGGAATCAAACTGACATTTAAATATTCGGGGTATATTTGGAATATGGTCAATAGCTCCTTGCTCCATTTTGATACGCGAATGCGTTGATTCTTAACGCTTAAAAAAGGAAACACAAAGGCTAAAAGTACAACCGCACGAAGTAAATGTTGTGCTAATTGAAAGTATTTAAAGAGAATCATTCAAGTAATTATTTAATGATGTCATTAATGAGTCCTCTCATTGGTTACAAGGGTAAGCAATTTGCACCAGACTCAATATAGTCAACCTCCTGCGGGAATTTTGATCTAAGACGGAATAATTTAAGTATTGTTCTACAGTCTTTCGTGTAAAAAATGTATCTTTGGTCAATGAACAATTGTGATTTTCAAAAAGGGATAACCCTCGTCAACTTGTTCGCATTCGATTTGCAGTGGTGTGATGAGATCAAAAAAAGATTTACCACTCAAGACTGCTTGCGCTTGCAGTGTGATATTCCTAGTCAATTTACCATTTATTTCATTTTCGTGCATGAGCGCTGTTTTTGAAGTTGCGTCAAGCCAATGAAAAGCTTCGAATGTTTTATTGCGTTTGATTTCATTTAAAGTTGCCGCCATGCAAGCGACAATCTCAGGGCGTTCACCTTGAATGATTAAATTTTTAAAATCTTTTGCTGTTTGATGAGTGATTGGAGCACCCTTTGCAAAAATTAAATTGCAAGTCAATAGAAGGCCAATAATTAAAAAATTTAAAAAAAATCGATTAAGTGATGTCATGATTTTTTATCAAGGCTTTTGAATTAGTTGACCCTTTGTGTCGCGCAATTGAGCCCAACCTGATTTAATCCGATTTAAAACCGAAATATCATCGATCAAAATATAGTCTTGCTCCTTGGCCAAGGCAGATCCATTGTTATATATCCAGTTTAACAGTTTTAAGGTTTCAGTGGCATCTTTCGCGTCATTGTGCAGTTTGTGAAGAAGAACGTAGGAAACAGCCATAATCGGCCAACTTTCGGCGCCAGGCATATTGATAAGACTTTGATAAAATGAAGGTCGTGCCCAACGGACTTGGCTTGTTGCTTGTGTGAATGTGTGCAATGAAGGTGAGACGTATTGTCCATCGGTATTTTGTAAACTGGGTGTGGCCAACTGGTATTGTTTGGCGTACATGTATTCAATATAACCAATCGATCCAGGCAATAATTTGACCTCTTGAGCCATCCCGGCATTGCCTTTGACTGCCAATCCGATGGGCCACATTACTTGAGATCCGATACCAATACGAGCATCCCACTCAGGACTGACTTGGGATAAGTAATGTGTGAAAGTAAATGTGGTACCAGAACCTTCTTGACGGTGGATCACGGATATAGGTGTGGAGGGAAGTTCCAAGTTGGGGTTTAATGCTTTGATCTCTGGATCATTCCAGACAATTATCTGCCCCATCATGATACGAGCGAGCAATGGCCCAGTTATTTTCAACGCTTTGACGTTAACACCAGGCAAATTGATGACCGGGGTGATACCGCTTGCAACCAAGGGGAACTGAAACAAATCATCATTTGCCAGCTCGGATTGTGTGAGTGCAATGTCTGTGACGCCAAAATCAACTGAACGAGAAGTGATACGCCTGATACCTTCTGCAGAACCCAATGCTTCGTATTCGGCGGTAAGTGACTGCTGCTTTTGAAAAGCATAGAGCCAAGTGTGGATGATGGGCTGAGGGAAGGTGGCGCCTGCACCCATAATATCGGAATTGGCTTGGATACTTTGTAAGTTCAAACCTAAAAGAAAAAAAAGTATTAAATATCGTATGTCTTTAAGTGGAATATACCTCGTATTTTTTTTGAATTTAGAAATTGACATGAAAACGCACTCCAATAATATTTACCGGTCCGCGGTCTTTGTTGTATCCTGGATTTTTTACATTTTGAAAATTCAAAGCCATGTTAAAAGTTGAGTTGAATACGACGTTGTAAAAAGTTTCAGTAATTGATTCGCTGCCGTAATTTAAAGCGCCATCACCGATCAAAATGCCCATGCCTCCTGCCACAAAATAAGATTGAGCTTCATGGCTGATTTTGTTGTTCACGACAGCAAATCCAAAGCTGTCGTTGTGACGATTCCAAGAATTTCCTTTAATGAGAAAACCCGTGGCGATCGATTGATTTATCTCAGTAAAATCAAAGGCTTCCTTTGCGCCATCACTATTGCTGTATTTTAGAAAATACCCTATTGAATCAGTCAACTCTTGCTCGAAGTTCAAAGCCCAACCCGATTTTTTATTCATCTTTCTCACTAATGCAGTATCAGGTGGAGTCCCATTCTTGCTACCCAATGCCAATGCATCGGCGTATAAACCCATGTTGCCTTGGTTGACATACTTCAATAGCTTGAGCTTTCCTGGATGCAGGCCTAACGCGTGGTGTTCCTCAATTTCAGCAACCCATTCGTTTTGTCTAAAAGAGGTGTCAATTGTTTGTTGATTGGGTTGCGTCGACAGAGCAAAATATCCCGCCCTCAACGCCCACCAATCTTGGTTCCACTCCACGGTTGCCCCCTGAGTGAATCCCCAAGCATCTGCAGCATAGTCAAATGCTCCAGCGTCAAGAATTGACCAGTTGAGGAAGTCTGATCTAGGATCGTGAGCATAGGTGTTGGTATCAAAAATATCCACCACTGAAAATTTACCCAAGGTCAATGTCAAATTGTTACTTGTAATGTCTTTTTCGACTTGGTTGGGCTGTTCATCCACTTGGAAGACCTCTCCGCCAAGATCAATGGATTGACGGACAAATGCTCTAGGTAAACGATAGTATGGATTTTGCTGCCCAACTTTGTAGGCCTCACCACTTGTGTATCCTGCAACACCCAAAGTGTTGCTCAGACCAAAGCCTTGATCGATTTCTGGATTGATATAAAACTCAATACCACCCGACAATTTAACGCCCAAGTAAAAAGTGGAGTCAAATGTTTCCTTGCTTGATCTTGAGTTGTCCAAGCTGTTAGCGCCCGTGTATTTGCTAGCAAATCCGCCATAGGATTGATTAACGATAGTCACCTGTCCTTTTGCAGACCAAGTTTCTTCTCTGCTATCGATATTGGGTCCCTTTGAAATTGATGGTTCTCTTTCTGGATAAGCGCTGTATTTCGAATCATTGGCATCTGTATCAGAACCCACTCTTTGGGCCAGCACAGGCAATGTTATAAGGAATCCAACAATAATACAAAGTCGTGTAAAGAAAGCGAGCATTGAGCGAAGGTGTTGTTAAATTTAGCTTAATCGATTGCGAAACACACCAATTACTCTACAGATCAATTCTTATAAGTCTTATTTATATGTATTCACTTTAAAGGGTTATTGTGACGAATTGATGACGTGTCATTGATTTCTGCTTCATGTTCAAGCATTGAGTTAAAACCCATCGATGATGAATCGTCTTTATTCAATTGACTCCTTGGTAAAGACGGAAGATTTATTTATTCAATGTTGATGGACTTTTTTGACTTTTTATTTGTTAAGCATGGCGCGCGACTTTGTCAATAACTCTTCACTAAATTGACATGATTGCGTCATGAGAGTTGTTGAAACTCTTTAAATCGTAAACATTGGAGAAAAGATGAAAGAGTTGCTGGCAATATCGCACGATTTGTTACCTTCTTCAGCTGCTAGAGGGACAGTTCAACACGGAACAAGTGAGATTACACGACCGAATTTTTCGAACCTAGCTCCACGGGGCCAGATTTCTGTCACCTGGGCCCGTCACCTCGATGAGGTACGTTCAGCGCAAAGATTGCGTTACTCCATCTTTGTTGGAGAGATGGGGGCCAGAGTTCAGACACCCCTTGCTGGACATGATATTGATTCTTTCGATGAATATTGTGAGCACCTGATTGTGCGTGATCAAAATACACAAGAGGTTGTGGGAACATACCGTGTATTGACACCCGTTCAATCCAAGCGCATGGGTGGTAACTACACCCAGACCGAATTTGACCTTTCAAGTCTAAGCACGATTCAAGATCGGATGGTGGAACTCGGCAGATCTTGTGTTCATCCCAATTACCGTCAAGGGTCGGTTATTTTGTCTCTTTGGGGCGCTTTGGCCGAGTTCATGGTTCGCAATCATTTGGACGTCATGATCGGTTGCGCCAGTATTCCAATGCTCCACAATGGGGCTATCAGTGGCCAAGCTGCAGCCAGCATTTGGGCTCAATTGAAAGAAACTCACATGGCGCCAGTCGATCTTCAGGTTAAACCTTGGTTGGCCTTGCCTGTTGATCAATATTCAACGCTACAACCTATCGAACCACCCGCCTTGATTCGTGGATATTTAAAGTTGGGTGCCAAAGTGTTGGGTGCTCCTGCATGGGATCCAGATTTCAACACCGCTGATTTGCCCATGCTAATGCGCATTTGCGACTTGCCTAACCGCTATAGAAAGCATTTTTTGGGTCATTGATGCACTACAGAACGATCTTTATCTCTGACCTTCACCTGGGTACACCTGGCTGTCAAGCCAACGTGTTGCTCAGTTTTTTAAGGCACAACAGCAGTGATTTTTTATACTTGGTGGGTGACGTGGTTGACGGCTGGCAACTCAGACGTAAATGGTACTGGCCCCAAGAGCACAACGATGTTATACAAAAACTCCTTAGACGTGCAAGAAAGGGCTGTAAAGTCACGTACGTGCCAGGCAATCACGATGAGTTTGCCAGGCATTTTGTGAATCATCAGTTTGGGGATATTCCAATTTTGGCGGAGACGACCCACACCTTGTTGGATGGCCGTACTTTATGGGTCACCCATGGAGATTATTTCGATGTTGTTGTGAAGTATGCCAAGTGGCTGGCAGTGGTGGGTGGAACACTTTATGAGTTCACGATTCAATTGAATCGACTTTTGGCCAAAGTTCGTGCGTATTTTGGCTTGCCTTACTGGTCTTTGTCAGCTTACTTAAAGCATAAAGTTAAATCTACCTTGAACCATGCCACTGCCTTTGAAGATGCATTGGCCAATGAGGCTCGACAAAGAGGTTTACAGGGCGTGGTTTGTGGTCATATTCACCGAGCGCAAATTAGAGATATCAACGGTATGCTGTATTGCAACGATGGTGATTGGGTTGAGAGTTGTTCGGCCATGGTTGAGGACCATAAAGGTCAATTGGAGTTGATATTTTGGAATCCCTTGACCATGGAAGATCCCACTCAAGAGTTGATTGAGAATTAAGCTTTAAATTTCTCTCTCGACAACATTTTTCTGGTTTGGGTCGCAAAGACTTTTTGATGGCTAGAGAACCTCAACGCGTTCGTGCATAAAATTCACCGAATATTGAACAAATTGCAAACTTTGTCATTAAAATGATGATTAGAGACAATCCTACTGACTTCTTGCGCTAGCGCATGAACTTAAAAAATCATTCCATTTAATATTCTAAGATGTTTTTAGCTCGCGACGCCAGTATTTTGGCTTTCAATGATAGGGTGATGGATTGGGCCAAGCGCGCTGATGTGCCCATTCTTGAGAGGTTGCGTTACTTGTGCATTGTATCGTCGAATTTGGACGAATTTTTTGAAGTTCGAATGGCCTTGCATCTCAGAGCCGTTTCTCATCATGATGTGAAAGCTTTTTACAGCTCACACACCTACACATCTTTGTCGCAAGCCGCGCATGAATTGGTGCACGAGCAATATGCCTTGTTCAACGATGCATTGATGCCGGCCTTCAATGATGCAGGAATAAGGATCATCTCCCATGCGGACAGAAATGTTGCTCAAAAAAAATGGGTCAAACAATATTTTGACCGAGAAGTTAAACCCCTTCTCGTTCCTGTTGGTTTGGATCCAGCGCATCCTTTCCCTTTGGTAGCCAACAAATCACTCAATTTCATTGTCAGGTTGACGGGGCATGATGCCTTTGGTCGCGAGAATGAAATTGCCATTGTTAAGGTGCCGAGAGTATTACCGCGTTTTATTAAGTTGCCCATTAAAGTGGCAGGGCGATCAACCTCGTTTGTAGCACTCAGTAGTGTCATCCGAGCCCACTTGAGTGATTTATTCCCGGGGCGGCATGTCGGACAATTTTCTCAGTTCAGAGTCACCCGAGATTCTGAACTGATGGTGGATGAAGAAGACGTCCAGAACTTGAGAACTGCATTGCGCCAAGGTTTGGAGCATCGCCAATTTGGCCAAGCTGTGCGCCTGGAGGTTTCTTCTGGGTGTTCTTCAGAGTTGTATCACTTTTTGCTTAAACAATTTCAGTTGCCTGAGGCCGCTTTGTACCGAGTCCACGGCCCTGTAAATTTGGTCCGTTTAACACAACTCATCGATTTGGTTGATGCGCCGAGTTTGCTCTTCAAGCCTTATGAAGCAAGCTATCCCTCGGAAATGGTGGCCAACGAACTGATCTTTGATCAACTCAAACGTCGGGAAATTCTCATTCATCAACCCTTTGAGACGTTTTCCGGCGTTTTGACTTTTTTGCGCGAAGCGGTCACCGACCCAGATGTCTTGGCCATCAAGCAAACGATCTACCGAACGGGTGCTGACTCTGAGTTAATGGATTTGCTCAGAGAGGCGGTGCGACGAGGTAAAGAAGTGACCGCAGTGGTAGAGCTCAAAGCTCGTTTTGATGAAGAAGCCAATATCAATTGGGCTGAGCAGTTGGAGTCAGTTGGGGCTCAAGTGGTGTATGGCGTGGTAGGTCTTAAAACGCATGCCAAAATGCTATTGATCACCCGTCGAGAAGGTAAAAAATTAGTTCGCTACGCTCACCTCTCTACTGGAAATTACAACGCCAAGACTGCGCGTTTGTACACCGATTTGAGTTTTTTAACGGCGGACGTCAAAATGACCTCCGATATAGAGGAAGTATTTGTCCACCTGGCTAGCCAAAGTCCGTTTCCGAAGTTGCATCACCTTTGGATGGCACCTTTCTATCTTCATGATCATTTGGTCTCAGCGATCAATCAAGTGGGGCAATCTGCCCGCAAGGGTGAGTATGCAAGAATTGTTCTAAAGATGAACTCGCTCACCGATGAGCGTTTGGCACATGCTTTGATTAACGCTGGAAGAGAAGGTGTAAAAATTGACGTGATTGTGAGAGGCGCTTGTATTTTGCCAGCCCAAGTTCCAAGACAATCAGAGAATATTCGTGTGCGTTCAATCATTGGAAGATTCTTAGAGCACTCACGTGTTTTTTATTTTGCTTGCGGTGAGGTTGAGAGTTTGTATCTCTCCAGTGCTGACTGGATGAATCGCAATATGCTCAGGCGCATTGAGATTGCTTGGCCAGTCAATGACCCTTTACTTCGTCAACGTATCATCGACGAGTGCTTATTGGCTTATTTGGGCGATACTCAAGATGCTTGGGAGTTGGATGGCAAGGGTATTTATCATCAGGTTAAAGATCGACTTCCTGTCAAGCAAATGACGCACAGTGCCCAAGAAGCGTTGATGAATCGATACCACTCCAAAAAATAATTTTAACCTCGCTCTAAGTATTGATTCTGTGTAATCTTGTGTTTGTAACCACACTGTTTGACTAGGACTCTGCAATGGATTTGATACTCTGGAGACACGCCGAAGCCATCGAGTTGGAGATGGGTGGGGATGACATGGAGCGACACTTAACGGTTCGGGGCGAGCGTCAAGCTCAGCGCATGGCCCGCTGGCTTGACCGCATGCTGCCACAAGGCACAAGAATTTTTTCCAGTCCTGCAAAGCGTTGTGAACAAACGGTGTTGGCACTTGGTCGGCGCTACAAGATACGAGAGGAGCTATCACCCAATGGAGACGCTCAGGGCTTATTGGAGTTGGTGCAGTGGCCCGTTGCCAAAAACCCTGTTTTGGTGGTGGCACATCAACCCTTTTTGGGGCAAACGGTGGCTCAACTGTTACAAATGAGCAGCGCGGAGTGCTCGTTCAAGAAGGGTTCTATTTGGTGGATCAAAACCAAAAAGAAAGAGGAAGCTTGGGCGAGTTCGATTTATTGCGTTGTCCCACCCGAGACAATTTAGTTGAATGGCTGCGTTGGTGTCATTTGCCCTGTGATGGTGTTCAACGCAAATCCAAAATAATCAATCAAGCCTCAAAGCCATTGATAAAATCTGAGCATTGTTATCGATCTCACAGGGATTTTGATGGACTCAGCAGTTTCTTTGGACGACCCGTTTTAACCATGGGTATCTGTGCGATGGCTTGGGTAAAAGCGGAGTCCGACAAAATGCTCAGCACTTTAATGCCAGCACGTATCAGCTCGCTTTTTTTCATTGAATGCCCCAGTTTTGACGATCTCATTTTGAGGTCTTGGATGGTCTGGTATTCGTCTTTTGGGATGGTGAAACTGTCGCGAACGACTTTGTTCTTTTTGGGTTTTTCTGCAACTTTGATAATTTCTTTTGTCTGTTTGGCTTTCAAAACCTTTTTTGAGGGCGAAGCCTTGGGCTTGGATTTTTGATGATTTACTTCTTCTAGGTTTAAAGTGAGTTTGGTCAACGTTGTGAGCGTTGATTTTTTAGCGATTTTTTTTTCAGGGGTGGTTTTTTTCGCAACACTCTTGCGAATACTTGTTTTGGTGATCGTTTGATCGGGTTTGGTTGGCGCAGCACTCGGACGCTTAACCGAACGGGTAACTTTAGCGCTTGTTATTGGCGCGCTTGACGAGGTGGTCGTGACTTTTGAAGAGACGTTTTTGGCTGTGTTTTTCTTTGCTGTGTTCATGTCAATGCTATCCTTAAAAGATAATTGCTCTTTTTGAGTGGATTGATCATAAACTATATACACTGTTTATTGTGTCTGGGTGTATCTTTTGGCATACGTTGAGGCATGAAATTTTATAAAAAAGCAATTTTTTTGTTGCTTCTCAGAAAAACTCACCATTTTTGAGCTTTGAATTTAAGTCTTGTTTGTCTTATTCGATGGAAGCTGTCCAGGCTTCTGCCTGGGTAGCAGGTTCTTGGACTTTGAGGTGCCAGCTGGTTTTGAGCCAGGCTTGGACCTCTTCATGCAAGAGGTGAGCCGACTGTGGGAAACTTTTTTTCCAATTTTGCGACACTTCCAGAACAAAACACTTGTGATCATCGGGATCAATCACAAGTCGAATTTTTTCAAATTCGGGTGTTCGTCTGGCGTGACAGAGAATCACTGCCAACCTCAAACATATGAGTTGATAACAAAAGTCCTGGTCATCAAAGTCAACTTCGAGTTTTCTAAGTTTTCCTCTATGCCCCAAAACCAACAGGCTGAGTCGATGCAGTTCAGATACGCTAAAGCCTGGGGCATCACTTTGGTCCAAGATGTAGGCGCCATGCTTGTGATAGTCACTGTGGGAGATGGCGCTGCCGATTTCATGCAGTTGTGCAGCCCATTGAAGTTTTTTCTTTAATTTGTTCAAATTGTCTTGTTCCAGAACCTTAACGCAGGAGATCTGGTTCATGAAAAATTGAGAAACATCGGTTACTCTTGCCGATTGATTTAAATCCACAGCAAAGGTTTTTTGCAGTCGTTTAACAGTCAGTTCTCGGGCGTCTTGCGTCAGTTCATCGCGCTCGATCAAATCGTACAAGACCCCGTGGCGAAGTGCGCCTTGAGCACAATGGAGTTTTTCGATTTTTAAAAGATCAAAAAGGGCTTTCAAGACGCCAATTCCCCCGCCAATGACGGCCTTGCGGTCTTCTTTAAGACCTTCGAGTTTTAGCCGCTCAGGACTTTGAGAGCGCACCAATGTTTTTTGCAACCACTGCAAACCTTCTTGCGTAATTTCGTCGCTAGGCCAACCATTGGCGGCAAGAATATCGACCACAGCGCCCACTGTCCCTGAGGATCCATAGGCTTGGTCCCACTCGCTTTTAGGGTAGAGGCTCAAGGCTTCGTCAAGAACGGCCTTGGCCGCAATCTCAGCACGTTCAAAGGCGGCAGCGGTGAACTCCCCATTGTTGAAGTATTTCATACTCCAGGCTACGCTGCCCGTACGATAGGACTCCATGACTTTGGGTTCAAGGTATTGTCCCAAGATGATTTCTGTAGAGCGCCCTCCAATATCGATGACCAGCCGTCTTTCGCTTGACTGAGGAAGATAGTGGGACACACCAAGATAGATCAGGCGTGCTTCTTCACGTCCCGAGATGATTTCAATGGGAAAGCCCAGAATTTTCTGGGCATGATCAATAAAGAGGCCGCGGTTTCTGGCCTCTCTGAGGGTCTGGGTGGCTACAGCTCTGACATTGGTTTTTTTTAGTCCGGCCATTCTCTCGGCAAAACGGGCCAAACAATCCCAACCGCGTTGCATTGCATCTGGGGTCAGATTTCGGTTTTCATCCAGGCCATTGCCTTGCCGCACCGTTTCCTTGATGTACTCAGTTCTGTGGATTTGGCCATGGTCGAGACGACCAAGTTCTAGGCGAAAACTGTTGGAGCCCAAATCAACGGCTGCCAAAATTGAACCATTTTGCATTATAAAGTATTCAAAAAAAAATCATTTGATGAGGTTCGAGAGGGTATTTGCTTGATGATCATATGACTATTTTGTGACAATCATATGACCTTAAGCTTTGTTTTTACAGGCGAATTAATCTCAAAGACCTGATTTTAGTCACGTGATTGTCATAAATTAGCAATACAGTCAATGAGCCTTTTTAACAACTACTGGACTATCTCATGATTAAACGCCTCTCTCTCATTGCTGCCTTGGTGGCTACTTTGGGTATGTCTGTTGCCAGTGCAACTGACATTACCGGTGCTGGTTCTTCTTTCGTTAACCCCATTTTCAGCAAATGGGCTGGAGACTATAACAAAGCCACAGGCCACAAATTGAATTATCAATCGATTGGCTCTGGCGCTGGTATTAAGCAAATCGATGCGAAAACCGTTGATTTTGGCGCTTCAGACATGCCACTCACTGACGAGGATTTGGTCAAAAAGAACCAAACCCAATTCCCCGCAGTCATTGGCGGCGTGATTCCTGTGGTCAATATCGCTGGCATTGCTCCCGGTAGCATGAAGCTCACGGGTGAGTTGTTGGCCGAAATTTATCTTGGCAAAATTCAAAAATGGGACGATGCAGCCATCAAGGCTTTGAATCCAGGTTTGGCATTGCCTGATGCATTGATTGCGCCCGTTCGTCGCTCAGACGGTTCAGGCACAACCTTTTTGTTCACCAACTATTTGAGCAAAGTCAGTGCTGAGTGGAAAACGAAAGTGGGTTTTGACACTGCCGTTAATTGGCCTGTGGGCTTGGGTGGCAAGGGCAATGAAGGTGTTGCCGCATTTGTCAACCGCATTCCCAACTCCATCGGTTACACCGAGTATGCTTATGTCAAGCAAAACAAAATGAATTATGTCAAAGTGTCCAATTCAACGGGTGCATATGTTGAACCTGATGAGAAAGCATTTGCTGCCGCTGCTGCCAATGCCGATTGGAACAAGAGCTTTTACCAAGTTTTGACCAACCAAGCTGGCAAGGATTCTTGGCCCATCACGGGCGCCACATTTGTGATCATGCACAAAGTTCAAGACAAGCCAGAGGTCGCCTCTGAAGTGCTCAAATTCTTCGACTGGGGCTTTAAAAATGGTGACAAATCTGCCATGGATTTGGACTATGTGACGATGCCTGCCTCTGTCAAGGACACTATCCGCAAATCTTGGGGCGTGATCAAAGACGCTTCTGGTAAATCCATCGCGTTTTAATCGGTCTTATTGAAATAATTAAGCTTACCTTTGCTTAAGAACCCCACCACCTTGAAACAGGCGTTGGGGTTCATTAATGTGTTTTAACTTACTGTTTTTAACCACCCATAATGAATACAAGCTCACAATCGTCTCCACGAAAAGTCAGTGGTTTGTTGGATCAATTGTTCGGGTGGGCTTCACTCGGTGCAGTCTTGTTGACCTTGGCCATGTTGGCCGGCATTTTGGTGTCGTTGGTCACAGGTGCATGGCCCGCCATTGCCAAATATGGACTCTCGTTTCTGACCAGAAGTATCTGGGATCCTGTTCAAGATGAATTTGGTGGCTTGGTGATGATTTATGGCACCTTGTACACCTCCATCATTGCTTTGGTCATTGCAGTTCCTGTGAGTTTTGGGATTGCTTTATTTCTGACCGAATTGTCTCCCTCATGGCTTAAGCGTCCTTTGGGTACGGCCATTGAGTTGTTGGCCGCTATTCCCTCCATTGTTTACGGCATGTGGGGTTTGTTGGTCTTTAGCCCTATTTTGTCAACCTACATCCAGATGCCTCTCCAACGTGCTTTTGGCAATGTTCCTGTGCTAAAAATGTTCATCTCTGGCCCACCCGTGGGTATTGGTATTTTGTCTGCTGGGATCATTTTGGCCATCATGATCATTCCTTTCATTGCCTCTGTCATGAGAGATGTTTTTGAAGTCACACCACCGTTACTCAAAGAGTCGGCCTATGGCTTGGGATCCACCACATGGGAAGTGGTTTCTCAAGTGGTTTTGCCCTACACCAAGGCAGGCGTGGTGGGGGGCATCATGCTCGGTCTGGGGCGAGCCCTGGGTGAGACGATGGCAGTGACTTTTGTAATCGGCAACATGAATCAATTGAACTCCATCAGTGTTTTTGAGCCTGCCAATAGCATCACCTCTGCATTGGCCAATGAGTTTGCGGAAGCCTCTAATGGTTTGCACCAGGCTTCACTCATTTATTTGGGCTTGGTGTTGTTTTTCATAACCTTTGTGGTTTTATCTTTTTCCAAAATTCTTTTGGCCAAAATGCGTCAACGTGAGGGAACTTCATCATGAGTGACACCAAAGAGCAAATGTTCGAAAAAAGACGCAAGGTCAATCAAATGGCCATTGCTTTGTCCATGGGTGCGATGGCCTTTGGCTTGGTGTGGTTGGTGTGGATTCTTTGGGATACCATTATTTTGGGCATTGGAGGACTCAACCTGTCCACCTTTACTGAAATGACACCCGCGCCCAATGACGCTGGCGGTTTGGCCAACGCCATTTATGGCTCCTTCATCATGGTGGGTTTGGCCACACTGATTGGCACACCCATTGGTATTTTAGCGGGCATTTATTTGGCCGAGTACAGTCCCAAATCCTTTTTGTCGAACGTGACGAGATTTGTCAATGAGATTTTGCTCTCGGCACCTTCCATTGTGATTGGACTCTTTGTTTATAACTTGGTGGTCGCCACCACCAAAACATTCTCTGGATGGGCCGGTGTCATTGCGCTGGCCCTCATCGTGATTCCAGTGGTCATCAGAACGACTGAAAATATGTTGCTGTTGGTGCCCGCGGGTCTGAGGGAAGCTGCTTATGCTTTGGGCACTCCCAAGTGGAAAGTCATTGTTGGCATCACTTTGAAAGCGGCAAGCTCTGGAGTGGTGACGGGTATATTGTTGGCCGTTGCTCGTATTTCAGGTGAGACGGCACCACTCCTCTTTACAGCCTTGAATAACCAATTTTGGAACTCCAGTCTTTCGGGTCCTGTTGCCTCTTTGCCTGTCACGATCTTTAAGTTTGCCATGAGTCCGTACCAAAATTGGCAAGAGTTGGCCTGGGCCGGTGTGTTTTTGATCACTGTCGCTGTTTTAGGTCTCAACATCCTGGCTCGTTTACTCACACGTCCTCAATCTTGAACCTTATTTTTAGGATATTCGCATGCAACCCATCACGCAAAATCAGTCCAAGATTTCTGTTAAAAATTTGAATTTCTATTATGGAAAATTCCATGCATTGAAAAATATCAACATGGAAATTCCTGAAAACCAAGTGACCGCTTTCATTGGTCCATCTGGTTGTGGAAAGTCCACATTGCTCAGAACATTCAACCGCATGTTTGAGCTCTACCCAGAGCAGCGTGCTGAGGGTGAAATTGTCCTTGATGGTGAGAACTTACTCACTTCCAAGCAAGATGTGGCCTTGATCCGTGCCAAGGTTGGTATGGTGTTTCAAAAGCCAACGCCTTTTCCAATGTCCATTTTTGATAATATTGCTTTTGGCGTTAAGCTTTTTGAGAATCTCTCCAAAAGTGAAATGGAAGAGAGGGTCGAATGGGCCTTGCACAAGGCTGCGCTCTGGAACGAAGTCAAAGACAAGTTGCAACAAAGTGGGTCTGGTCTTTCAGGCGGTCAGCAGCAACGGTTGTGCATTGCTCGCGGTATTGCCATTAAGCCAGAGGTTCTTTTGCTTGATGAACCTTGCTCAGCGCTCGATCCTATTTCCACCGCCAAGGTCGAGGAACTCATCATTGAACTCAAGCAAGATTACACCGTGGTGATTGTGACCCACAACATGCAACAAGCGGCGCGTTGTTCAGACTTCACGGCCTATATGTACTTGGGTGACTTGATGGAATTCGGTCAAACTGAGCAAATGTTCTTCAAGCCTCAACGCAAAGAGACTGAAGATTACATCACAGGTCGTTTCGGTTAACCGTCATCTTTTGAAACATCGGAAATAACATGCCAGATAAACATCTCTCAACGCAATTTGACAGTGAACTCAACACGGTCTCCTCCAGAGTCATGGAGTTGGGCGGATTGGTGGAGTCTCAAATTCGACAAGCCGTATATGCGTTGTCGCAATTCAACGCAGACGTTGCCGATCAAGTGATTGAAAACGAGTCAAGGGTGAACTCTTTGGAGGTTGAAATTGATCGAGAGTTGGCTTCTATCATTGGAAGAAGGCAGCCCACTGCAGTGGATTTAAGGCTGCTCTTGGCCATCTCTAAAACCACCGCCAATTTGGAGCGTGTGGGCGATGAGGCTGAAAAAATTGCCCGCATGGTCAAGTCCATCATCAAGACCGGAAACTCAAGAAGCCTGCCAGCGTCGGAGTTGCGTGTCGCAGCCGAGTTGGCCAGTGGTTTGCTGAGAAAAGCACTGGACGCTTTTGCCAGGCTTGACACCCAAACGGCTTTGGAGATCATGAAAGAAGATGACTTGATCGATCGAGAATTCGATGGATTTTTGCGCATTTTGATCACCTACATGATGGAGGACGCGAGAACCATTTCTGCCAGTTTGGATTTGCTCTTCATCGCCAAGGCCATCGAGCGAATTGGAGATCACGCCAAAAATATTGCAGAATTCATCATCTACATCGTCAAAGGCGATGATGTGCGCCACACCTCCATTGAGAAAATTGAATCTGCATTGAAATAAATACAGCAAAACCGAAATTACTTAAATTACACAAATTATGAGACATCCACCACGAGTTTTGATCGTTGAAGACGAGCCCTCCATTGCTGAGCTCATTGCGGTGAACCTTCGCCACAATGGCCTGTCGCCCATTTGGGCTGAAGATGGTGAAGCCGCACAGCGAGAAATTGATTCGGTCTTGCCCGATGTGATTTTGCTCGATTGGATGCTCCCAGGGCAAAGTGGTGTTGCATTGGCCAAGCGTTGGAGAAGCGATCCACGTGTCAAAGCTGTGCCCATTGTGATGCTCACGGCCAGAGGTGATGAGGGCGATAAGGTGCAAGGCTTGGATGCGGGTGCAGATGACTACATCACGAAACCCTTTTCCACCCAAGAGTTGATGGCCCGTATTCGTGCGGTGCTTCGTCGCCGCGCCCCTGAGCAATCGGTCGACAGTGTTAGTGTGGGTGAAGTGACCCTGGATGGTGCAACTTACCGGGTGAGTTTTCAAGGCCAGGCCTTGAAGGTGGGCCCCACCGAGTTCAAGCTCCTCAATTACCTCATGCGCCATGCCGAGCGCGTGCACACGAGGTCCCAACTTCTCGATAAAGTTTGGGGAGACCACGTCTTCATTGAAGAGCGCACGGTGGATGTTCACATTAAGCGGCTGCGAGAGGCACTCGGCGAGGCGGGTGTCATGGTTGAGACGGTGAGAGGTGCGGGATACCGTTTTACTTCCCAAGTTACCATCGCTTCTCTTAACAATGGCGCGATGGTGCCACCCCCAGACCAAGCCCATTCAATTGGGTTGACCGGTAGCGGGATTTGACCTGCCCAGAGTCCTTTAAACTGAAGTTCCAGAACCTTGTAGGCGAAAGTTCCTTATAAATCAATACTCTTTTTGATTTTTGTATTTTGGCTACTGTCTACAAGTCTACAGCTTAATGGCTTTGATCAGCTCCATTGCTCTTTGTTGCTTTTGCG